>JBBDLQ010000026.1:0-9035 GCA_040878765.1 Balneolaceae bacterium | reverse complement strand
CCCATATTATAACTTTTGGCTCTATGGCGGCACGATCATCCGTGCGGGATGTGGCACGTGTGTTGGATCTGCCCCTGGCTGATGCCGACCGGATTGCCAAATTAATTCCCGAACGTCCGGGCACATCACTGGATGATGCTTTTGCCGAAGTGAAAGAATTACGCGACATAAGAGATGGCGAAGGGCTGGAAGCTGAAACCCTTAGAATGGCCGCAGTTCTGGAAGGGTCGGTACGGAATACGGGAATTCACGCGGCGGGAATCATCATTGCCCCGGATAAACTCACCGAATACATTCCGGTTAGTACTGCAAAGGATGCAGAGTTGTACGTAACCCAGTTTGACGGCAGCGTAATTGAAAGTGCCGGTATGCTTAAAATGGACTTTTTGGGTTTAAAAACCCTTTCCATTCTTAAGACAGCCATTGCCTATGTAAAAGAAAATCACAATAAAGAATATAACCTGGATACCATCCCTCTGGATGATGGAAAGACCTTTAAGCTTTTTCAACAGGGCGGTACTTCAGGGATTTTCCAGTTTGAGAGTGATGGGATGCGCAAGCATCTTAAAAACCTGAAACCCACCAGCATCAATGATTTGATTGCCATGAATGCGCTATACCGTCCGGGGCCTATGCAGTTCATTCCGGATTATATTGAACGAAAACACGGCCGTGAGAAAGTTGAGTATGATCATGATGATTTACTGGATATCCTGGAGCCGACTTACGGTATCATGATTTACCAGGAGCAGATCATGAAAGTAGCTCAGCAGATGGGAGATTATTCGCTCGGTGAAGCGGATGTGCTTCGGCGAATAATGGGTAAGAAAAAACCAGAACTCCTTCCGCCTGAAGAAGAAAAATTTGTTAAGCAGGCAGTTGAAAAAGGCTATGATGAGGAAACAGCCAAAGAAGTATTCGATAAAATGGCCATGTTTGCGGGCTATGGATTTAATAAATCACACTCCGCAGCCTACTCGGTGATTGCCTATCACACCATGTATTTCAAGGCAAATTATCCTTCGGAGTATATGGCCGCGGTGATGACACATAATATGAGCGACATCAAAAAAGTGGCATCTTTTATTGAGGAATGTCAGCGTATGAATATTCCGGTTGATCCTCCCAATATCAATACAGCCCGCGGTAAATTCAGGGCTAAAGACGGACGGGTGCAATATGGGATGTCGGCCATTAAAGGTGTTGGGTCGTCGGCAATTCAGCATATTGTTGAGGAACGGGAAGAAAATGGGGATTTTACATCGATATTTGATTTTGCCACCCGGGTTGACCTTCGGGTATGTAATCGTAAAACCATGGAAAGCCTGATTATTGCCGGAGCTTTCGATTCATTGAATGATAATCGGGCACAAATGTACGAATCGGTAGAAGATATACTTTCGTACGCTGTTCGCAAGCAGGAAGAAATTCGTCTTAATCAAGGGAATTTGTTTGGTGGAGATAGCGGTGGAGCCGGTTCACAGGAGCCAAAACTCCGTGAGGTACCGCGATGGACACAAATCGAGCGGCTCAACAAAGAACGGGAGCTGATCGGGTTTTACCTGAGCGGTCATCCGCTGAGCCGGTTCAAGGAAGAAATTCGGTTGTTTGGTAAACAAAATTTGAGTGATGAGGTGTTTGGCCAAATGTCGGATCGTTCATCAATCCGGTTCATTGCAATTATTACTGCGGTAAAACGGGTAACCGATAAAAAAGGCCGCCCATTTGCATTTCTTCAGGTGGAAGATTTGACGAATTCTACGGAAGTGATTGCTTTCAGTAAAACATACGACCAGTATATGGGGTTGCTTCAGACCGATAATGTCCTTTTTATTGACGGCAGCGTAGATATGAGGGGCGGTCAGCCTAAAGTAATTGCCAATTCCTTTGAGCGGGTTGAAAATCTACGTGAGAAATTCCAGGATCAGCTCAACCTGAAAATTGATTTGAATACTTCTGAGCTTAAAAAAGATGATCTGAAACAAATGGAAACTTTATTTTCTCTGAATAAGGGAAATACGCAGGTTCGGTTATCGGTTCATAGCAAAGAAGCCAATGCACCGATCCGTATGAATGTCAGGAATTTTGTGGTTGAACCGAATGATGATTTACTTAGGGGTTTGAGAGATGTGTTGGGTGAAGATGCTGTTCAGTTAATACATGGAAGCTGAAGATGAACGAGGAGTGAAAATTTAACAAACCAAGATATACCATATCACTCAACCCTATCACCCTAATAATTTAAAAGAATGTGTATTGTTGAATGAAATATCCCGATATTTGTTCAAGATTAAAGAAAACTACATAAAACAAAACGAATAGTATTATGTCAAAACCAATTGAATTTACAGACAGCAATTTTGATGAGGAAGTTCTGAAATCAGAAAAACCAGTATTGGTGGATTTCTGGGCCGAATGGTGCGGACCTTGCCGCATGGTTGGACCGATTGTGGAGGAACTGGCCGGCGAATATGAAGGCAAAGCAAAAATTGGAAAAGTAGATGTGGATAGTAACCCCGAAGTTTCTGTTAAGTACGGAATTCGCAGCATACCATCTTTACTGATTTTTAAAAATGGTGAAGTGGTTGATCAAATTATTGGAGCCGTTCCGAAATCACATCTTGCCAAACAACTGGAAGCTCAGGTAGCCTGAGTTTAGCTTTTTCACAAATTTTAAATTAAAGCGATGCAGATTTCTGTATCGCTTTTTTTATGTTAATTTTTACACACCTTTGCATTATCAAAGAATGGTAAACCAGCGTTAAGGGTTATCTTCAATAAGAAATATATACTCCAGAAAAAATTACCCTATGAAAAAGTTATTGATAACTATTGGAGTTTTGGTTGTACTTGGATTGCTTGCCATCCCTAAAATCCAAAGCCTGACCGATGCTTCTTCTTCTCAAATGTCCGGTAACAATCGTGATGATCGACTTTCGGTTCAGGTTCATGTAGCAGAGCCAGAGGTTTTTGAAAATAAGATTTTTACTACCGGCACATTAATTGCCAATGAGGATATTGACCTGAGAAGTGAAATTTCAGGAAAAATTGTGGAATTACAATTGGAGGAAGGCAAGAGAGTGCGAAAAGGCGAGGTTCTTGTCAAAATTAATGACAACGAACTACAAGCACGTCTAAAACAAGCTGAGTATAGGATGAGTTTAGCCGAGCTTCGGGAAAAACGCCAGCAGCAACTTCTTGAAAGAGGAGGAATCAGTCAGGAAGAATACGATGCCACACTCAACGAACTAAATGTATTGAAGGCTGAACATGCACTGATCAATGCTCAAATTGAAAAAACAGAAATCATTGCACCGTTTGATGGCATCGTTGGCTTGCGATATGTGAGTAATGGCAGCTACATCTCGCCAACTACAGAAGTAGCCACATTGCAGTCCATTCACCCTATAAAAATTGAGTTCTCCATCCCGGAAAGATATGCCGGGGAGGTAGAAGAGGGGGATAAAGTAGTGTTTAACGTGCAGGGATTTGAATCTGACTTTGATGCGGAGGTTTATGCTATTGAACCCCGAATTGACCGGCAGACCAGAACCCTAAAGATCAGGGCACAAGCTGATAATCTGGATGGAAAATTATTACCGGGTGCTTTTGCCAATCTTGAATTTATTCTTCAGGAAATTGAAGGTGCCATACTGGTACCAAGTATTGCCGTAATCCCCGAACTTAATGCTCAAAAAGTGTTCCTGGTAAAAGAAGGGAAAGTTGAGGAGCAAAAAGTGGTAACCGGTATCAGAACTGAAAGCAGTGTTCAAATTTTGGAGGGAATCAGCCCCGGTGATTCAGTTTTAACAACCGGCCTTTTACAAGTTCGAAGCGGCACCCCGGTTCGGGTAGTTCAGGATGAACGTAACGGAGTACAAAACTGATGAGTTTATCCTCTCTAAGTATTCGCAGGCCGGTACTGGCAACGGTAATGTCGCTGGTGATTCTCATTTTAGGTATAGTAGCTTTTACATTTTTGGGTATTCGGGAATACCCTGCAACAGAGCCGCCCATAGTTACGGTTAGCACCTCCTACACCGGAGCCAACGCAGATGTAATTGAATCACAAATTACCGAGCCCTTGGAGGAGGAAATCAATGGTATAGCCGGAATACGAACGATGACATCCGTAAGCCGTGAGGGGCGTAGTACCATTACAGTAGAATTTGAGCTGGAAATTGATCTCGATAATGCAGCCAATGATGTACAGTCTCGGGTGTCGCGAGCCGTCAGGAATTTGCCGCCCGATGCCGATCCGCCTGTAGTATCAAAAGCTGATGCAGATGCGAGGCCTATTGTATTTCTGAATGTAAGGAGTGATAAACGGAATTTACTGGATCTTTCTGATGTAGCACTAAATGATTTTAAAGAACGGGTTCAAACCATTCCAGGTGTCAGTAGTGTTCAAATTTGGGGTGAAAAACAGTATGCCATGCGATTATGGATGGATCCTCTCCGTTTAGCGGCCTACCGGCTCACTCCTTTAGATGTGCAACAGGCATTACAGCGTGAAAATGTGGAACTACCATCAGGTCGTATAGAGGGTAATGAAACGGAGCTTACCGTACGAACCCAGGGCAGATTATATACCCCGGAAGAGTTCAATAACCTGATCATAAGCGAGCAAAATGGCAATGTAATCCGATTTCGGGACATAGGCCGGGCTGAACTTGGGGCAGCCAACGAAAGAACTGTTCTTAAACGTAATGGTGAGCCTATGGTGGGCGTGGTAATCGTTCCGCAGCCAGGGGCAAATCAAATTGAAATAGCGGATGAGTTTTATAATCGCGTTGAACAAATTAAAAAAGATCTTCCGCCCGATATCCAAACGGCCGTTGGCTTCGATACCACTGAATATGTCCGGGCTTCACTCGATGAAGTTCAGCAGACTATCTTCCTGGCCCTGGCTTTGGTTATACTTATTATTTTCCTGTTTCTGCGTGACTTTAGAACCACGATCATTCCGATTATTGTAATTCCTATAGCTTTGATAGGTGCATTTTTTGTAATGTACCTTGCAGGCTTTTCTATTAATGTTCTTACTCTTTTAGCCATTGTTTTAGCAATAGGTTTGGTGGTGGATGATGCAATTGTAGTCCTCGAAAATATTTATGCAAAAATTGAATCCGGTATGGGCATTATTGAAGCCGGCATCCTCGGATCGAGGGAGATTTTCTTTGCTGTTGTAGCTACATCACTTGCACTGGTGTCTGTGTTTATTCCAATTTTATTTTTAGGTGGTTTAACCGGCCGGCTCTTTCTTGAATTTGGAGTGGTGATAGCCGGGGCAATTGTCATTTCTTCCTTTGTGGCATTGACCTTAACCCCAATGCTTTCTACCAAGATCCTCAAACCCGATGCGAAGCATAGCTGGTTTTATCGCAAAACCGAACCCTTTTATATTTGGCTTAATAAAATGTATAAAAACAGTTTGGAATCCTTTATGCAAAAACGATGGCTGGCGTTTGTTGTCGTAATTTTATGCATGGGGGGAATTTGGTTGTTTTATGGTAACCTTCAGCAGGAATTAGCACCGCTCGAAGATCGCGGCCGTCTTATCGTAAGTGCAACGGCACCCGAGGGGGCAAACTTTGAGTATATGGATCACTACATGGATAACCTCAATCGCTTTCTGTTGAATGAGGTTCCGGAAATTGATGGGTTGATTACGGTAACTTCCCCGGGTTTTGGGGCCTCCAGTTCTGTAAACTCCGGCTTCGGGCGAATTATCCTGACGGATGCGGATGAAAGAGATCGTTCTCAACAGGAAATTTATGATGATCTATCCCAAAAAATTCAAAACCTGAGTGGTGCCCGTACTTTTATTGCACAGGAACAAAGTATTGGCGGCGGAAGGGGTGGTCAGCCCGTACAGTATGTATTGCAGGCAGCAACAAATGAAAAGCTCAAGGACATCATTCCGGCATTTCTGGAAGAAGCCAATAACGACCCGGCATTTAACTTTGTAGATGTAGATCTGAAATTCAACAAGCCCGAATTAGAAATAAATATTGACCGAAACAGGGCTCAGGCTCTTGGAGTTTCGACACGGGATATTGCCGAAATATTGCAACTGGCATACAGCGGGCAGCGGTTTGGTTTTTTCCTGAAAGGGGGAAAACAATATCAGGTGATCGGGCAAATGTCTCGCGAAGACCGTAATGCGCCCATCGATTTACGCAGCTTGTATGTCAGAAATAATGAAGGGGAGATCATACAGCTGGATAACCTGGTGACTATGACCGAACAAAGTAGTCCCCCGCAACTATATCGGTTCAATCGATATGCATCGGCAACTGTTTCAGCAAGTTTAGCCCGCGGTAAAACAATCGGCGACGGAATTGATGCGATGGATGCCATTGCTGACCGCGTTCTGGACGACTCTTACAGTACTTCACTTTCAGGTCCCTCACGCGATTTTGTAGAAAGTTCATCCAGTTTGATTTATGTATTCATGCTGGCTTTATTGCTTGTATACCTGGTGCTTTCGGCTCAGTTTGAGAGTTTTCGCGATCCGCTGGTTATCATGTTTACCGTGCCGCTGGCCTTAACCGGTGCATTACTGACGCTCTGGTACTTTAATCAAACCCTGAACATATTCAGCCAAATTGGGATGATCATGCTCATTGGCCTGGTAACCAAAAACGGAATCCTTATCGTGGAATTTGCAAATCAGCGGCAGGTTCAGGGCTTATCAAATCTTGAGGCTATTAAAGATGCGGCAGTGGCTCGATTTCGCCCAATATTAATGACAAGTTTATCCACTGTATTAGGAATTTTACCCATTGCCCTTGCATTGGGAGCGGGTGCCGAAAGCCGGAAATCCATGGGTATTGCAATCATTGGAGGATTGATCTTTGCAAGTATCCTCACGCTCTACGTAATTCCGGTTCTATACACCTATATCTCCGGCGAGCGATCAGCAAAAGGGGCAGTGGATGAAGAAACCTTCCGCAGGCTCGAGAACCTTGAAACCACAGCAGTTTAATTTAATTGAGTATGACTCTTTCAAAAGTTCTTAAAATCATAGGTGTTTTCGCTTTATTTTATGGGTTGATGTTTGTCCATTCCTATGCCCAAACCAATACAACCCTGCAATTAGAGGATGCCATCCGTATTGGGCTTGAGAAGAATTTCGCTATCCGAATTGCTGAAAATGAAAGCCGTATTTCTGAAAATAACACCACCATTGGCAATGCAGGTTTCCTCCCGGTAATTTCTGCGGATGGTTCTTACAATGGCCGCATTCAGGATAATGTGACGGTGTATGGCGGTCAGCTTCCCGATCGAAATGATGAGAATGCCCGGACAACCATCTATGATTACAATATCGGTGCTGAATGGACCATATTTGATGGCCTCACTATGTTTGCCACCCTCGACCGTCTCTCAACCCAATCACAGATTAGCGAAGCCGAAGCAAGATATAGGGTAGAAGTGGTACTGGCTGATATTATTAGTGGTTATTATGAGATCGCAGGGCAGCAAAAAGCAGCACAAGTGTTAGAGTATACTTTGGAAATATCAGAAGAACGTATACGTATTGCTGAAACCAAACGGGATTTAGGTTCGGGATCGGAATATGATCTGTTGCTGGCCCGTGCAGATTTTAACACCGATCGGGCAGCCTTAATACGTGCAAATACTTCATTAAACCAGTTAAAGGTTATACTTACATCAATATTGGGTGATACAACAACCATGAAGTTTTCGGTTGAACCGGATATTGAACTTGCTGATAAACTGGAACTTGATGCTTTAATACAAGATGCCATAGTCCAGAATCAGGAATTGAATATTGCTCGGCTTAATGAAAGGGTTGCACGATCTGAGATTCGTGAAATCAGGGGAGAATGGTTTCCGCAAGTGAATGTTTCGGGCGGCTATGGGTATTCCAGGACGGAAGCGAGTGCCGGCTTTTCTGAGTTTTCTGAAACGGATGGATTCCGTTATGGGATATCTGCAAGGGTAAATCTTTTTGACGGCTATAACAAAAGCAGACGAATACAAAATGCGGAAATATTTTTGAAAAATGAGCAATTGAGAAGAGCAGATTTGCATCTGCAGGTAACGGCTCAGATCAGTCAAATTTATGCGAGGTATATTGACGCCCTGTCTTTGATTGAGCTGGAGCAGGAAAACCTGGAAATCAACAATCAAACCGTTGAAATTGCCCTGGAGCGATTTGAGTTGGGGACCATTAATTCGTTAGAATTAAGAGAAGCTCAACAAAGTTTGTTGAATGCTGAAAACCGGCTCATTGATGCCCAAATAGCTGCAAAAACTGCTGAAACCGAGTTGCTGAGACTAAGTGGGAGATTGCTTTCAAAAGTAGAGTAAGAAATGGCACACGGATGACGCGGATAGGACGGATTTTAATGAAATGGAAAGATAGATCGGCCATGAACTCCATCATTCGGCTCAGCTGGAATAGGGAATGATATTGATGATTTTGAAAGCCGGGTGATGGATATTTCGGCTTCAACATTAAATTCTGAGTTCGATTTAAGAATGCATCCTTGCTGGCTCTTGAGTAACCTCTTAGCGTCTGAAAGACCTACGAGCATTGCGTCCGAACGCTGCGAGAACCCTCGGACGCTCGCAGGTTCTCCCTAACTGGCTTATTTTACTTACTAAATAGACTTTTTAATCCGCCGAGGGCGTGCCTACGGCAGAACTCAGGTTTAAAGCAAACGTCCGCTTGCTCGCTGTTGGATTGGGCAACATAGATTTCAATTAACCTTGGTCTAAGCGAACGCTTGAACCAGGTAGTGGATGTTGAATCAAGTGGGGAGATGCTGAACCAAGTGGGTATGCTTAATCAGCTAAGGAAGATAGCAGGATACTTTTGAACTCGCTCCTACGCTCTGCGCTGGAGCGGATTAGTTGGAACCGGAATTCCATGCTACCACATTTTCCTCAACTCCGCCATAGAGTTCGTCTATTTCTTTTTGAAGTTCGATGGTGTGAGCCAGTACCGTAACCACCTGGCAATAATGTTGAATTTCTTCGTTGGAAAGTTTTCGTTCGCG
>JBBDLQ010000025.1:26076-44177 GCA_040878765.1 Balneolaceae bacterium | reverse complement strand
ATGGTTCGATACGGGGCGTTGAGCAGGTTATCAATTGAGGCTTTCACGTTTAAGTGATCAAAGAATTTTTTGGATAGAGAGAGGTATAAATCATTCCGGCCTTCTTCAAAAATGTTGGGCGTTCCGCCAATGCCCACAGCCTGAAGACGGTTTCCGAAACGATTAAATGAAATGGATGAATTGAGTCCAAGTTCAGGATTTTCATAATAGGCAGAAACATTAAAGATATAGGGAGATTGTCCCTGGAACGGACGGCTTGTTGAAATATCAAATCCTTCGGCAAATTCAAGTTCACGTTGGGGTACATCTACTTTAGATTCCGTTAGTGCCAGGTTCGCACTCACCATGAAGAATCTGAATTTTTCTGAGATCCAGTCTAAACGAGATCGGGCTTCCATCTCTACTCCGTAAACCTGAGCATCATTCACATTTTGATATGTTTCCTGAAAGTTGTTAGATACCATTACCCGTTCAATTGGATTGGAGAAGTTTTTATAGAACACACTCATGGCTAATATTTCGCCCGGACGCATGAACCATTCCCAGCGGAAGTCATAGTTTTGAATGAGGGTACGTTCCAGATTGGGATTACCAGCCGTCACTCTGCCACCAGCAAAATCAAATGCCTGAAAAGGAGCAAACTCTCTGAATGTAGGGCGCCCTAACGTTTGTGAGGCAGCAATCCTGAAATTCATATTATCTAACACATTGTAAATCAGATTCACGGATGGGAGAATATCCACTTTACTTATATTTCCGGGAGATTTGGTGGAATCGCTGGATATAGTTTCCATGTCCGTGGCTTCAATTCTGGCACCCCCAACAAATGTAAGTCGTTTGAGTAGTGGCAGCTCTATCATGGAATAACCGGCTGTTATGGTTTGATTTCCCGTGTAATTATTGGAAGGAACGGAAGCATTGCTAATGGTATGGCCAAACCGGAAGATTCCCGAGTTTGTAGTATCAATAACACCCATGTTCTCTTCGGCAAAAAAAGCGTTGATATCACCGTTGAAATCGCGATAACGAAGGCGTCCAAAGTTGTAGTCGAATTTATATTCCGAGAAATCGCGTTCTTTTGTTAAATAACTTCCTCCAGCCTTGAACTTCATATCTCTGGAAAGTCCCAAAGTAATTGGAATTTCAACATCTAAATTCAGTTGTTGATTGGTTTCATCTAGATTTCTGAAAATTCGAGTAGGCAAAGTGGCGTTGGAGGAACCCAGATTTATGCTGTAATTCCTGAACGTAGTATCCGGATTTGAAATCTCAGAATACTCATGGAAAAAGAATCTTAGATTGGGTTCGTATTGATGGGTACTGGCCGTAGATACATCCCATTCAACTTTGATTTTATTACTACTACTTAAAGCATGCTTTCCACTTAGCTGAAAGGAATTGATATTTCGCTCAACATACTTAGTAACATAAGTCTCAAAAATGACATTTTCGGACTGAGTGTTTTTGATGAAAGGGCCATTTTGAATGCGTCCTGTTGAAATGCCGTCTTGAGTAGATAAATATCTGAATGAAACTTCATTTTTATTATTCAGTTGATAACTCACATTCGTCAAAAGTCCCCAGTTTGCACTTAAATCACTTTTTTGATCCGTGAAATTATAGTCAGTGGCTAATTCATTGGCATTTGGATCTGTGGCCACCCATGATCTTGAAACCGCATCCTGATAGTGAGAAACATTTTGTCCATAATTTAAACTGAAGATGTACCCTAATTTATTGCCAAATACCTGGCTGTAATTGCCAAAGGTGATGCCATTTGAAAAAGTGGTGAATGCATCATTTTCCTCAGGAATAATTTCGGAACCAAAGGATCTTGTAACCTCATTTAAAAAAGCTGCTCCCTCGGGATCACGGAGTACTGAAGAGTATTTTGGGATATTGAAATCAGCTTCTTTTACGATATCCGGAATGCCCCTGTTACTATCAAAACCAAGCATATCGGTAGAGCTGCTTTCTCCAATCAACAACTCATTGGTAAATGAAGACTGAATATTGAAGGCAACCGATGAACTTAGTGAGAGCGTAAAATAATCAGGATAGTTCTTGGTACGAATGTCGATATTTCCGCCTGTAAAATTACCAGGTTGATCTGGAGTGAACGTTTTTGTGGTTACTATGCTGGAAAGAAGGTTTGCAGGAAATAAATCGAACTGTGTAGCATTTTTATCGGGATCGGCACTGGGTAAATTCACCCCGTTGAGTTGTGAATTATTATAGCGGTCACCTAAGCCTCGTACATACACATATTTACCTCCCACAACAGAAGCTCCGGTCACTTTGCTTAAAGCATCTGCAGCATTACTGCCACCGGTTTTAGAAATAGTTTCTATACTTATGGCGTCACTAAATGCAAGGGATTTCTGACGTTCCCTCAAAAGTCCGGCTTCATTATTCCGAACTACCTCAGCCGTTACTAAAACATCTCCGAGATTTTCGGTTTCGGGCCGAATAGCGAGATCTAATTTAGTTGTTTTACCAGCTTCAACTTCTACCCCGGTAATAATTTGTCGCTGAAAGGAGACATAACTTACGATGAGCGTGTAAGTACCGGGTTTAATATTCCGGATTTGGAATTGACCATCTAGATCAGTTGAAGTACCCTGGAAGGTTTCTTCAATAACTACATTAACTCCAATAAGAGTTTCGCCGGTTTCGGCATCTACAACGGTACCCGTAATGGTACCCGTACTTTGCGCTTTTAGGTTATTTGAAATAAAAAGCGCAAAACAAACGAGTGCTGATATTATGTGTGTTTTCACGTGTGCTGATATATTTAGTTTTGCTTTCATTAATGTGATGCAAAACTAAACCGCGGACGTTGCCGCACTGTTAACACGCTATTATGCTTTCTTTACCGGCAGGTTATCTCAATGTTACAGCATGTTACCTTACTGTTACCTGTGGAAAATATCAGGCTTCAGAACTCTCGTTTTCTTTTTTAGATGAGGCGCCTTTCTTTCCATTTTCAGCTTTATTGGCGGTTTCATTCATATTTTTTGACTTCTCCGCGCTTTTGGAATCAGAAGATTTTTTTTCAGATGATTTCTTTTCATCTTTTGATACACCATTTTCTTTTGTATCTGAAGCTTTCTCAAAAATCCCTTCCGGGTGTTTACCAAGTGGCCTGTCACCCAACAATGCTCTTAATGCATGGTGATCTAATACTTCTTTTTCCAGCAAAGTTTCAGCAAGTTTTTCTAATTCGTCTTTGTGTTTGCTAAGAAGTTTAATGGTTCGGTCGTGATTTTTCTTAATGATCGACCGAACTGCCTCATCAATATCTTCACTTGTTTGGTTCGAATATTTTTTATTGAACCCATAACTGTTTTCAGGATTTTGAGAATCCTTGAGTGAAATATATCCTAATTCTTCACTCATTCCATATTCAGCAACCATGGCATACGCCATTGTAGTAATGCGTTCAAGGTCATTTTGAGCCCCGGTAGATATACTATTGAAAATGATTTCTTCAGCTACACGACCACCAAGTAATGCACAAATTTTATCATTCAGTTCTTCCGTGGTCATTAAAAATCGTTCTTCCAACGGTGTTTGCAAGGTATACCCTAAAGCAGCGAGTCCACGAGGTACAATACTTACCTTTAAAACAGGATCGGTATGCTCAAGGAACCAACCTGCAATTGCGTGGCCTGCTTCATGATAAGCAACAATTTTACGCTCGTGTGGACTTATCAATTTGTTTTTACGTTCAAGGCCTGCAATTACCTTTTCAATGGAATCCTGAAAATCTTCCATTTCAATATCTTCTTTATCCCGACGTGCCCCTAATAAAGCGGCTTCATTACACAAATTAGCCAAATCGGCACCGGCAAATCCTGGCGTTTGAGAAGCCAGAACCCGAAGGTCGATATTATCGGATAGCTTAAGTTTTTTAGTATGAACTTTCAGGATTTCAACACGGCCGTTTAAATCCGGTTTATCAATCATGATTTGTCGGTCAAACCGGCCCGGACGCAGCAACGCAGAATCCAAAATATCAGGACGGTTTGTGGCGGCCATCAGAATCACTCCTTTATCGGAGTTAAACCCGTCCATTTCACTTAATAACTGGTTCAATGTATTTTCACGTTCATCGTTTGATCCCATAGCCATTCCGCGGCCACGAGTGCGGCCTATGGAATCGATTTCATCAATAAAAATAATACAAGGTGCTTTTTCTTTGGCTTGCTTAAACAAATCACGAACCCTTGCGGCACCAACGCCAACAAACATTTCAACAAAATCGGAACCGCTTAAGCTGAAAAAAGGAACGCTGGCTTCACCTGCAGTTGCTTTGGCTAACAGGGTTTTACCTGTTCCGGGAGGCCCCACCAATAAAACTCCTTTGGGAAGTACCCCACCCAGTTTAGTAAATTTTTGAGGGGTCCTTAGGAATTCCACCACTTCTTCGACTTCTGCTTTTGCTTCTTGTAAGCCGGCAACATCTTCAAATGTTACTTTGGTCTCTTTTTGCTGATCATATAATGAGGCTTTATTCTTACCTATATTCAGCACTTGCTGTCCCGGATTCATTTTTCTGAAAATGAAAATCCAAATCACAATCAATAGAGCTATTGGTATCAGCCAAACAAACACGCCGCTAAACCAATCTTCTTCAATCCGCACATCATATTCCACGGAATTGGCATCCAGAATGGGGCGAATTTCGTCGTCCCGAAGCATGGTAGTTCTGAATTTATTGAATTGCTCTGTTTCACTGGTTGCAAAAGGTAAATTATTATCCCCTGTTTCAGGCTGAGTAACAATACCTTCCTGCATAGCTTTGTCAGAATAAACACCGGTAATATCAACCCCATTTATTATTGTGATTTCTGAAACATAGCCTTGTCCTACATAATCCAGAAATTTACTGTATTTGATTCGATTACCCGTCTCGGATGGAAAGAACATTACCTGGGCAATTAGCAATACAAAGAATAATACAAAAATACTCCATGTGGGAAATTTAGGAGTATTCCCTCCCTTTTTGCCGTCTGGTTTATTAAACTTTTTTGGTTTTTCGTTTTTTTGAGGCATTAAAACAAGCTTAAAAAATTATCTTAGGTTGTAATATAACGAACCTCAAACTCAGATGAGTTTATGAGATTATAATATCTTTGTTTGTAAAACTATTAGTTGGCAAAAAACGTGCCATACAATTGTTTATGACAAATCATCGAAGGAAAGGACATCACCTTCAGCAGTTTGCATTTTCATCCCTTCTTCGACGGCCACCATGCGTCCGATCACAACAAAATCTTTGAAGTGATTCATGAATTTTTCAACATCAGTTTCAGGTAACGTAAACATGATTTCTAAATCCTCTCCTCCAAATAAAGCGTATCTATCCACTTCTTCTTCCATTTCATCGGCAACCTGCCTGGTTTCAATAGCAATAGGCAAAGCAGCCTGGTAGATATAAACACCAAGTTCTGAGGCATCAGAAAGGGCGCTAATTTCATGAATTAATCCTTTTGAAACGTCAATCATAGATGATGGTACTATATTTTGCTCTCTCAAAGCTTCTATCAGATCTTTACGAGCCTCAGGTACCAACTGGCGTTTTACCACAAACTGGTAGTCACCTAATTCCGGCTGAACGGATTCATCGCCGTGTTCTTCCCAGAACCTTTTCTCTCGCATCAGGATTCGGAGCCCTGCCAATGCACCTCCTACATCGCCGGTAATACATATAGCATCTCCTTTTTTAGCTCCTTTTCTATAAGTAATGAGATCTATATTTGTTCTGCCATATATGCTTACCGAAATTACTAAATTGGCATGATTTGCTTTGAGATCACCGCCAACCACTTCCGTTTCATGAACTTTACCTGCAGCGTAAATTCCTTTATACAACTCCTGAATCATTTGAACGGATAATTTATTTGGAATGGCCAAATTTATCATCACTGCTTCTGGGATACCATTCATTGCGTAGATATCACTTACTGCAGCTGATAATACTTTATACCCAAGGTGATTAAATGGAGTGTAGGTAGGATCAAAATCCACACCTTCTACAAAAGTATCACTTGAAAGCAGTGTGAGGAAATTTCCTTCCTCCTGAATAACTGCGGCGTCATCCCCAATAGATTGAATAACATGCTCATTTTTGTATGCATCAAAGTTAGAAATTTTTTCGAGAAGTGCCTTACTGCCTATACTTTGTATTGTTTGGAATGAATCTGACATAGCCCAAGCTTGGGTTAAATATAAAAAAAGGCACCTGCACCCAAGGGTACAGCTGCCTTAAATTGTTAATAAAAGAGTTTAATTCATTTCTCGTCGAGTAGAATAATTAATTCTAAAAGTGCTAGCCTGTTTCAACTCTTCCTGAACATCTGTAAGAAGTCCAAACTCAGAGTTTTCATCAACTCGCAAAGAAACAATTAGTTTTGGCTGTTCACGGAGTTTATCATACATAAGAGTTCTGATAGCGCCAATATCTTCAACAATGGCGTCATCAATTTGAACCTTATCCGCTCCAAGACGATTTCCAGGAAGTCGCTCCGGGCCTATATATACATAGGATAGCAATCGTTTTTGCTCAATCTTTTCTATGTTTTCAGCCTGGGTAAGATTTACCCGCACCTGAAGTGTTACTTCTCTAAGTACAGTAGTAACCATAAAGAAAAACAGCAAAATAAATATCACATCAGGCATCGCAGAAGTAGGTATTTCCTGTTTAGTGCCAGCCTGTTTTTTCTTAAAGTGTGCCATATTTAATTGTCTCCTGGTTCTGCAATTGAGATTTTCTTCGGATACATATCCTTAACCTGTTCTTGCTGTGCACTACCATCTTTAAGAGCTCCGTATGGAACTCCATAATTCGATCTTGCAGCTTCATCTCTGAGCTCTTTATAGGCTCCCATAACCTCATCAAGCATATCCACATAAATTCTATATGGAGTTTGACGCTGTGTTTTAATGGAGACAATGGCTAATTCCGGTGTTTCTGCCAAATCAGGATCATTTGTTGGATTTTTAATAAATTCAATAAGGTGGCTTTTTACTTCACCAAGCTGATAAGGCTCATCATCCATCAGTATCCGTCCCTCAGAATTAACAAGAATATTCATCAGGTTTCTTTGCCTAATGGGTGGAGGGTCTTCATCCTCAAGAGGTGGAGGTAATACCAAACCAATCCCGGTATCTACGTTAATAGTAGTGGTAACCAGGAAAAAGATTAATAGAAGAAAGGCGATATCAGCCATTGATGATCCATTGATATCAGGCTCTTCTCTTTTTCGTTTTTTGAGTAACATAGATGAATATCCTGTTTAAAACTTAAAGGTACCGCGCATGCCGGTAAAGATGATAGTTAAAATCATCGTCCCCAGCATAAATACTGCGGTAAATACTCCGGCTTTAGCTATATCACTACTAAATATGAAATATGAAATTCCAAATACAACAAATGGAACTGCCATCATACCTGTTCTTTTAAAATCTTGCTTTCCTTGGACAAGGCTATTAACACCTGCCCCCAGCATGCCTAGCACGCCGAGTACAATTAAGCCAACTGCAAGTCCTACACTTATTACAACCATATTATTATCCTGTTATTATTTGGATTTGAATTATGATTACTAGGCATCAGAATCTGACTCAGATCCTGCATCAGGTACAAGCGGCTTACCTTCATTCAACAGAATGATAGAATCAATAAGAGTAATTGAACTTTCTTCCATTTCAGCGATTATTCGGTCAATTTTAGATACACAATAGTTGTATCCAATTTGAAGAATAATACCAGCTATCAAACCACCGGCTGTTGTAAGAAGGGCTACCTTAATACCACCGGCAACAATACTTGGTGAAATATCAGCTGCTGCTTCAATATCATCGAAAGCCTGGATCATACCTACTACCGTTCCAAGGAATCCAAGGAGAGGTGCAATAGCGATAAATAATGACAACCAAACAAGCCCTCTTTCAAGGAAACTCATCTCGATTGATCCGTAGGCAGATATTGCTTTTTCAGCTGCCTCAATTCCTTCGTGTGAACGCATCAACCCAGCTTGAAAAACTGATGCAACAGGCCCACGAGTTTGTGCACATAATTCTTCAGCAGCTTCGATACCGCCATCCTGAAGAGCTTCTTGTACATTAACTATAAATTTCCTTGTATTAATGTCGGCTAAATTTAGAGTGATGATTCTCTCCAGGAATATTGCGAGTCCGAGAATCAAAGCAATAAGTACCGGCCACATCCAACCAGTATCATTTCCTTCGTTAAATTTTGCGACAATTACGTTAAAAAACCCTTCGTCAGCGGGGGCTTGTAAAAGAAAAAGAGCAATCGACGATATCATGTCTACTCCACTAAAGTTTAATTGTTAAAGGCTAAGATTATTGAAGCGAAAGAATAGGTCATTTTATGCTAAATGTCAAAGTAACATCGCCTTAAAAATCGCATTTTTACTTAATCTTACTCATTTAATCACTATCACTACTAAATAAAAAAATATTAGTCATTTTTGTTAAAATGTAGCACTTAAAACTAACTTAATAGTATGGATTGAAGGCCGGTCTGAAACGGTCCTTCCATCATAATTAAAACTTAACCGTATCAAATTACTGGCGCGATAACTGCTATTTACCGTCCAGATCAAATTCGTTCCCTCTCCGGTACCTTCTGTTAATTCATAGTTGCCATAAGAAGTTGAGTTCCCATTTATTTTCGTGTTTCTTAATTCCAGCCTAAAATTTGATTGCAGTTTCCGCCAAAGATATGTTCGGTGGGTTGTTGAGATTTTCAGCAGTTCGGCACGGATATTTTCAGAAGGAAACCGGTCTGTTTTTTGTGCGAATGAAATTTCAAATCCTGCATTCCATGATCGATTTATGGTTCCATTTATTCCAGGTTTTAAATTTATGGTCTTTATATCAAAATTTCGGTTTTGTAATCGGCTGCTTTCACTGCTGTTAGTACTGTTTTGTGCCTCCAGCGACAATCGAATTCTGTTTGTGACTTCGTAACCGGAATTCAGATAAATAAGATCTGTATAGGTAGTTATTGATTCAGTACTTCTCTGACTTAAGCCTCGGTTTTCAGAATAGCCTATACTTAAATCAACCCTGTCAACTTCCTGAAGTACATCCAGTTCTTTTTCCCATAATAATCGGCCTTGAACTGTAGTAGAGTCATTTCTAAAAGTTCCAATATTCAGCAAGTACACATCCCTGAGATTCTGTGTTGTGGTATTTTCTGATATATCAATGCGAGAACGAAGTGTAATCCCGGAGACCCATCTCCTTGTTTCCATTTTTGAGAATGGTTTAATGTTATTCAGCATACGAACATTTAAATCAATTACCGGCAACAACTCATCGGAGGGTAAAAATTGCCGGATGAATGTTCCTTCATTTGCACTTACTTCCTGAAAAAACTCATCAACTTGTTGTACACCGTCCTCATTTAGGTCATTCCAAACATATTGTCCAATTTCCGGCCCAACTTCAAAATAGGTTTCCTGCATTAAAGATCGCCGTTGTGTATTTGCTTCGTAAAAAAACTCCCCGTCAATAATTTCATTATTTGACGAATAATTTGTGACTGATTTTATGAGCAAACCTTTTCTGTTACTATTCCCTGAAGCCTTGAACACATCGCTATAATTTTTATCCCGAATTCTAATTTCATTCGTTGTACTGAAATTCCCCGTGGGTTGAAATGCAACTCTGTAGTGTTGCTCCAGAGCTGTGGCTTCATCCACCAATTCATTTTCTAAAACCCCCTTTTCCTCTCTATATGCAAAGCCTGCATCTAAACTGAGGTTATTGAATTCTATTTGTACCCCGGGACCTACATCATAAAATGTGTTTGATATTTGAAGAAGGGAATCGGTTTCATTATTACGCTGAATCTGATTTTCCTGTTCAAATGAAATATAGGGTGTTAAGATTGCAGGGCCAGCTTCGAAATCTTTGCTAATACTTCCATTTTGGCGAAACCAATCTCCATTCTGTGCCAGCATTTTATCCTCACTTTGCACCCAATCCTGATTATAATTCAACCTTAATAAAGAAGATTCGTTACTTGAAAACATGGAAGCCTGCCTCAATCCTGTAAAACGGTCGCGTTCTACGATCCCGATTTCTCCCCCAATGGTAGTTTGATTTGTCGGACTAATATCTATAGCCGCCTCACTTATCGATTCCCTGCTCTGCCCGGTCCGGCTGATATTCCACTTGCGACCAAATTCTACATCCCGGGTACGCTCAAAAAATTGAAACTCACTGCCCGAATATCTCCGGGTTACCCTTGCATTAATTTTTCCGATTGCAGAGCCTGCTTCATGTACTCTTAATCCGGATTCATATGCCATATCAGTATTATCCCCGTCATCAAGCGATGAAAACCGGTTAGCATCAAAATCGCTGGCTGCCCATTCACCAAATACCTCAATGTTTTCAGAAATATTATAGCGTCCGTTTATTGCCACCATCTGTTGTTTTTGGGGAGCCGGAAGCTGACGAAATGGGGCATAGCTTCCCAGCCCTTCTCCCACCCATTCATATAGAAGCCCATTTACATCTCCGCTTACCCGGCGGTAACTTCCTTCCCCTGCTCCCACATTACTAAACTGAACGCGGTAAATCGCATTATCCGATCCGGGTTGATGTTCATAAATTGTGAACGTTTCTCCATTTATCGTCGTATCAATTTGGGCGTACAGTACAAATTGATTCCGTTCTTCTTCCGTTGCAATCCGGGCACCGCTGACCACCGCATTTTCCAGGTCATCACCGGCATCTTGCAGCAACTCTATATCGCTTTGGGTTAGTGTTTGCTGGGATAACAGATCATCGCCATCAGCCTGACGAATAACCGTTGCACCAATGTTCAATTTCCCGCCAAAAAAGTCATTACTCCCTTCCGCAGCCACCATCGTCCGGTTGAAATCCTGATCTATATATTCATATTCAATCACAATCCTTGTCTCATCTTTCACTAATACATTGTTTGTGAAAGTGACTTCTCCTAAACCGTAATCAATGATATAATCGTTTTCTGCACCCCGGCTCACCCTTTGCCCATTTATGTAAACCCGCTCGGTTCCCGCTAAAATTATTACAAATTGTTCATCATTTTTTCCCGTTAGGCGATAAGGCCCCTGAAAGCCATCCTGACCACTAAAATTCATTGATTTATACGATCCACGAACTACCGAAGCTACTCCGCTATAATTCCCAAAATCTGAATTTGTAGCTCCTGTGGCACCTTGCAGCCTCCGGTTAATTCGCGCAAACGTACTTTGCTGCATGCTTACATCTACATCTCCCATTTCAACGGTGGTTTTTGGGGCTTCTATCTGAATAAAAACTTTATCAAATTCCCGCAAATTCTGAGTGGTCCCATCTGGCTGTATGGGAATGCTTTGGTCGGTAAGTGATGCATTGATATTTATATTTTCAGTGAGTGCCCCACTCAACTCAAAATTCAATCCGCTTTCCAGGGAAAAATCCTGGTTTGAGCCGACAATAATTCCACGACTCAGACTCCCTGACTGGCGAAGATCCGATTCACCAATTGCCTGTTGGTTTTGGCGGGTTGAAATTATTTCCCGCAAGGAATCCGGAGCAGAAAAAATGGCAGTATCCAATTCTATAGGTTTTAGAGGCTGATAGATCCTGGCCAGGCTAATCGGATAAACCTCAAATGAAATCACTACTTCTGAATTTTCATTGAATTGATCTTCTGGTAATTCTGTAAAACTCAGCAAGCCGGTAAGTTCGTCAAAACTCCAGTTTTGTTTTGGGAGCGAAACCCCGTCAATTTCAATATATATGGTTGAAGGCAGTACCCAATTTCCCAAAAAATAACTGGAATCCGGATTGAAATATTCTAGCTGTTTTTGTTGCTCAATAGTTGATTGAGCCTGGATACCATTCACACACAAAAGACACAGCAGTAAAGTGCCTATAACTTGAAATGCTTTTAAATTGATTGCCGGTAAAGCCAGTGGAATCTACATTTATTAGTGTGTGATTAAGGCTAAAGCTTTCCGCGGAAAGGGTCAATAACTTCAGGGCGTGTTAAACTCCCGAAGTCCCTTATCCAAAAAATCCACGAAATTATCTTTTTTACTATATCCCAAACTTTGAGTGATAACCCGTTTGGTTTCAGGATCAACAATGGCATAGGTTGGAAGTGCCACGTTCCCTGTAAGCTTAAACTGAAACATTTGATTCTCAGGGCCTTTCGTGCCACCGTCGGTATATAATTTCACCAAAACCATTTGATCGAACCGTTCCTCGACTTCAGCCAAAGGAAATATATTTGATTCCATAGCACGGCAATTTGTACAGGTATATCCGGTAAAATCTATAAAGACTGGTTTTCCTTCCTGCAGGGCAATTTCAAGGGAAGCTTCATAATCATCCGACCAGCCGTCGTCTACACTGGCAGCCTGCCCCGTTCCGCCTCCTATACCAATTGATGCTACAAGGCTTACATCCGTTGCTTGTTTTGGAGGGAGAAAGGCATCCCAAATTCCCAATGATGAACCAAGTAATCCGGGGATCAAATAAAAACTGAATAGCAGAAAAGGAATAGCCAGCAGCATTCTTCCGGTTGAAATGCTCTCCGGCTTTTTCTCATGCTTTAAAGTGTAGGTGCCTAAAAGATATAATCCCGTTAACAAGAAAATGGCTATCCAGGCGGCTATTGCAAACGGACGGGAAACAAGACCCCATTCCCAAACCAAATCGGCATTAGAGAGAAATTTGAAAGCGGCTGCCAATTCAATAAAACCAAGCAGTACTTTTATGATATTCATCCACGAGCCGCTTTTGGGAAGAGATTGAAGCCACTTAGGGAAAGCCGCAAAAAATACGAAGGGGCTTGCGAAGGCAGCCGAAAAACCTACCATCCCGATAATCGGGTAAAACCATTCTCCGCCAGTAGTAGCTGCGAAAACCGCCCCAACAAAAGGGGCCGTACAGGAAAAAGAAACCGCGCTAATCGTAAGTGCCATAAATAAAATTCCGGTGATACCAGTACTTTGAGTACTCTTTCGGTTCAGCCAGTTTGTTAATTGATGGGGAAGTTGAAGCTCGTACATACCAAGCAAACTGAAGGCAAAGAGAATCAATACCAGGGCTATAAAAATATTTACCCAGGGATTGGCTGCAAAATTCTGGGCGCCGGAAACTCCAAATATTGCTGCTAGTAAAACGCCTAAAAGCGTGAAGGTTACAACAATAGCAATCCCAAAAAGAAAGGCTTTTCCTACTCCTTTTCCGTTACCCTCCTGCTTCGAGAAATAGGAAACCGTTAACGGTACCATCGGGAAAACACAGGGTGTTAAAAGGGCGGCAAATCCGGCTATAACAGCAATCCAGATAAATGAAAAAATTCCATCGCCGCCTAAAGCCGATTCTTTGATTTCACCCTCCTCATCCGAAATATTTTCACCGCTTCCATCATCAACTGCGGCTTCAACCGGATTTTCGGAAACACCGGTTACATTTACACCAGCAACAATGGATTTGGTTTTAGGGGGAAGGCAAACCTTATCGTCACAAACCTGGTAAAATACTTCTAAATCCAGATTTTGCTTACCCGTGAGATGGGTTTTTACGGCAACCGGAATAGTGAATTTAGCGAAGCCACTGTGCCAGCCTAATTCTGCCTCAAAGTTTGGATCGAATTCTATATCGGCATCGGTTTCAGCAACAGCGCCAATAATAACAAAATTATTAGAAGCGGCTGAAAATTCGGTTGGAAAAGGTCCGGCATCTTCATCATTTAATACGGAATAAAGGTGCCAATTGCCCTCAATGGAAGCTTCAACCTCAATTTCAAAAACCTCTCCGGCTAATACTTCATCAGGGGCATCCGTAATATTGAATTTAACCGGATCAGGAATTTGTGCCTGAATAAAAAATGGGGATAACATCAAAATGATGATCCCCATTAATAGTGTGTTGTATGATTTCATTTATGCTAATTTCATTGAGTTAAACCAAGCGGCTCTAATAATATAGAGGTTCACCCTGTCATTTATCTTACGAACTCTAACTTAGCCCACTCGAAATTATTACAATAAAAATCGAACAGAAAAGTAATTATTCGTCTTTTACAACCCAGAATTTCACTTTAGGATTCAAGTCGCCAACCAGGTTAATAGTGGCTGTATACTCTCCAAGCCCTTTCACATCCTGATCCAGGCTGATGTCTTTTTTATCCACCATAATCTCGCGTTCCTCTAATGCATCAGCAATATGAGCATTAGTTACGGTACCATGAATTTTATCTTCTTCACCGGTGGTAACAGGGATGGTTAATGATGTAACTTCCAGTAATTGAGCCAGATCTTTGGCTTCCTGCACGGTAAATTCTGCTTTTCGTGCTGCTTCTTTTTTGAGGCGCTCCAATTCCTGAATGGCCCCTTTTGTGGCCATAATGGCTTTGCCCTCGGGAATCAGGTAATTTCTTCCAAAGCCGTCTTTAACATCAACAACTTCGCCGGACTGTCCTAACTTTTCTACGTCTTCTCTAAGAATGATTTTCATAATTCTGTCAACTTTAAATTATCTGAGGTTTTCAGCTACATAAGGCATCAGGGCCAGAAATCGGGCTCTTTTAATAGCCGTTGTTAGCTGTCGCTGATGTTTTGCACTTGTACCAGTTACACGACGAGGAAGGATTTTGCCCTGATCGTTTGTAAAACGTTGAAGAGTTTCAACATCTTTGTAATCAATATACTCAAGTCCGGCACGGGTAAACTTACATTGCTTTACCTTGCGTTGATTTTTTTTCGGGTGTGATGGATTCTTAATCATAATATAAATTCTTTGTGTGGTTTAAACTTAATCGTCGTTTTCATCCTCTTCATCTTCATCTTCGTATGCGAAGATATCCGGAACTTCATTTTTCTTTTGAAGTTCACGATGACGTAACATTTTGGCGTCATACTTGAGGGTCATAAAGCGAAGGATGTCATCATCGATGCGTAACTGACGCTCGATTTTTGCAATAGCTTCAGCCGGTGCAGCGAAATACATATTCACATAAAAACCACTGCCTTTTTTATTGATGTTGTATGCAAACTGACGTAAGCCCCACTCATCCACTTCCTCAATTTCACCATCGTTGGTTTCGATTAGCTTGGTAACTTTATCGGTGATTTCTTTGAACTTATCCTCTTCGAGAACAGGATTTATGATATAGGTAAACTCGTAATAGTTTTTGCTCATTTTTGATATGTTTTTCTTTGGGTGCTTTCCGGGATGAAAGCAGTCACTCTGGCACTTTGCCGAGCAACAGAAGAATTAAAGATACGCTTTTTTTATAGTCTAATCCAACCTTGCGAAAATGTTTTACTTCACTCCATTAGTATATTTGAAAGTGTATCACCATTACTTAGTCTATACACCGCAAAATCACTATCTAAAGAGATGATGTAATCAATTTTTCTGGATTCTGCCGCTACTATTAGCGTAGCATCTGCAAAGTCGGCCGGTAAATCAGCATATTTGTCCATGACCTCACGAACTTTTACCAGTTGCCATTGATCGAGGTTAACTAACTCAATCCCGCCTTCACTTACCCAGCTTAAAAAATCGAGCTGGACTTGTTTGTTGAAATCCAGCATATAGGAAGCTTCGGTAAGAACCGGCCAGGTAGAAATTAACCGGCCTTCAAAATCTTTCATTAGGCTCAGTACCCTTTCATGATGCTGGTCATCCCCGTCGAACAGAGCAATTACGGGACCGGCATCAATCAGTACGCTTTTCACGGAGCTTCGATTTTATTCTGGATTTATATGTTTCGGAACGATCAGACTCACCACTTCCATGCTTACCAAAATAGCGGGTGCCTAACTCGTAGGGTTTATTGTACTTTTTCTCTTTTGCCATATACTCCACCAATGCTTCTTTTACTATATCAGACCTTGTGGTTTTTTTTTGATCTGCTATTGCCTCAAGGTCTTTCTCCATTTCTTCTGATAAACGTATTGAGCGCATAATCCACAAGGTTATTAATTTTGTTTATCTAATGTATTACATTTTGTATAACTTATCAAATCTCTATAAAAAAACCCTTCAAGCACAAACCTGAAGGGTATAAATTTTGCACTATTAGTTCTGAGTATTCGCGCCGGTTTACTTAGGGAGTTAAGGAAACAGCCGCAGTATCATATCCACCTAATCCATTCAAAATTTCCATCAAACCTTCCGCAGGAAGCACCGGTTCAATACCGTAATAAATGGTAAGTATTGCAAGAATTACAATGGTTCCTTTATATAACAAGGTTGGCGTAAATAATGTGATGGGCTGATGCTCTTCCCGGAAATAGAGATACACCATAACGCGCAGATAGTAATACACACTTGCAGCACTTGCTAATACACCTACAATGGCCAGACCAACCATTTCTGCATTTATTGCTGCAGCAAACACATAGTACTTACCAACAAAGCCAACAAGTGGTGGAATTCCGGCTAATGAGAATAGAAATACGGACAATGAAATGGCCATCAGCGGTTCCTTGAATCCGAGCCCGGCAAGGTTTTGAACCTGACTGAAATCAAGCCCTTTATTTCGTTCGTAATAAGCAATCACGCCAAAGGCGCCAACATTCATAATAGTATAAGCAAACAGGTAATACAGAACGGCGTTATATCCTTCGAATGTTCCTGCAGCCAAACCAACTAATGCATAACCGGCATGAGCAATGCTGGAATAAGCCAGCATTCGTTTTACATTATCCTGAACCAGGGCAATGATATTACCAAATACCATGGTCAATATTGCGATTATACTTAATACCAGCTGCCAGTTCAGGCCTTCCATAATAGGCAGCGCACGTGACAGCACCAGAATAAAGGCGATGAAAGCAGCGGATTTGGATGCCGTAGCCATGTAAGCCGTTAGGGTTGTTGGAGTACCCTGATACACATCCGGTGTCCACATATGAAATGGAACAGCAGATACTTTGAAAAGAAAACCGACAAGTAATAAAGCTGTTCCTGCCAGGAATAATAAATCGGTGCTGGCGGCGGCCCCTATTTCAGGAATGCTGGTTGTGCCGGTGGCTCCATATAAAAGTGCCATTCCATATAATAAAAAACCTGTTGAAAATGCCCCAAGTAAGAAATACTTCAATGCTGCTTCAGCCCCTGATTTCTCATCCTTTATCAATCCTGCCATTATATATAAACATATAGACATGGTTTCGAGGCCAACAAATAGCGTAATCAGATCATTGGAACCTGCAAGTGTGAGCATCCCTGCAGTAGCAAACAAAATCAGGGCATAAATTTCCCCATAATAGTGTCCGATTCCTTTCAGGTAATCGTCACTGATAAATACGGTAAATACTGCACCAGCTAAAATTACCATGTTTCCAAAAGCAACGGGCCCCCCATAAACCAGCATTTCTGAAAAAGCAGTATCTATATTGGTCCCCAAAGCCTGAATACTCACAATAAGAGCGGCAATCAATGATAATGCCGTTATCCAGAAATTAAACGGGCTATCCTTTTTGATTGATTCAATTACAATAACCACAATACCGGCTACGGCTGTGATCACTCCGGGTAAAAAAGCTTGTATATCGCCTAAATAATCCATTCGCTAATTTTATGAAACGCTTTCTATTGCTTGGGCCAGGTCAAGGTCTTTTTGAGTGACTTTATCCCCGGCATCATGTGTACTTAACTGAATTTTCACGGTGTTATACACATTGAATAATTCGGGATGATGTACCTGTTTTTCAGCTTCCAGCCCAACTCTTACAATAAAGCCCAGGGCTTCACTGAAATCATTAAATGAAAATTCTTTTTTGATCTTGTCATCCGCAAACTTCCATCCTTCCAGGGAATTCAAAGCTTCGCGAATATCCTTTTCCGAAAGTGGTTGTGCCATTTTATTTTGAGACTAATTGTGATTCAACTTTATCTACTTTATAAAGTCTTGCAGTCCAGTCTGGTAAATCATCGGTTGAAGCATTTTCTAAAACAGCTATACTTTTAGCTTCTGATGCTTCAATTAATTCCGTCACCTGAACTTCTGAGTATTTTGTGAAATCTACCGGATGAATTCCAATCCAGATCATAAAAATCAT
>JBBDLQ010000025.1:23910-25976 GCA_040878765.1 Balneolaceae bacterium | reverse complement strand
CTGAGTATTTTGTGAAATCTACCGGATGAATTCCAATCCAGATCATAAAAATCATTAATGGAGCAAGAAGGCCGATTTCCCGTGCGTTCAAGTCAATCAATTTCTTATTCTCGTCATTGGTTAATGGGCCAAACATAACTCTTTGGAACATCCATAGCATATAAACTGCAGCTAAAATAACTCCGGTTGCACCCAGTACGGCAAAGGTCTTGTTGCTATATAATTCAGAGAAAAAAGTACCATTCAAAATCAAAAATTCACCTACAAACCCGTTTAATCCCGGCAGCCCTATCGAAGCCAGTGTTGCAATCATAAACATCACCGTAAAAACCGGGACTTTAGTTGCAATACCTCCAAAATCTTTAATCATTCGGGTGTGCCGGCGGTCGTACAGCATTCCTACAATAAGGAAGAGTGCACCTGTTGAAAGTCCGTGATTTATCATCTGGATGATAGCACCCTGTACAGCTACCGTATTAAATGCAAAAATACCAAGTACTACAAAACCAAGGTGACTTACCGATGAGTAGGCAACCAATTTCTTTACATCCTTTTGAACCATTGCAACCAGTGCTCCATAGATGATACCGATTACAGCAAGAATCGCCATCCAGGGAGCAAATTCCATAAATGCATTTGGGAAGATGGGCAAACAAACCCGAAGCAAACCATAGGTTCCCATTTTCAGCATGATTGCCGCAAGTACAACAGAACCGGCAGTTGGTGCCTCGGTATGAGCATAAGGCAGCCAGGTGTGGAATGGAAATAGCGGCACTTTTATACAGAAGGCCAGTGCAAAGGCCAGAAATAAATACGTTTGTTCCACCAGTCCAATTTGGTAAATCTCACTGGTGAGGAATCTCCAGTCAGTGGTAAAAGTAACGCCTTCTCCCATGGCATATCCCGCATCATACCCAAGATATATCAACCCAACCAACATGATGAGTGAGCCTACAAGAGTGTAAATGAAAAACTTAATAGTGGCCTGAATGCGTCCGGCTCCACCCCAAATTCCAATCAGGAAGTACATGGGAATAAGCGAGAGCTCAAAAAATACGTAGAATACCATGAGATCAAGCGAGGCAAATACACCTAAAGAAGCTGTTTGAAGCAACAGCAGCATACTCAGATAACCGGTTTGGTATTTTGTGATCGAACTCCAGGAAGAAAGAATCACAATTGGCCCCATAAAAGTAGTGAGCATAAAAAGTAGCAGGCTCAATCCGTCCAGGCCAACCAGGTATTTAATATCCAGGTTTTCCATTATCCGGCTGCCTTCAGTTAAGAATTGAGCAGTTCCGGAATTAGCTACATCAAAGCCAAACATAAGCGGTAATGAAGCCAGGAAAGTAACAGATGTAACCAATAAGGCGATCCACTTTTTAGCAGTTTCATTCTTGACTAAAACTATCAGCGGAATGCCAAGCAGCGGTAAATAAATGATGATATTTAAAAGTGTTTCCATCAACTAATTTTAGACAATTACATTACCATTAAATAGAGAATTAATACGACACCAATTACAAAGGCTAGTGCATAACTGGATACAACACCGGTTTGAACATACCGAAACAAACTGCCAAATAGACGAACCGTCCCGGCCGTGGCATTTACAAATCCATCTACTACCTTCATATCAAAAACGGCGAGCACTTTATCAGAAAATCGAACCAGGGGATCTGAAATCAAGCCTTCATAAATTTCATCCAGGTTATATTTGTCTTTCCAGGTTTGATATAGCCCGCCAAATCGTTCGGCAAGCATCGCATCCGATTCTAACTGCTGGTTGTTGTTATACAGGCGAAAGGCCACAAATACACCGGCAACAGCAACCACAATTGAAGTCAACATTAACGCCCACTCAACGCCATGAGAAAGAGTGAGACTTACATCGGCGGTGACATTATAAAACCAATCGTGCAGTAAATTTATATGGGCTGTTTCGTGTGTAAAAGTTTCTACTATGAAATTGGGAACGCCCATAAAACCACCAACTATTGCCAGTCCGGCGAGAGTCCAAAGCGGTACAGTCATGGTTGCAGGACTTTCGTGCAGATATTTTTCAG
>JBBDLQ010000025.1:17488-23810 GCA_040878765.1 Balneolaceae bacterium | reverse complement strand
GTGATAATACCGACCACCCAAAGTGCCATGTATGCAGTGCCGGCATATTCGGCCGCTCCTGCATTGGCTACCATGGCAAGGACTTCATCTTTTGAGAAAAATCCGGCCAGCGGCGGAATACCTGCAATTGCAATCGTAGAGATCAAAAAAGTTTTATAGGTGGAAGGCATATATTTTCTGAGCCCTCCCATATTCCTCATATCCTGCGGATCGAAATGCACTTCTTTCCCGTCGTGTTCAAGTTCATGTTCAACGTGGTGCATGGCGTGAATCACCGAACCGGAACCAAGGAATAAACAAGCTTTAAAAAATGCGTGAGTAGCCACATGAAACATAGCGGCTGTAAAGCCACCCGCACCAAGTGCCAGGAACATATACCCCAACTGCGATACTGTTGAATACGCAAGCACGCTTTTAATATCGTTTTGGGTGATGGCAATAGTGGCGGCAACAATAGCTGTAAGGGCACCAATAACTGCAATGATCAACATTACCTCCGGAGTCATCACAAACAGGGGCGACATTCTTGAAATCAGGTAGATACCGGAAGTTACCATGGTAGCAGCGTGAATTAGCGCAGAAACCGGGGTTGGCCCGGCCATGGCATCAGGCAACCAAACAAACAATGGAATTTGCGCCGATTTACCCGTTGCCCCTATAAACATCAACAACCCAATGGCAAATATATAGCCTTCTGAAAATTCACCGAGATTGGCAAATATCACATCAAAACTGAGACTGCCAACAGTCTGGAAAACCATGAACATCGCAATAAGGAAGGCAAAGTCACCAATACGATTATATATAAAAGCTTTTTTAGCTGCATCCGATTTTGACATATCCTGATACCAAAATCCGATCAATAAATACGAACAAACACCAACACCTTCCCAGCCAAGGAACAAGAGTAACAGATTATTACCCATTACCAAATTCAGCATTGCAAAGATGAATAAATTCAGGAAAGCAAAAAACTTCCAGTACCCTTCGTCTGCTGCCATGTACCCCATAGAGTACACATGAATTAAAAAACCAACACCGGTTACAACCAGGGCCATAAATATTGAAAGCTGATCAACACGGTAAGCAATATCAACGCTGAAACTGCCAGCCTCCATCCAGGTAAAGAGCTTGTAAACAACTGCGTCGGAACCAGCATTCATATTCACAAAGAAATAGAAAGCAATAACAAAAGGTATAAAGACAGCCGTGTTGGCAATAATGCCAATCAACTGTTTCTTGGTTCGATAATTTTCTACAAAGAGCCCGGCTAATCCATTAATTAGAAAACCGAGCAATGGAAGAACAATAATGAGTATGACCAGCGCCGTAGCGGATTCCATCTATTAAACTTTATTTGATTGCGATAAAATTGTAACCGCGTTGTGCACGGCTCCGAAATGGATGGCAAAGATACAAAAAACTTCAGGAAGGTAAAGGCAGTTTTGGTGGATTTTTACCGGAATTTAGCTTGGGTCTAGTTTGGGTTTAATTTGCCACACAATCTCAAAAACACAAAAGGGTATTATTCGCCATTCATTCCATCCCACAACTATCGAGGCAATTCAGTTTGAATGAATTAGGGATAGCCTGCCCAAGGCACTCCGTTGGAGGACTAGCGATTATTGATATGTAAATTTAGTCCCGACAGGGATGTAATTTTATAGCCCGGACTTCAGTCCGGGGTAACAAAACAAAGCCCACCACGGAAAAACCTCCGCCCGGTAGGTGAAAGTGGCTTTAGCGGTTACAGGAAGGGCAACATGGTCGTTTCAGCGTTAGTTTGCTTTAGTTTATTTCGTAATGGAATACACGCCAATGGCATCTTCCCAAGGAATCCCTTTGGGGCCTTCGGGAGATTACACAGATTGGGCGGATGATCGCTGGTTGAATTGAATTGATTAGCGATGGACAATTTTGTTGCCATACATACAGGAACGACCTTCATAAAAAATTCATTCTAAATCCCGTCTATTGGTTCACGCATTGCTTTATATAATATAGACTTCAAATTTCTCTGATTTTCATTTCAGCTAATTCCCAGAATTTGTATGTTTCGAGCCATAAAAAATTACCCATAACCAATAATTGCCCTACATCTTGAAGTCTCTTTCTGTTCAAAGCGGAATTATCTCTTTCATTGTTCTGATGGGATTTTGGTATCTCATGAGTGGATTTTTTGATCTCACTCACACCATTATGGGGGTGATAAGTGTAAGCATCGTGATGGCGATCAACTATAAGCTGAAAGCCCACTCCTATTTTGAAGGTGAAACGGATATAATTAAAGATATACGGTTTTTCTACATTCCATATTATTTTGGATGGCTGCTGGTGCAAATTGTGATTTCCGGAATTCATGTGGCAAAAATTCTTCTCAGCCCTTCGCTCCCTATTGACCCTTCCGTCATCCGGTTTAAAGTGAATTTTCCCAATCCCCATTGCAAAATGATTTTGGGAAACTCCATTACACTTACGCCGGGAACGCTGACGGTAGATATCCGGGGGGATGAATTTATTGTGCATGCCATCTCTCCAATTTCATTTGAGGGACTATCCAGCGATGCCATGCCACAGCAGGTATTAAAATTATTCACTAAGGATATGCACCCTGTGATCTCTGATTTTGAAGTGCTGCACAGCAAGGAGGAACTCAGCTAATGGATACCTTCTTCTTATACAGCGCCGTTGTTTTGACCGCCATCATTGCCGTTCCTGCCTACAGAGTCGTGAAGGGGCCAACCGTATTTGACCGGCTTGTAGGAACTAACGCCATTGCCACTAAAACCATTGTACTAATTTGCCTGATTGGTTACGTGTTTGGACGAATCGATATGTTCATCGACATTACCTTAGCCTACGCTATTTTGGGATTCGTGGGATCGCTAACCATCGCTAAATATTTTTCATCCGATAAAGTAAATGTCCGCTACGATGATTGATATAACCTCGATATTTACCATAGTATTTGTTGTGGCAGGCATTTTCTTTTTACTGATTGGAAGCGTGGGTATTATCCGTTTGCCGGATTTCTATTCCCGCACACACGCCACTAGTAAAAGTGATACCCTGGGGATAATGCTGGTCATTATTGGTCTCATCATATTTGAAGGTCTTACTATAAACAGCGGTAAGTTATTCCTGATTCTGTTATTCATCTTGTTAGCAAATCCGGTTGGAGCTCATGCATTGGCACGGGCTGCACTTGGAGCCGGGCTCAAACCTATTTTCCATAAAAACAAAAATAACAAAACCGAAGGCTGATGTACTGGGAGCTGGAACTCATTTTATTCATCTTTTTGCTGACTACAGCCATTATAGCACTGGAATCCAAAGACCTGCTGGTGGCTGCCGTGATGCTGACCCTATTCAGTTTCCTTATGGCCCTGCTCTTCACTACCATGGGCGCAGTTGACGTAGGATTTACCGAAGCCGTTGTTGGAGCTGGGGTGACGGGTATTTTACTTATCATTGCAATTTATCAAACCACATTTAAAACAGAAGATTGAAGTACCTCAAATTACTTTTAATCATAGCATTTACCTTAGTGCTGCTATTTGCAGCTGCAGATCTGCCGTATCGCGGAAATCCTGATAACCAAATGAATCAGGAAGTAAGCATGACCGGTACCGAAGTACCAGGCAATTATTACATACAAGAAGCTTACAATGATGCCCACACCCCCAACATAGTTACAGTGATCCTGGGCGACTATCGTAGTGTTGATACCCTAGGCGAGCAAATTGTAATTTTCACGGCCGGGCTCATCACTTTTCTTCTGCTAAGAAACCGGAGGGAAGACGATGACGAATAAATCTACAAGCCCTATTATTTTATTGGGAACACGTTTTCTGAGTCCATATATCATGATCTTTGGCTTTTATGTGATATTTCACGGGCATTATTCTCCCGGAGGAGGATTTCAGGGCGGAACATTATTAGCAGCTTCCCTCCTGTTGATCAGAATTGCAAGCGGCACCCAAATCGCCAATCTTCAGTTTAAAGATTATTTAGCAACACCATGGGCCGCATTGGGTGTGCTCATATATTTTGGAACCGGACTGGTTGCCATCTTAACCGGAGGATATTTTCTGGATTATGAACAACTCCCTATTCCGGGGCTGGATGCCGCTGATCTACGCTACTGGGGAATTTTGATCATCGAACTTGGGATTGGAATAACGGTAATGACCGTCCTGGTATTGATCTACGATAACATGGTAAAAGGAGAAGACTATGCTTGATTTCTTTATGGGGCATTATGCGTATTGGTTTACCATCATTCTTTTGGCCATTGGGCTATATGGAATGCTCCTGAAAAAAAATCTGGTAAAAAAAACCATCGGATTAACAATTTTTCAGGGTGGTGTGATTATGTTTTTTGTTTCCGTGGCCATGAAAGAAGGAGCTACTGTTCCTGTTAAAACCGAAGGCCTCCCCGTTAGCGATGTAGCCAATTATATGAACGCCCTGCCCCACACTCTAATGCTGACCGCAATTGTAGTTGGTGTGGCAACCTTGGGCGTGGCCTTTGCGCTGCTGATCAATATTTACAATCGCTATGGCACTCTAAACGAAGAAGAACTTTTAGATAAGATTCAATGATCGGATCCCAAATACCGGCGTTAATACCCGTCACATATATCTTGTTTGCGATTCTGATTCCTTTTATTGGGCTCTGGAAGCGTGAGATCACCTGGCACCTAAGTCTGCTGGGAACAGGTATCACTACTTTTTTCTCTGCATGGGGATTCATGCATTTCATTCAAACCGGCGAAACCATTCGTTATTTCTTTGGGGGCTGGGCACCTCCCATTGGAATTGAATTTGTATATGACGGGCTCGCCGCTTTTATAGTATTAGTGATCAACGTCATTGCCTTCCTGGTGCTCATTCATTCCAAAGAGATCAGCAAGGTCGAGTTCCCCGGAAAGAAAATGGCATACTACTCCGTCTCTATGCTGCTGATGCTCGGCTTCAACGGGATGGTGCTCACCGGCGACCTTTTTAACCTCTATGTTTTCCTCGAAATTTCCTCACTTTCCAGTTACGCTTTAATCGCCATTGGAGAGAAAAGAGCACCATATGCCGCTTTCCGATATTTGATTATTGGTACCGTAGGTGGCTCACTTTACTTATTAGGAGTCGGATTTTTATACACCGTTACCGGCACACTCAACATCATTGATATGCACGAAATGCTGCCACAAGTGATCGGACATTCTTCGGTGATTGCCGCTCTCATTTTAATGATAGTTGGAGTTGGGGTAAAAGCAGCACTTTTCCCGCTTCACGGTTGGTTACCCGATTCCTATACTTTTGCTTCATCCACATCATCTGCACTCATTGCACCAATCGGTACCAAAGTAGCCGCATATATTTTACTTCGCGTAGTTCTTTTTCTTTTTGGGGTTGAACTTATTGACACAGAACTGCCTGTTACTACCATCATTGGAATTTTTGCGGGAATTGGAATTCTTTATGGTTCCATCATGGCCATTGCCCAGAGCGAATTGAAAAAAATGCTAGCGTACAGCTCGGTTTCACAAATCGGGTATATCATTATGGGAATTAGCCTGGCTAACCCGTTTGGTTTCATCGGCGCTGTTCTTCACATCCTTAATCACGCCATGATGAAAGCCCTGCTCTTCCTCGTTTCAGGAAGTTTGAGGCTCAAAGAAGGACATTCCCTCATCACGAAATTCGATAACAGCTATCGTAAGAAATACCCGTGGACGATGGCTGCTTTTACCACCGCAGCAATTTCCATGGTCGGACTTCCCCCACTCGCTGGATTTTTCTCCAAATGGTACTTGGCGCTGGGAACTATCGACAACAGCAACTGGCTGTTACTGGCTGTAATATTGATCAGTTCACTGCTGAATGCCGTGTATTTCTTCCGAATTTTAGAAAAAGTATATCTCAACAACCCCGAAGCGGAATCACCCGACGAAACCGAAGTTGTTGAACGAGATGAAGTCGGTTTCAGCATGATGTTCCCTATGGCCGTAATGGCGATCGGATTATTATTGGTAGGTATTTTCAACGCCTACATCGTAAATGTAATTTTCACCATGTTTCCGGCAGGATTTTAAATAGATAAATAATGGATCTTACGTACATCCCTTTATATGCTGTTCTTGTATCGCTGGCTGCGGTGCCGTTCATCTTGCTGAGTTCGAAAAAACCGAATCTCCGAGAGTTCTGGACCATCCTTGCCGGGGTGGTTAAATTCCTGCTTGTTCTTACTTTGCTTCCATCTGCTTTACAAGGAGAAGCCGTTGAGATCACCTTACTGGAAATTGCTCCCAACCTGCCACTG
>JBBDLQ010000025.1:13690-17388 GCA_040878765.1 Balneolaceae bacterium | reverse complement strand
AAAAAAGATATTAGTACTATGAACGGAATTGCCAAAGTGATGCCGTGGACCATGGCCGCTTTTGTTATCGGCTCGATGGGACTCGCCGGAATTCCCCCCGTCAACGGATTTGTAAGTAAATGGTACCTCGCCACCGGAGCGCTTGAAGGCGGTATGATGATACCCGTTATCATTTTAGTAATCAGTGGATTGTTAAACGTGGGATATTTCTTCCCCATCATTCACCGCGCTTATTTCCGAAAAGGAGGTCCTGAATTAGAAGGCCACACGGAAGCCTCGCCATTTATGGTTGTTCCGTTATTCAGCACCGCGATTCTCTCCATCTTGTTTGGGTTGAATCCCGATCTGTTCTTCAACTTCTTTGATATGGCCACATCGATAGCATCAAGCATTTTTAACCCTTTGTAATTATGAAAACCTGGCACTGGATAGCACTTGGCGTTGTATTCATCATCAGTTTGATTCTTGAATTCTTTTTTATGGAGATCAAGAGTCCGCACTGGTGGAATAGCATCCCTGCGTTTTACGCAATCTGGGGATTTTTGGGTACTGTGGCTATCATTTATATCTCCAAATGGTTAGGCAAATTGTTCATTTTTAGAGACGAAGACTACTATGATACTTGAGCTTTTAACTATTCCTGCTGTGATTCTGATACTCGGTGCATTCCTGCTGCCGCTGGTACCTGAGCGTGCCCGAAGTTCAGTCTTTATCGTATTTCCCTTGGCAGCACTGGGAATCTTATGGTCACTTCCGGAAGGAAGCCTGATACAGGTTCCATTTGCCAGTTATGAATTGCACCTGCTTACTGTTGATTCACTGAGCCGGATATTTGGGACTATTTTTGTGATGATCACCATCATTGGGGGCGTTTATGCTTTCCATTTGAAAGACCTTGGGCAGCAGAGTTCTGCTTTAGCTTATGCCGGTGGTGCTCTTGGTGTTACTTTTGCCGGTGATTTCTTCACCCTGTTTATTTTTTGGGAGATCATGGCAGCCGCTTCCACGTACCTGATCTGGGCACGAAAAACCGAAGCTTCCGACAAAGCCGGAATGCGTTACCTGCTTGTTCACATTTTTGGCGGCGGTTTATTATTCAGTGGAATTCTATTGCACCTTTCAAGCGGCGGCTCCTTCCTGATCGAAAATCTGGAGGAAACCTACACCCTTGCAAACATTTTCATTTTACTGGGTGTGGGCCTGAACTCAGCTATTCCCCCTCTGCACGCCTGGCTTGCAGATGCCTACCCAAAAGCGACCATCACCGGTGCGGTGTTCATGAGTGCTTTTACTACAAAATCGGCCGTTTACATATTAATTCGGCTCTTCCCGGGCTGGGATATTTTGGTATATGTAGGTGTGGCAATGGCACTTTACGGCGTAGTATATGCCGTACTCGTAAATGACATTCGTGAGATCCTGGCGTATCATATTGTGAGTCAGGTTGGGTATATGGTAGCCGGTGTTGGCATTGGAACCGAGATGGCCATCAACGGAACAACGGCTCATGCCTTCAGTCATATTCTGTACAAATCACTTTTATTTATGGGAGCCGGAGCGGTAATCTATGCCACCGGAAAAAGCAAACTGACCGAACTCGGTGGTTTCGCCAAGAAAATGCCGGTGGTGGTTGGTTTATATATGATCGGGGCGTTCTCGATCTCAGGATTTCCATTCTTCAACGGCTTCATCAGTAAATCGATGGTAGTGAGTGCCGCAGGGTACGCACACTTTGAAACGGTAATGTTGCTGCTCATCCTTGCTTCCGTAGGGACCTTTCTGCACACCGGACTCAAGCTCCCCTACTTCACCTGGTTCGGTGAAAAGAAAAGCGAGTTTGATGTAAGCAAAGTGCCATTGAATATGAAGATCGCCATGGGAATGGGTGCTTTCTTCTGTACACTATTCGGAGTGTATCCTGATCTGCTGTACAGATTCCTGCCTTATGCCGTCGATTATCAACCATACACCTTCTACCACTTCGTAGAAATGATGCAAATACTGGTTTTTACCTTTATCGGATTCTGGTTACTTCGCAAAAAACTGGAAGGCACACCAACTATCGCACTCGACACAGATTGGTTGTATCGTCGCCCTGCCAAATTAGTTCGTTTGGTGTTTGTAAAAGGACCGAATGAGTTATTTGGGCTGGCTGAAAGGGGATCACTGGCTTTTGTTAATAAAGTTTCTGGGCTCTCTAAAAATCCATTAATATACCTTATTCCAAAATTTGCCATGGAAGGCAGAGAGATCAAATCTGACGGTTTTAGTGCAACAATGAGTGCAGCCTTAGCATTTATACTATTTGGGTTTTTGATCGTAAGCCTGATAATCCTTTTATAACAATTTATTATTGTCAGCCTCACATACTATTATATTTTTTATTCAAAATTAACTGATATATAATAGATTGAAATAAAAACTGAACTGAATAACTATTCATTTGAAAGCCTCTCATCATTTTCATCTAATACTTTTAACGACACTGATTTTTTTAGTTAGAAATTTGGGATTTCCTACCTCACTAATTGCACAAGCCCCAACTGTATTACCAGAAAAAACCATTTCCTCAGTAGACTCAGTTGAGTTTGCATTCCTTCCGGCTTTAGCCTACAACTCAGATTTCGGCTTAATTGGCGGGGGAATCTTAAGTCGCTATCACTATAGAGATAATCAGCGCCCCTTTTATTCCTATATGATCGTTAATGCAATTGCTTCTACGAAGGGACTTATCAGTTCATCCATTTTTTATGATAAACCCAATGTTTTTAATTCAAACCAACGGCTTACATCGGAGGGTTATGTAGCCCGTTTTCTCCAAAATCAGTATTTCGGAATTGGGAATTATGATAAGCTTGAAAAAGAACCGGAAGGAATCCCGGATTTTTACCTATATAATTCTTTTTCAACCGGGTTTGAATTTATACTGCGCCGCCCTCTTATTGTTTACATAAATAATGCACAATTGGATGTTTTTGGGGTGATAAATTTTGATTACAGAACCCCATGGGGAAATGATTCTGACCGTCTGATAACTGTTGATCAACCTGCTGGAATAAAAGGCGCAAGAACAGCTGCACTGGGAACCGGACTTATTTGGGAGAACCGAAATAATGAATTTGCCCCAACTCAGGGAAGTTATGCAAAAGCCGGTATAGAAATTGGGCAGAAACTATACGGGAGTTCATCTAATTACCTGATATTCAATTCTGAAGCAAGAGCTTATACTTCCTTTCAAATGATCAGGCAAATTACTTTTGCTAACAGGATTTCATTCGATCACACATCCGGCTCTATGCCCTATTGGAAGCTTGCCGAATTAGGTGGAGAGGTCTCCATGCGTGGGTATCCCGAAAACCGTTTTAGAGATGATAATGCCCTCTTTATAAATACAGAACTCCGTACCTGGCTATGGGAATTTCCGGAAGTTGATGTCCGCCTGGGTGGCACCCTGTTTATGGATATTGGCAGAACCTTCCCAACCGGAATGGCTTTATCAAATGTATTTAGCGACCTCAATTATACCTATGGCTTTGGCGCTAACAGCTCTTTTTTTAATGAAAATTTTATCTTCCGGGGTGATATAGGATTTTCGGATGAAGGCTACGGAATTTATTTCACGGCCGGGTATATGTTTTAAGGTGATTACGCTTTTCTCTTGGATTATCGAATAACCAATATCTCACGAAGCCATGCCT
>JBBDLQ010000025.1:8334-13590 GCA_040878765.1 Balneolaceae bacterium | reverse complement strand
GAAGGCTTTTAAACTCAAATCTAAAAAATATTCTTACCAGCGAAGCAGGTTTATTTTGCCCACATCTACCGTCAGGTTATTGCGGAATATCGCAATGATAATGGCTAACCCAACAACGGCTTCAGCGGCGGCAACAGCCAGGGCAAAAAACACCAGAATTATTCCCTCAATATTACCATGATGACTGGCAAAAGAAATAAGGGACAAATTCACCGCATTCAGCATTAATTCCACACACATAAAAATAACGATGGCATTTCGGCGAATTAAAACACCAATAATTCCAATCGTAAACATGACAGCACTTAAGGCCAAAAACCAATCAATTCCTATCATAATTAAATCTCTTCTATTCTTTTAATTTTATGCTGAGCAATCAATAACGCCCCTACTACCGCAGCTGTTAATAATATAGCTGTCATTTCAAAAGGTAACAGGTAATTAGTGAATAGCACGTCTCCAACAGCCTCAACAGTACCTACAGCGGCCATCTCCTCGGAAATTTGCGGAAGAAATTCAGTAACGCCGGCAAGGCTGTAGAAAATTTGCCCCATCACGCCAACAGCCAAAAAGAAAACCAAAAAATATTTCACCCTGAATTTATCAAATAGCTTTTCCTCATCTTGAACATTCAGTAACATAATCACGAATAGGAAAAGAACCATGATGGCTCCGGCATAAACCAGGATCTGTATAATGGCTAAAAACTGGGCGTTCAGAATCAGATAAATTCCTGCAAGTGAAACCAGGTTCAATACCAGGAATAATGCGCTGTTAACCACATTTTTGTTAATGACCATAGCTAAAGCCGAACCAATGGCTAAAACGGCTAACATGATGAAAATATAAACGATCATAAATAAACTGTTTTGTGAGCGCCAAAGGTAGCCATATTTACCACCTCCTTCAAGAACCGAATGCTCTATTTTTACGATTTATATAATTCAAATCAGATAATAAACTAATCCCACACCACCAATCAGCCAGCAGTAGTAAGCGAAGTAATGAAAGCCTTTTTTCTTAAGAATGATAATGAGGTATTTAAGTGCGTAATAACCTGAAATGAAAGCGGCCAAAAATCCAATTACCAAATTTATAAGTGCCGCATCAGAAACACCTATTTCTATTAATTCTTTCACTTCAAGAAGCATGGCTCCGGCTATCACAGGAATAAGCATCAGGAAGGAGAAATTAGCCGCCTCTTCCCTTTTCACACCCAGCCAAAGCGCTGCAGAAATCGTAGATCCGGATCGGCTTACACCGGGTATCATAGCAAATGCCTGGGCCACACCTATCAAGAACCCGTTGGATAAATTTACATCTTTGGTGGTAGTATCAACAAAACGGGTACTAAATAAAATGAGTCCGGTTACCAGCAGCATAATCGATACCAACAAGGGATTTGAAAAAATTGCTTCCACCTGATCTTTTAATGTGAAACCAACCACCATTGCCGGAATCATACTCACTAAAATAAAACCCATCATTTTCACATTTGGATCTTTTTTATGAACACCCGGAGCTTTCACAAAACTGAATGCCGAAACCATTAAATCCCAAATAATATTCCGGTAATAAATAAGAATGCTGCACAGGGTTCCAAAATGCACAATTACTTCAAAAGTAATTCCTGTTTCTACTTCAACCCCCAAAATTTGCTTACCCAGCACAAGGTGTCCGGAACTGCTGATAGGTAAAAATTCTGTTAAACCCTGAATTAGTCCTAATAAAAAAGATTGTAAAACGTCCATTTGTTATATTTGATGACTTTTTGAAGCCGAGAAAATAATCATATCATCAGCTAATACTAAAAAAAAGATTATATAAAATGAGTGAATACGCATTTGACATGGAAGCGCTAACCGAAAAAATTGAAAAAGACAGCGCATTTATTGATGACATACGGAAGGAATTAGACAAAGTAATTATCGGTCAACGTTATATGATTGACCGGCTTTTGGTGGGGCTTTTAACTAACGGGCATGTATTGCTAGAAGGTGTTCCAGGACTTGCTAAGACTTTGACCGTTTCAAGTTTGGCAACGGTTATAGACACTGCGTTTCAGCGCATTCAATTTACCCCGGATCTGCTTCCGGCCGACCTGATTGGTACACTCATCTATAACCAAAAAGAGGCTGAATTTTTGGTGAAGAAAGGGCCGATTTTCTCAAATATTATTTTAGCGGATGAGATCAACCGTTCGCCGGCCAAAGTTCAAAGTGCCTTGCTCGAGGCCATGCAGGAAAAACAGGTTACTATTGGTGAAAATACCTTCAAACTGGATGAACCATTTTTGGTTTTAGCCACACAAAATCCAGTGGAACAAGAGGGAACGTACCCACTTCCCGAAGCACAAGTAGACCGGTTTATGCTAAAACTGAAAATTGATTATCCGACTGAAAAGGAGGAAATGCAAATTATGAGGATGCAAGCCAAAACAGGCAAAAAGGAACAACTCAATAAGGTAGTGTCACCCGCCAAAATCTTAGAGGCAAGAAGTACCATCAACGAAATTTATATGGATGAAAAGGTGGAACAATATATTGTAGATCTTGTTTTCGCCACCCGTAAGCCAAAGAACTATAACCTGGATGATCTTGAAGATCTAATTAGCTTTGGAGCCTCTCCCCGAGCTTCAATCAATCTTAACCTTGCTGCCCGGGCCCATGCCTATATGGAACACCGCGGATACGTTACACCGGAAGATGTGCGTACGATCGCCATGGATGTATTGCGCCATCGTATCATCCCGACATTTGAAGCAGAAGCTGAGGACATCACCCCGGAAGATATTGTTACGAAGATTATGAATACGATTCAGGTTCCTTAAAGGAGAGGCAAGGTTTTAGGTACAAGGTGTAAGTATTTGTTTCGGAAAATTGGACTCGTTTTGACTCGTTCCCAACGTCCTCGTTGGGAACGCATAGCCGGACCTCCCGGTCCGAGTAAGGATATAAATGAAGCTTGAGGAAAGCCAAACAGGACTATAAAAGCATTTTCGCCTGGGGACCGGGAGGTCCCTGCAGGCATTATGAACCAGTGGTTCATAACGAGTATAAGTTTAGTTTTGCGAGGTGCTTTGTGCGAGGTGAGCCTAATTCTTATTGTTCCCAGGTAAATCCAATCCAAAAAAAAGCCTCGCTCAACTTAATGAACGAGGCTTTCTAATCTAAATAACTTAGCTAAAGAAAATTATTATTCTTCTTCGTCAGAGGATTCTTCCTCTTTTTTAGCTTTGGGTTTTTCTTCTTTTTTGGAAGATTTTCCCTTCTCTTCTTTATCAGAATCAGAAGCTTCTTCCTCTTTTTTGGAGGCTTCTTTCTTCACTTCCTTATCAGAAGGTTCTTCTTTTTTTTCTTTTTTGGCTTTGGTTTCTTCTTCAGCCTCTTTCTTTTTGGCTTTAGCTTTATCGGCTTTTGCCTGAGCTTCAGCTTTTTCCTTTTCTTCCATGTCCGCTTTCAAAGCAGCCAAACCTGACATCTCACCAAGTGTTGGAGCACCGGTTTCCTGATTCGAGGTTTCAACTTTTTTCTTGGCTTTTTTGGCTTTGTCTTTATCGGAGTCGAGCTGACTAATTTCAATGTTTTTGTTGTTTTCATCAAAATTAAACACAAAAGCATCTTCAATTTTGTCACCTTCTTTATATTCAGCTTCAGTTGCTTTACTATAATTAAGGAATGCTTCGGCTCCTAATGGAAGCTTCACAAATACGCCTTTGTCAGTAGTTTTCACTACTTCCCCTTCTACTTTATTTCCGGGAGCGTATTCTTCAGCATATTTCTTCCAAGGATTGTCTTCCACTTGTTTGTGGCCGAGGGTGATTCGACGGTTGTCGAAGTCAACGCCAAGAATTACCACCTCAATTTCCTGATCTTTATCGACCACTTCATTTGGATGGTCAACTTTCTCAGTCCAGCTAAGGTCAGATACGTGAATCAAGCCGTCAATACCGGGCTCAAGTTCCACAAATACTCCAAAGTTGGTAAGGTTGCGTACAACACCTTTGTGTTTTGAACCAACCGGGAAGCGTTCCAGGATATCCGCCCATGGATCTTCTTCCAGTTGTTTAACACCAAGTGAAATTTTCTTCTCTTCTTCGTTGATGTTCAGCACCACACATTCAATCACATCATCTTTCTCAACTAATTGAGACGGATGCTTGATATGTTGCGTCCAGGACATTTCTGAGATATGAATCAGGCCTTCAACACCTTTTTCGAGCTCAATAAATGCACCGTAATCCGCAATAGATACAACACGACCCTGAACTTTATTTCCTTCAGGATATTTCACATTGATATCTTCCCATGGATGTGGTTGCAGTTGTTTCAATCCAAGAGAAACACGTTTACTCTTCTCATCAAAATCAATAACAGCTACGTTTAAGCGCTGATCTAACTGAACGATTTCGTGCGGATCATCCACACGTCCCCAAGACAAGTCAGTAATGTGAAGCAATCCGTCAACGCCACCAAGATCGATGAATACACCGAAGTCAGTAATGTTCTTAACAGCCCCTTCAAGTACCTGACCAGCTTCAATAGTCTCGAGAATTTCTTCACGCTGATCTTCAAGATCAGATTCAATAAGTGCACGGTGAGATACAACCACGTTTTCGGCAGCCATATTCAATTTCACTACCTGGAATTCCATGGTTTTGCCAACGTAAGCGTCAAAATCACGAACCGGACGCACATCAATTTGCGAACCGGGCAGGAAGGCATCAATGCCTAATACATCTACAACCATACCGCCTTTAATGCGGCGCTTGATGTATCCTTCAATGATATCGCCATTTTCATGAGACGATTCAATTTTCTCCCAGGCTTGCAGGATATCTGCTTTGCGGCGCGAAAGAATGAGCTGTCCGTCTTTATCTTCAACTCTATCAAGAAATACTTCAACTTCATCGCCGGGCTCCATTTCTTCAAGAGCCTCATTCGAAAATTCATTAACCTGAATAATACCTTCAGATTTAAATCCAATATCAACTACCACATATTTCTCATCAATTGAAACGATGCGGCCTTTAACAATTTCTTTCTCTTCTATTTCATTGAGGGTATTTTCATACATACCCACCATCTCATTATATTCATCATCAGTATATTCATCAGATGGGCGCTGGAGATCTTCAAGTTTAAATGTTTCTCCCTCAACTTCGCCGGAATACACATGAGTTAATGTATCTAATCTTTCTTCTTCAGCGGCTTCTGCTTCAATTTCCTCTGATGTAGCTTCACTTTCTTCCTCAAC
>JBBDLQ010000025.1:4134-8234 GCA_040878765.1 Balneolaceae bacterium | reverse complement strand
TTTCCTCAGATGTGGCTTCACTTTCTTCAGGGGCAGCATCTTCTTCAACACTACTCTCTTCTTCTTTTACTTCTTCAGCAGTTTCATCTTTTGTTTCTGCTTCAGCTGCTTCTGTGGTTTCTTCAGCTTTTTCTTCTGTTGCTGTTTCTTCCACTTTTTCTTCTTGTTCTTGTTTTATTTCTTCAGTCATTATGTTTGGTTATTGTTTTACCTCACAATTGACTTTCAATTGTGGGATAAGTTTAAGGTTAATTGTTATTCTGTGATGTGATCAGTTTCTCTATCTTATTGCTAATGAAAGCAACTTGTTCCGCAAATGTCATTTCGGTTGTATCAACCGTTATGGCATCATCGGCTTTTTTGAGAGGATCAGAACTACGATTGGTGTCTATTTCATCTCGCTGGGCGATGTTTTGTTTCACTTCTTCAAGTGTAACATCATTGCCCTGCCCTTTTACTTCATTAAATCTTCGTTTGGCCCGGGTATCCAGATCTGCAATCATATAAAACTTTAATGCTGCATCCGGAAAAACGGCTGTGCCTAAATCCCTGCCATCGGCTACATATATATCGTGTTTAACAACTTCGCGCATTAAATCATTTATATAGGCCCTGACTTTTGGATTCGAGGCAACTTCACTTACACTCTCAGAGACTTCCATGCTGCGGATATCATCGCTTACATCACGACCATTCAGCAAAACATGAAATTTATTCTCTTTGAAGTAAAAAGAAATCTTGCTCTCTCTCAATTGATCAAAGAACTGTTGATAATCTTTTTGGCAGTTCAAATAAACTAAGGTAGCCACACGGTACAATGCTCCCGAGTCAAGAAATTGAATCTGAAGTTGCGCCGCTACGGCTTTAGCTGTTGAACTTTTACCCGATCCTGCGGGCCCATCTATTACCACTATCATATCAGAACGGTTAAATTAAACTTATCCTGTTAATTATTCAATCATTTCTTGTTTAATATTTTCATAACTCTTAATTTTGGGTTCTCGATAAGAATCGGGTAAAAATGTAACCCATAAAGCATATTTCGTAATGCCAATAACCAAACAAGCTACAAAACGCGTTCGTCAGGCTGAGAAGAACAGGATTCATAACCGTAATCGCCGTTCTAAAATGAGAACGCTGATCAAGGAAGTATATGAGATAACAGACAAAGCGCAAGCTGAAAAAGCGCTCAAAGACGCTGTTTCCTATCTCGATCGTATGAGTGTAAAGGGAATTATTCACCAAAATAATGCAGCTCGTAAAAAAGCCCAACTCACTAAATACGTAAATAACCTTTAGAACATATTCGGATGGCCAAGCCTGAGTCGAAAGCACTACTCGTAATATTAGATGGATTCGGGTTGGCAACTGATCCAACCGTCAGCGCAGTGGATAAAGCTGACAAACCTTTTATAGATTCGCTTTTCAAAACCTGTCCACACTCCAAACTGTCAGCCAGCGGAGAAAATGTAGGTCTCCCCGATGGACAATTCGGAAACTCTGAAGTTGGCCACCTTAATATTGGTGCCGGAAGAATTGTATGGCAGGAACTTTCCCGAATAAACAAAGCCATCAAAGATGGTTCTTTTTTTGAAAATGAAGAATTGCTCAAAGCTGTTCAAAAAGCTAAGTCACGGAATAAAATTCATGTGATGGGGCTTTTTTCGGATGGCGGTGTTCACAGCCATAACGAACATTTATTTGCCCTGCTTAAGATGTTTAAAAAGCATGAAATTGACGATGTTTTTGTTCATGCTTTTACTGATGGTCGCGACACCTCCCCTAATGGCGGATTAGAATACGCAAAAGAATTCGAGGACAAAGCCGCTGAAATCGGTGTTGGAAAATTGGCCTCTGTGATAGGCCGGTATTATGCTATGGACCGCGATAATAGATGGGAGCGAATTAAATTGGCATATGACCTCATGGTTCATGGTAAGGGTGAGAAATTTGATTCCCCGCAAGATGCTTTTAAATCCTCTTATGACAATAAAATTACCGATGAATTCATCAAACCAATCTTACTGGATGATTCACAGCGCTCCCGAATTGAAAAAGGTGATGTGATTATTTTCTATAACATCCGGGGCGATCGCGCGCGTCAAATTTCACGCGCTTTCAATGAAGAAGGCTTTGATGAAATTAAGGTTGAAGAACTGGATTTACATTACACCACCTTCACCTCTTATGATGAAACATTCGGGTTTGCAAATGTAGCCTATTCGCCACAAGTACTTAATAATACCATGGGAGAATGGATTAGTAAACAGGGATTAAAACAATTCCGAATTGCTGAAACTGAAAAATATCCGCATGTAACTTATTTCTTTAACGGCGGGGTTGAAATTCCGAATGAAGGAGAAGACCGGATCGTTATACCAAGCCCCAAAGTAGCTACTTATGACCTTCAGCCTGAAATGAGCGCTGAAGAAGTTGCAGACACACTCTGTGAGAAATTAAGCAGTGAGGAGCATCAGTTTGTGGTTATTAATTTTGCCAATCCGGATATGGTTGGCCATACAGGTGTAATGGAAGCCGCCATCAAAGCCGTTGAAACTATTGATACCCAGCTTAAAAAAGTGATAGATACAGCCAATAATCATGGATATCGCTCGCTCATAATTGCAGACCATGGCAATGCAGACTGTATGGTAAAAGAGGATGGCAGTCCTCACACCGCACACACAACCTCTTTGGTTCCTGCTATTATTGTAAATTATCCTGAAAAAATATCATTAAAAGACGGAATTCTTGCCGATGTATCTCCCACAATTCTTAAACTTATGGGTGTCGAGCAACCTGCTGAGATGACAGGAAAGCCATTATTTTAAAACTTAAAATGCATTTAGTTTGCATTTACTATAACGCGCTACTACCTTCGAGTAGTAATGAACTAAAGTTGTGGTATACACGTTTTAAACTCGGATAAGAAAAGAATTTAAATTCACTTAAAGGACTAAAGGAACTCGTCAGATGGAGGGAAATTTTTCAAGTAAAGTTCGCGATGTAATTCAGTTTAGCCGTGAGGAAGCTCTAAGGTTAGGCCACGATTATATTGGAACGGAGCATTTAATTTTAGGTATCGTTCGTTTAGGTGACGGTGTTGCCGTACGCATCTTAAAAAACCTGGATTGTGATCTCTTCAAGCTCAAAAAAACAATTGAAGACACCGTTCGCGGAACAGGTGGTTCGGTTCAGGTTGGCAATATTCCGCTGACAAAACAAGCGGAAAAAGTACTTCGTATCACCTACCTGGAAGCTAAACTTTATAAAAGTGATACTATAGGAACCGAACATCTGTTATTATCACTGCTCAGGGATGATGAAAATATTGCAGCGCAAATCCTGCAACAATTTAGTATCTCTTATGATGCAGTTCGGGAAGAACTGGATCTTATTATATCTGGAAAATCTCGTGAAGAAAATGATGATTCATCATCAATGACTGCAAGTGCTTCAACTTCAAAAGGACCCTCATCAGGATCCGGAAGCTCAAGGGAAAAGAAAATGGAAAAATCAAAAACACCTGTACTGGATAACTTCGGACGCGATTTAACGGAATTAGCCGAAGAAGGCCGTCTTGATCCAATTATTGGACGAGAAAAAGAAATTGAACGAGTAGCTCAGGTACTGAGCCGCCGCAAAAAAAATAACCCGGTGCTTATTGGTGAACCCGGTGTTGGCAAAACTGCTATTGCTGAAGGTCTCGCTACCCGAATTATAGAACGCAAAGTTTCGCGTGTGCTTTATGATAAGCGGGTTATTGCTTTGGATCTTGCTGCCCTGGTAGCAGGAACTAAATATCGCGGACAGTTTGAAGAACGCATGAAAGCCGTGATGACTGAACTCGAGAAAACCAATGATGTAATACTATTCATCGATGAGCTGCACACTATTGTTGGCGCTGGCGGTGCGAGTGGTTCACTGGATGCATCTAATATGTTAAAACCAGCCCTTGCCAGAGGTGATGTTCAGGCGATTGGTGCCACAACACTAAATGAATATCGCCAGTTTATTGAAAAAGATGGTGCGCTTGAGCGACGTTTTCAGAAAATCATGGTTGACCCAACCACACCTGAAGAAACAGTTGAAATTCTCAC
>JBBDLQ010000025.1:2243-4034 GCA_040878765.1 Balneolaceae bacterium | reverse complement strand
AACATCATATATGATGTTAGTGATGAAGATGTAGCCTCTGTTATCGCGATGATGAGCGGCGTTCCTGTCAATAAAATTAGCCAGAACGAAGGTCAGAAGTTACTGAAGATGAAAGAAAGTCTTTCCGGCAAAGTTATTGGTCAGGAAGAAGCCATTGTTAAATTGACCAAAGCTATTCAGCGCACACGTGCCGGGCTTAAAGATCCTTCACGTCCAATCGGTTCATTCATATTCTTAGGACCAACCGGCGTGGGTAAAACGGAAATGGCTAAAGTGCTTTCCAAATACCTTTTTGATAAGGAAGACACTCTCATACGTATTGATATGAGTGAATACATGGAAAAATTCTCGGTTTCCCGTTTAGTTGGAGCGCCTCCCGGATATGTAGGTTATGAAGAAGGAGGAATTCTTACCGAGAAAGTTCGCCGCAAACCGTATAGTGTAATTCTGCTGGATGAAATTGAGAAAGCACATCCGGATGTATTTAATATCCTGCTGCAGGTGCTGGATGACGGAATCCTTACCGACAGCCTTGGCCGTCGTGTGGATTTCCGTAATACGATTATCATCATGACATCCAATATTGGCGCACGCGATATCCGTAATATGGGTAAAGGAATTGGTTTTGATACCGATGATTCGCCATTCGATTATGCGAAGATGAAGTCAACCATTCAGGACGCTTTGAAGAAAGTATTCAATCCTGAATTCCTGAATCGTATTGACGATGTAATCACCTTTAAGCCTCTGGAAAAAGCAGATATCTTCAAGATCATCGACTTGATGAACGAAGACTTGTTTGCCCGAATCAAAGAACTTGGTTTCCAAATTGAAGTAACCAAAGCGGCAAAAGAATTCATCACCGAAAAAGGCTTTGATCAGAAATATGGAGCCCGCCCGCTTAAGCGTGCTATCCAAAAATATATTGAAGATCCACTAGCCGAGGAAATTCTTGAAAACAGGCATGGTGAAGGTTCAATCATCAAAATAAAAATGAATAAATCCAGGGATGACCTGGAATTTGACTGGACCGAAGGTGAAGAGCCAAAATCATCTGCTGATAAAAAAGATGATGAAGAAAAGGAAGAGGATACTTCAGAAAAGGCTAAGGAAGCCTGATCTCAGATCACTATTTTATAAAGTAAATCAAGCCTCATCCATTCATTTGGGTGAGGCTTTTTTTTAGTTACGAATATTCAAATTCAACACTTTACTTAACCCCACTAAGGTGTAGCTCATACTTCCCGTTCGGTTTAAACGGGGTGAAATATGTGATGAGATTCCCAGCGATGAACCATATGATTGTCGCTCAATTGAACGGGCTGATAAATTAATGGCATGTATCTCAATATCATTTAACACCGTGCCGGATTGATCTCCAATCAACGCAATAATAGTATCATCCTGAGGTACATAATCTGCAAAATACAGTTTGGACCGAAAACTGGTGCTCCCTGCTCTCTCCCCTGTGAGTACCGAGTAAACCGCCACTCGCCCATTTGACCGAATGGTTATATATTTACCATCATTTGAAAAATTCAGATCCGCAATTTCCTGATCGAATTCGAAGGTTCCCATTTCATTTCCAAAGCGATCGGTAATTTCCACGGCATCATCGGTTCCGGATGCATAGGATGCAATTGCCACAAACTGACCATTATCTGATACTTTAACCAATCGTATGGCCCGGTCACTTCTATAAAAAATATCGCGGGTAGTCCAGTTCCCTGTTATAATTCTGGCTCTTGAACCTCCTGTCCCATTACTTATTATTTTCGGATTATATAGTAC
>JBBDLQ010000025.1:0-2143 GCA_040878765.1 Balneolaceae bacterium | reverse complement strand
GATAAAGTCTGGGTAAATCCAAAATTCGATGCCAAAATAAAAATGGTAACCAGGAAAAAATATCTCATGAATAAGTCTTGATTTAAATGCATCGCTAAGAACGGGATTTTTTTAGAATATTTCTTCTTTTTAAAAGGCTTTTTATCAAAATTGCTATTTTGCTTGCGAACATTGTTTTTGTTTTCACATAAATACCAGATTATGTGTGGCAAACTCAAAACAAATTCTAAAGAACGGGTAATACTTTGATTAGTTTTATTAGTGTTTTTCCACCCTACCGCGGCGGCATTTCAAATTTTAGTGATTACTTGTATACCCACCTTTCAAAATCCAGAGAGGTTGTGCCCGTAAATTTTAAATTATTATATCCAGATATTTTATTTCCGGGTGCTACACAATTTCAGGAAAATGCTGTTAAAGAATATGCGGAACGGCAGCTTCATTCCTGCAATCCATTAAATTGGAACAGAACAGGAAAACGAATCGGACTAACATCCCCTGATGTACTCATGTTTTCTTATTGGCATCCATTTTTCATTCCTGCTTATAACCGTATCATTAAAAAAGTCAAAAAACTTAGTCCCACAACCAAGGTATGCACCATAGCTCATAATGTATCTCCTCACGAAGGATTTCCATTTTCCGAGCAACTCATGAAATCATTTTTTGGTAATAATGATTTGGTGGTAACACTTTCAAATCAAACAGAAAAGGAGTTTAAAAAATTAGACACTTCAACTGAGTGCCTGAAGTTGTTTCACCCTGTATATGAACGGGCATTCCCCAAACAGCCCGTTCAAAAACTGAGAGAAGAATATTCGCTTAAAAATGATGAGCAGGTTCCGTTATTTTTTGGATTGATCAGAGAGTACAAAGGCTTAGATATCCTGATCAAATCGCTTAACAAAATCGATCTAAAAGCCCTGAAAATCCGTCCGTTTATAGTTGGTGAATTTTACACGGACAAAAATAAATATCTCGATCTCATAAATGAAGACCATAAAGATCAATATGTAGTCATTGACCGGTTTGTAAGTCAGAAGGAAGCTAATGAAATATTTACCCTTTCCGACGCACTGATTTTACCCTACAAAAGTGCCAGCCAAAGCGGGGTATTTAATGATGCCCTGAACTTTAATTTACCAGCTATTGTTTCGGATAAACCCGGCCTTATAGAACATTTAACACATAAAGAGACCGGCTTAATTTTTGAATCTGAAAATGTGGAGGAACTACAAAATTTACTCCTCGATTTTTTTACAAATCACCAATTAAGAGCCCAAATATCTTCAAATTTGGAGCATTTAAAAGCGGATTTATCGTGGGATAATTTTACCTCAAAACTAACACTACATCTGTAAATAAATAGTCAAATACATTTGCCATAAAAGTAATCATCCCGTATCTTTGGGATCTGTTTTGCACACGGGGAGTGGCGCAGTCCGGTAGCGCATTCGCTTTGGGAGCGAAGGGTCGCAAGTTCAAATCTTGTCTCCCCGACTAACAAAAACTTCCTGACCTTGACGTCGGGAATTTTTATTTTGACATACTGTAAGTTGAGCGCCCGTAGCTCAACTGGATAGAGCAACGCCCTTCTAAGGCGTAGGTTACAGGTTCGACTCCTGTCGGGCGTACTAGCTTTGTTTAACAAGGCGACATGGCCGAGTGGCTAGGCAGAGGTCTGCAAAACCTCGTACGGCGGTTCGAATCCGCCTGTCGCCTCAACGGTTAATTTGACATATTGAGTTTATAATAAATGCCGCGTTCGTCTAGGGGTCCAGGACGCCGCCCTTTCACGGCGGTAGCACGGGTTCAAATCCCGTACGCGGTACAATGTATCATGCTTTGGATAAGCTTTAATTGCCTATTCAAAGTGTAGCACGGGTTCTGCCGAAGGCATTCCTTCGGAAAAATCCCGTACGCGGTACTTAATGGAGCTCGTAGCTCAGTCGGTTAGAGCGCTAGGTTGTGGCCCTAGAGGCCGTGGGTTCAATTCCCATCGGGCTCCCCATTTTTTTTTGATACCCTGTAGCTCAGTTAGTTAGAGCGCCAGGTTGTGGCCCTAGAGGCTGTGGGTTCTCCCAAAGGGATGCCTTCGGCGAATTCCCATCGGGCTCCCATTTATTTACAAAACTGTGGGTTA
>JBBDLQ010000024.1:1320-7279 GCA_040878765.1 Balneolaceae bacterium | reverse complement strand
GGTTTTTTTATTTCACATGCAGTGAAAATATCCCGATATTCCGCGCGAATTTAAGTTGTATCAATCACGCACGTTTTATGAAAGATTTTATTCGTATTGCATCAGGTCAGGGGTTCTGGGGAGATCTTCCAAATGCACCCGTTAATCAGGCAAAAAAAGGTCCTATTGACTATTTGGTTATGGATTACCTGGCAGAGGTAACTATGTCGATCATGCAAAAACAGCGAATGCGAAATCCGGAGTGGGGTTATGCACGCGATTTTGTGGGTGTGGTAGAACAAGTGTTACCTGAAATCAAAAACGACAGCATCAAAGTTATTAGCAATGCCGGTGGGGTGAATCCCTTAGCCTGTAAAGATGAAATCCTAAAAATTGCTAAAGAAAAAGGGTACAAGGACCTCAAAATTGCAGTTGTTGACGGCGACGATATCCTTGATCAAATTGATGAACTTATAGCAGACGGACATGAACTAAAAAACATGGATGATGGCCGGCCCATTTCCACCGTTAAAGAGAATCTCCTCAGTGCCAATGTTTATTTCGGATGTCAGCCCATTGTAAAAGCACTTGAATTAGGAGCCGACGTTATTATTACTGGCCGTGTAACAGACACTGGGTTAACATTAGCCCCTATGATTTATGAATTTGGCTGGGATTACAAAGATTTTGATAAAATGGCGGTAGGCACAATTGCAGGCCATATTTTGGAATGTGGAGCCCAATCGTCAGGTGGAAATTTCACGGACTGGGAAAAAGTAGAAGACTTTGTTGATATCGGTTTTCCTATTGTTCAGGCATATCCAAATGGTGACTTTTTTGTAACAAAACATGAAGGAACCGGGGGCTTGGTTAGCGCCATGACGGTGAAAGAACAGTTGCTTTATGAAATTGGTGATCCTGCGGAATATATCACCCCCGATGTTATTGCCGATTTCACCTCCATTCAGGTAGAAGAAACCGGCAAAAACAAGGTTAAGGTTACAGGGATAAAAGGACATCCTGATACTCCAACCTATAAAGTATCAGCGAGTTATAATGACGGATATAAGTTGTCAGCGACCCTGGTTTACAGCTGGCCCGATGCGCTCAAAAAAGCCGTTAGAGGAGCAGAAATTTTACAGAAAAGAGCCGAAGTACTTGGGTTGAAATTTGATGAATTCAATAAAGAATACATCGGTTATAACGGTAATTCCGAAATACCGGTAACGGAGGAGGCTCTGAATACAGAATTTGATGAGATCCAAATGAGGGTTTCCGTATCCGGTCAAAGTAAAAACGATTTAAATCGCTTTGGGATGGAAATTGCACCCCTTATCTTAACAGGCCCAAGCGGTGTAACGGGCTTTGCAGGTGGCCGGCCAAAAGCAAGTGATGTGGTGGCATATTGGCCTGCACTGTTAGATAAAAAAGCAGTAACCCCCAGGATTACACTATTTGAAATTGAATAATTAAAACAGCATGGAGCAGGAGAACAGTTCTTATTTAGTGTTTTCGTGCATTTGTGGCAAAATTAAAACAGAATGAAGATTGCGGTAATAGGAGCAGGAATTTCAGGATTAACAGCCGGGCGGATTTTAGATAAAGCCGGTCATGAGGTAGTGGTTTTTGAAAAAAGCCGGGGATTTGGTGGCCGGCTTGCTACACGTATGGGAGGCAGTGAAAATCAGCAAAAAATTGATCATGGTGTTACTCATTTCACGGCATCATCTCCTGAATTCAGGGAATTAATTGAAGAACTATCCGGTAAAGATATTATAACTACATGGGAAGGTGATTTTGCACATTATGATAAGAATGGAAAAGTATCTCTACTAGAAAAAACATCCCCATATTATATCGCTCCAAATGGCATGAATACCATTGGTAAGCATCTTGGTAGAAATCTGGATATCCGTTTAAATACTAAAGTTGGCGGGTTAACTCATATCGGTGAAAACCGGCGTAAAAAAAGAAGCTGGATGCTCAATTTCCCCACTGCCTTAACTGAAAGTGCAGATGCAGTAATTATTGCTGCCCCTGCCCGACAGGCTTATGCGTTGCTCAACACCACTATTGATGAAATTGAAACGTTGAAATTGGTTCGTGAAATTGATGAAGTAGAGTATGAGTCCCAATTTGCCTTGTCGGTTTCGTTTAATGAAGCTGAATTACCTGAATGGAATGCCTTGGAATGTGAAGGGGAGGTTATAGAGTGGATTTCCAATGAATCCACTAAAAGAAATGACAAAGATGGAAAATCTTTTGTTGTTCAAACCACTTCAGAATTCGCAAAAAAACACATAGGAACTGACCGTGAAAAGGTCGAAGAGATCATCCTTGACCGTTTGGCGCAAATATTAGGAGGCTGGGCTGCATTGCCGGATTGGAAACAACTTCATTTTTGGAGATATAGCCGGGCAAGCAAACCGCTAAATCATGACTTCATGGAAATTAGAGGAAACGATACTCCACTTGCATTAGTTGGGGGGTATATGAATGGTAACACCGTTGAATCGGCATATCTTTCCGGCCTGAAGTTAGGGAAACACTGGGCTGAACAATACTCGGACTGAAAAAAATAAAAAGCAAAGCATCATACCAACATCGTTTTGGGCGCTATAAAAGAACTTAACAGGTACCTCAAAAAATACAGAGGCACGATGATACTCGGCGCCCTTTTTTTGACGACATCAAATTTCTTTCTAATCTGGATACCCGTTCTCATCCGCCGCACAATGGATGAAGTTGAAAGGCTGGGAGATCAAAACTTCGAAGTGCCTCCAAGTATCATTGAGACACTTTTTTCAACAGAGGCATCAAAAATACTGGCAACCAATTCACTGATATTAATTGGAACCGTGATGCTTTATGGGGTCCTGCTTTTTGCAACCCGCCAAACATTAATAGTTACCTCCAGGAAAGTAGAATTTGATATCCGTAATGATATCGTAAAAAAGTTGATGAGCCTGCCGCAGCGTTATTTTACTGAAAATTCATCCGGAGAAACGTATGTGCGGGCTACGGAAGATGTAGGTAAAGTTCGCGACTATTATGGGCCCGTAATAATGTATAGTATTAATACAATCACTCGGGCCGGTTTTGTATTAACGATGATGTTTTTAGTGAATACCGAACTTACACTTTGGGCACTTATTCCGCTGCCGTTTATCTCCATTTTTGCCTATTGGATAACGGGCTATATTCACAAGCATTCTACCATCATACAGGAACAATATTCGGTACTTGCGGGAAGAGCTAAAGAAACATTTTCAGCCATTCGCCTCATTAAGGCCTATAATCGAATGGATCATGAACAGCAGTTATTTGAAAAAGAAAGTGAGGGATACCGTAAGAAAAAACTGCGCCTTGATATGATTGAATCTATGTTTCATCCTGCACTTAACTTTCTGATAGGCTTATCCCTGTTAATAGTGGTTTGGAAAGGGGGAGAAATGGTGATTGCGGGTACCATAACCGTTGGGAATATTGCGGAGTTTTTGATTTATGTGGCTTATTTAATATGGCCCGTTGCTGCTTTGGGTTATACAACCAATCGTTTTCAGCGTTCATTGGCATCGTGGAATCGTATTGAGGAATTGATGAATGAGCCGGTTGAAATCAAAGATTCTGAGGAGGAAAGTACTAAGGAGGTAAATGGCCACATTGAATTCAAAAATGTTGCCTTTAAATATCCCGGTACCGATGAGATTGTACTCAAAAACCTGAGTTTCGAAATTAAACCGGGTGAAAATATTGCTATTGTCGGCCGTACCGGGGCCGGAAAAACAACTTTAGTACAACTTATACCAAGATTATTCGACCCATTAGAAGGGAAAATCCTGCTTGATGGCGTAGATTTAAAAAAATGGCCTTTACGTAAATTAAGAAGCGCAATTGGTTTTGTCCCACAAGAAACTTTCTTATTTTCAGATACCATTGGTGATAATATTGCCTTTGGGGTAGATGATGCCTCAGAAAGCCAAATTGAAACGGCTGCTGAAAAAGCACAGGTTAAAGAGAATATTTTGGATTTTGAGAAAAAATTTAAGACTATGCTTGGAGAGCGGGGTATCACACTTTCAGGTGGACAGAAGCAAAGAACAGCGATTGCCCGAGCCCTGATAAAAGATCCAAGGATTTTAATTTTTGATGATTCACTAAGTGCCGTTGATACAAAAACAGAAGAGGCTATATTAAAACACCTCCGGCAGGAACTTAGCGGAAGGACAACAATAATGATAAGTCATCGAATTTCTACAATTAAAGATGCAGACAAAATCTATTATATAGAAGAAGGACAAATTACAGAGTCGGGTACTCACGAAGAATTGTTGGCAACAAATGGCCGGTATTCCGACATGTATAACAAACAAATGTTAGAACAAGAACTGGCAGAAATATAAAAAAACAACCGGGGCTTATTGTATGAAAGCAACGCCCCTAAATAAACATACATTACGGGAGATAGAACAATGATTGTAGTACCACTAGGAGTAGCGTCGGCAACCCCAACCGCCGTACGACATTTACCCTCAGTAGCATTATGGAGAGAAGGAAGCATATTCCTTTTTGACTGCGGTGAAAACGCACAAATGCGCATGTTACAAGCAGGTATTAAGAGATCAAAAATTGAAGCAATTTTCATTACACATTTTGATGTGGACCACTATTCAGGCTTGCTTGGTTTGCTGGCTACATTTCAGCTTCAAAGAAGAGATAAACCTCTTGCAATAGCAGGGCCTAAAGGAATTAAGGATTTTGTAGAATGGAATCTGAAATTCGCTGACATTGACCCAAATTATAAAATTAACTTCCATGAAATCGCAGAGGATATTGAATCGGAACGAGTGCATGATGAAGATGAATATTATGTGGAAGCCCGTCCGCTGAAACATAATAAATTTTGTGTAGGATATAGATTTCAGGAAAAAGACAGTCCCGGAAAAGTGGACGCTGATAAAGCCCAAAAAATGGGTATTTCAGAAGATTCCCAATACAAAGAATTAAAAGCTGGCAACGACGTAACGCTGGAAGATGGAACGGTTGTTAAAGCCAATGATATTGTTGGCCATCCGCGGCCGGGCGATAGCTTTGCCTATATCACGGATACCGAATACACGCCAAATTCAGTGAAATTGGCTATGAATACCAATATCCTGTATCACGAAGCCACCTTTGGTAAAGACCTGCATGATAAAGCAGGTGAAACCGGCCATTCATCCACTGTGGATGCAGCCCGTGTAGCCACCGAAGCCCAAACAAAACTGCTGGTGATCGGTCACTTTTCAGCCCGCTATACCAATGCACACGACTTATTGAAAGAAGCCCGTGAAGGCTTTTTCCCTGCCTGGCTGGCCAATGAACTTCGTCCAATATTCACAGATCCAATGCATGAAAGGGGAATTATAACTCCTAAAGTTGAGATCAATGAACTGTCGGATAATTCCGGTGGCGGTAAAAACTACAAAGGACGTAAAAATTATAAGAGCGGCGGTAAAAAGAATTTCCGAAGCCGCAAAGGCAGCAGCTCTGACAGAGGGAAAAGCTATTCCAAAAGCAGCCGTAGCGGTAGTTCTGATCGTTCTTCGAGTCGTGGTAAAAGCGACAGCAGTAATTACAAGCGTAAAACCTATGGCAGCAGCACGTATAGTGCTAATATCAAAGATAAAAAAGATGATTCTGATTCAAGCTCACACAAAAAGATCACTCCAAGATCTTCCTATGATGATTTTGACAGATTCTAATCAAAATTTCCTGTGAGTAAAAAACCTAAGTCTGAAGCCGTCGATACAACTCTGATTCGGCGGCTTTATTTTTTCCTGAAACCCTATCGATGGTATGTGTTACTGGCCATTGGTTTGACTTTATCAGCCTCATACCTGGGGACCATTCGCCCAAAACTGACCCAGATTGCGGTAGATGAATATATAGCCACAGATGACTTCGAAGGCCTTTGGTGGATTATAACACTGTTGGCAGG
>JBBDLQ010000024.1:0-1220 GCA_040878765.1 Balneolaceae bacterium | reverse complement strand
AGCATGAACTGGGAATTGAGCATCGTAACACTGATTGTGCTGCCTATTTTGTTTTATGCGACTTTTTGGTTCAAAGCAAAAGTGAGGGTTACTTTTCTGGAAGTGCGGGATAAAATTTCCCAGCTAAATTCATTTGTGCAGGAACACATCAATGGGATGGATGTAGTTCAGTTGTTCAACAGGGAGGAAAAGCAGCAGGAAAAATTTAAAAAAATTAATGCCGGTCACCGCGATGCCTATATCGAAACCATCTTTTATTTTGCCATTTTTTGGCCCATTGTTGAAGTAACAGCCAGCCTGGCCATGGCACTTATTGTTTGGTATGGCGGAGCACGGGCGTTAATGGACGGGGTTACATTTGGAGTGCTTTTAGCTTTTATACAATATGCCCGGCAATTTTTTCAGCCCATCCAGGGGTTATCTGAGAAATTTAATACGCTTCAATCTGCATTGGCATCTTCCGAGCGGATTTTCAATGTATTGGATACCAAAACCCGTGTTGTGGAAACAAAATCCCCAAAAACCATTGATGTTCCCAGGGGTAAAATTGAATTTGAAAATGTATGGTTTAAATATAATTCCGGGGAAGATTATGTACTAAGAGACGTTTCTTTTAGTGCTGAACCGGGAGATGATATTGCCATTGTAGGTGCGACTGGAGCCGGAAAAACAACCATTATAAATTTACTACTCCGTTTTTACGACATAGAACAGGGAAGTATTAAACTGGATGGCGTTGATATTCGTGATTTGTCGCTGTATGAATTGCGCTCTAATTTTGGACTGGTACTCCAGGATAATGCCCTGTTCTCCGGATCGGTTTTAGATAACATAACATTAGGACATCAGGATATCACAAGGGAACAGGTAATTGAGGCAGCTCACAAAGTTGAAGCCCACCGGTTTATCGAGAAGCTTCCTGGTAAATATGATTATGTACTTCAGGAAAGAGGAAGTTCACTTTCAATGGGGCAACGACAGCTTATTTGTTTTGTTCGGGCATTGGTTTACAATCCAAATATATTGATCCTGGATGAAGCCACCTCCAGCGTAGATTCGGAAACGGAAGCGTTGGTAACCAAAGCCAGCAACCTGATGATGGAAGGGCGAACCTCCATTGTAATAGCCCACCGGCTTTCTACTATTCAGCATGCAAACACTATATTAGTTATGCACAAAGGGGAAATTCGTGAGTCTGGCAGCCACCAGGAACTCATACT
>JBBDLQ010000023.1:0-7310 GCA_040878765.1 Balneolaceae bacterium | reverse complement strand
TATAAAAACACCTATAAATCTGTAAATATTTAGTTTTGCAGAGGTATCCATCAGGTATAATTCCATATTCATTCTTATACTTGTAGAAATGGAAAAAGTGGATACATCAAATATAGAAAGCTGGCCCGAAGATGTGTTTATGGGATTTGCTGAAATCTCGGAGGATGGTAAATTGGATATACTATCCTCTAAAGAAAGGGAAGAGTATTACGGTTTTAAAAATCCTAAGCGTAAAGCAGAATTTTTATCTGCACGGTATTTATTTCATGCGCTTCTAAATGAAATGAATCTAACACACAACGAAATTGAAATACTTAAAGAGTCAACCGGAAAACCCTATGCTATTTATAATGGTGAAACAATTCATGTAAGTTTTTCACATTCACCGGAAAAAGTATTTTGCGCAATTTCACATCGTTTCAATATTGGACTGGATGTTGAACATACGAACCGCACAATAAATAAAGCTGTGGTCAAGCGGATTCTTAATGAAAATGAGTGGAATGTTGTAGGAGAGGAAGACCCCATCAAGTTATGGACTATTAAGGAAGCGGCTGTAAAATGTTTGGGGACAGGGCTGAGGACGAATCTCAAAGATCTCACTATCGTCAAAAAAGGAAAAAAGCGCTTTTCTGTAAGATTTAACAATGAAAATATGTTTGAAATTTGTAATTTTAAGCAATCAGATCATCAGATAGCATTAGCTTATCAAAGCAAGCAAATTTGATCATAAACCCACAGAGGCTCAAAGATGCCATTACCATTGGTTAAGGAAAGGTATCTTTGGGCTTTTTTTACTTTAAGAATTAATTATATCATCTCATATTCTTATGGACGTACATAATTTAAGTAAAGAGGAAATTCGGTCTCAAGTTAAGAATGCCAGGCATTTGAATACCAATTCGGATCATGTGCGCATGCTGTTTGTTCCAAATAAAATAGACGAGCATAATTTCGGGGAATTATGCGCCACCTATAATGCGGTGGTAAATCAGGAATTTGATACGGTAGTTGTGATAGAATCTTACACAGGTCATCTCCAGAAAAAACTTGCGATGCCATCCAATAAAGTATTTGAAACCCGTTTTGGAGAAGTTCCGGTTAATGATTATTTGCGAAATGAATTTTGTGATGAAGAAGATGATTTTTTTATTGCCGATGAGGGTTATAGCAAGGAAATGAGTTTATACACACAGCTTCCTATTCTACAGGCCTGTTTTTCTGAATTTGATGTAGTAAGTCTGCAAATTGGAGATTATGATCCGGCTATAATTCGTGAGCTAGCATTTACACTCGATGAGCTTCTGCTTCAAAAAAATGCACTTATTGTATACTGTTGTGATGTGCCCGCAAACAGTCCCGAAGAACTTGAAAAACTGCGATCTTTGGTGGTAGAAAACAAAGAATCCGGATTGCTGCATTATCTTAATAGCAATGAAAAGACCGTGAAAGGAGCCAGGGCTTTTATGAGCGGGATTTTGGTTGCGCGTTCCTGGGGATATGAAGTTGAGTTTTTAGATCATATCGAATCCGCATCAAATATATGTGGCTACGCCAAACGCACTCACCCTCAATTGGCATAGGATGGAAAAAGCCCGCATTATTACCATAATTGGATTGGGAAGAGTGGGCACTGCTTTATTGAAAGCATTTACTGATCAGGGTTATTCAGTTATATCTGTTTATAATCGCTCTGAAATTTCCCAAGGCCTTCAATCCCAATTTCCCGAAACCGCCTTTTATAACGGTTTACCCTCCAATGATTCACCCCCCGGAAATTATATTTTCATAACAGTTTCGGATGATGCCATACAATCTGTTTCAAATGAATTAGCCCACCGATTTTCAACCCTTGAAAACATAAGTGTTATTCATTGCTCGGGAACTCATTCTTCAAACATATTAGATTCCCTGAAACTACTGGGAGCTATAACGGCTTCTTTTCACCCCATGAAAGCAATCACCCCAAAAACGGATTCTTTTGAAGATATTTGGTTTGATATGGAAGGGGATGTTGCGGTGCTGACTGAGCTTGAAAAAATGGCTGCAAAATTCAGAGCAAAAACATTTAGGGTTGAACCGGAAGCGAAACCTTTACTGCATGCTTCTGCGGTAGTAGCCTCCAATTATTTAGTAGTGCTGGCAGATCTTGTTTCCAAAATATCAGCTAAAGGCAATGTATCGGAAGAAATTGCCTTGAAAGCCCTGACTCCGCTTATGGAAGCCACTCTCCAAAATATCAAAGAACTTGGAGTTACGGAAGCTTTAACTGGCCCAATTTCCCGGGGCGATGTACATACGATAAAACAGCACCTGGAAAGTTTGAAAACATCGCCAAATTTAATTTCTTTATATAAAACGTTGGGATTGGAAGCCGTAAAAATTGCCGAACGAAAAGAAGGCTCATCCCAATCTCTGAAAGAAATTAAATCCTTACTCTCTTGAATACTGAAACGCCAAACGATTTTTATACCAGGGTTTATGAGGTTGTCGCCCAAATTCCCCACGGCAAAGTGACTTCATATGGTGCTATTGCGCGATTTCTTGGGGTAGAGTCCGGTGCCCGAATGGTGGGTTATGCCATGAATAATTACCGAAGTTATAACCTGGGATATGAACTGCCCGCTCACCGGGTTTTAAATAGGTTGGGCCAGTTAACTGGAAGGGCTCATTTTGAGGGCGATACCATGCGGGAACGACTTGTTCAGGAAGGAATAGAATTCAAAGAAGAATACACCGTTAATATGGATAAGCATTACTGGAATCCATTTGAATTGGAAAACGAAAGCTGAAATGAAATCACTGTTACTTATAACTCTTTTTATTGGTTCGCTTTCATCATTAAATGGTGATCAAATTCTGGTGGATGCAACGGCCTGTGAAATCCTTGAAAAAGTTACCGAATACAAAGGGGAAAAACCGGTTTTGGTGAATTTTTGGGCTACCTGGTGTGCACCTTGTGTGGAGGAATTTCCCTATATCATGCAGTTGAAAGAAAAATATGAGGATGAATTCGCTCTGATTTTTGTTTCAGGCGATTTTGAGGAAGCTCGTGATGATGCAGAGGCATTTCTTAAAAAACATGGAGTGGATTTTGAAACCTATTTCAAAGTGGGTAAAGACAACGAATTTATAACCACCATTTCTAATAAATGGACAGGTGCACTTCCGTTCACCATTGTGTATAATAAACAAGGGGAAGTTTCAGCTTCGTGGGAGGGAAAGGCTGAATTTGAAACTTTTGAATCTGAACTATTAAATGTGATAAGTGAGGAATAAGTTATGGGTAATTTAAAAATACTTTTACTGGGAATGGGAGCCCTGATGTTGCTGACTGCTCCGCTTCAATCTCAATCGGTGCTAAAAATCGGGGATAAAGCCCCACAAACTACTCAGGAGGTGTTGGATACTTCTGGCCGAACACTGACCTTGAAAAGTATGTTTGGTGCAAACGGGTTATTGGTAGTGTTTTCTTGCAATACTTGTCCCTGGGTAACCAAATGGGAAGACCGGTATAATGTATTATCAAGTTTAGCACAGGCAAACAAAATTGGGATGATTGCCTTGAATCCAAATGAAAGGATCCGTGACCGGGGAGAATCCATGGACGACATGAAAAAACGTGCTCAAAAGCAGGAATACAGCTTTCCATACGCTCTCGATAAAGACCATATTATTGCCGATGCATTTGGTGCAACCCGCACACCCGAAGTATTTCTTTTTGATAAAAACATGACGTTGGTTTACCACGGTGCAATTGATGACAATGCAGATGATGCCGGTGCTGTAGAAGCTGATTACACTATAAATGCAATTAATGCTATGATAAGCGGAAATGATATAACTCAGAAAGAAACGAAATCGCTGGGTTGTACTATCAAGCGAACTGAGTAATTGTAATTAAAAACCCGTAATTTTGAGCCACGCCACCAACGTGGCTTTTTTTTATTTCAAAGATATGACATCTATATAAATGTGAATTTTAGTTAGCAATGGACCAAAAAACCTCTTCAAGAGTCATTCCGCAGCGTATGCCCGGAATCTAAATGGTTTATACGCTTCAAACTTAATTTCATAGAAGCACTTAGATCCCTGCCCTGCCTACCGGACAGGCAGGCTCCGCAGGGATGACCACTATGTTGTTTTTGAGCACCTTAAATCTTCTCTTATCTAAAATTCAAGTTATATTATTTCAAAATTATTTATCAAAAATGCCAACCTGGACTCTACATACTGAATTTAAATTTGATGCCGCTCATTTTATAGATGGATATGATGGTAAATGTGGCCGCATGCACGGACACTCCTATAAAGTGAAAGTGACGGCAAAATCACACAAATTAAACCCTTCCAAATACCTGGATTCCGATGATATGGTGTGTGATTTTAAAGAATTGAAGTGGGCAGCCAAAGATTCTGAAAAAGGAGGATTTGACCATGGCTTCCTCAACGATTTAATGCCGGAAAATACCACCGCTGAACGAATAGCTGAATACATCCACAAAGAAACAAAAAACCGGATTCCTGAGGGAATTGAACTCACCGTAACAGTTTGGGAAACCGATACAAGCTGGGTTGAATACACAGATCAAGATGTTTAAAACAGAAAATCATACCGATCTTATTACTGATGAAAAAGACGTTTTGGATGTTGAATATCCCATTATGGAGCACTTCTACACTATTCAGGGCGAAGGCGCACATTCCGGGCGGGCATCCTATTTCATCCGCACGGCCGGCTGTGATGTAAATTGCTGGTGGTGTGATGTGAAGGAAAGCTGGGAGGAAGAGGGACATCCAAAAGTTAGTGTACGTGAATTGGTTAAAGCGGCTAAGGAAAGTGGCGCTCCTTTTGTGGTAATTACCGGGGGCGAACCACTGCTTCATGATTTACTGCAGCTTACCTTAGGATTGAAATCGGCCGGACTTAAGGTCCACATCGAAACAAGTGGTTCATCGCCATTATCGGGTCAGTTAGACTGGATTACGCTCTCACCCAAGCGCTTTAAAAAACCCACAGAGGAAGTTTTTGCATATGTGGACGAACTGAAAATCGTCGTGCTCACCAAAAAAGATTTAAAATGGGCGGAAGAAAATGCCACTAAATGTCCGGAAGGAACCCGGTTATTACTTCAGCCGGAATGGGAAACACCTGAATCTATGGATTTGATTGTGGAATATGTGAAGGAACATCCTGAGTGGGGAATAAGCCTGCAAACACATAAGTTTTTGAAGGTGCCTTAAGGATTACTATTAAAAATTTTGTAGTATTGATTATTCGGAATACTAAAAGTGCTTAATTCAATCAAATAATAGATGTTGAACTATGGATTTACAGGCTGAAAAAGATAGGATTAAATTAGAAGTGGACAAGGTGGAGGATATTAATTTGATCAAAGCCATTAAAAATATGTTAGCCTACGGAAAGTCTAAGAGCCATGAGGAGAAATTATATCCAATGTCTAAGGAAACATTTTATAGAAGAAATGAAGAGTCCCGAAAGGCTATAGAAGAAGATAATTTAATCAGTCAAGAGGAAGCAAAACGGTACTTTACTCAAAAAAATGAAGGGTAAGAATATAGATATAAAATGGACACCTTTTGCTCTTCAGTGTCTTAATGAAATTCATGATTATATACAGTTTAAAGAAAAGGATGCCGAACAAGCTGATAAATTAATTATGGAGATTTTCTCTAAAGTTGATCAACTTAAAACTTTCCGGACTCTGGTCAGCAGGAACCATTATTAAAAGAAATAGGACAAGAAAGCAGATACCTCATAAAATTTAGTTATAAGATTATTTATGAGTTTGATTCGGATAACTCGACGGTAATAATTACCGATATCTTTCATACCAAACAAAACCCTGGAAAGATAGAAAGATCTTCTAAAATAAAATAAATAGTCTTTATGAGTTACGATTATTCAGCGGTAATAATAACAGGAGGGAGCAAAGGCATTGGGCTCTCAATCGCAAAAGTATTTGCGCGGGAGACAAAACGGCCTTTGGTATTAATGGCCCGAAATGAAAATGAACTTAAAGAAGCCCGGGAAATTTGTTTAAGTGAAGGAGCCTCAGAAGTTGAAATCATTTCCGCCGATATAACGGATGAAAAAGCATTATCCGGAATAGATTTCTCCCAATTTAATCCCGGAATTCTGATAAATAATGCCGGATCATTTTTATTCAAGAAACTACGTGATACCTCAAAAGAAGAATTTGAGGGTCAATTTAAGATTAACACACTTGGGGCATTTAATCTCACAAAATGTGTGCTTCCTGCATTAGAACAGCAAAAACGTGCTCTGATAGTTAATATCTGCTCCATGGGCGCGCTCAAAGGCCTGAAAGACAGTGGGGCGTACTCAATGTCGAAACACGCATTACTCGGCTACACGCGCTCGCTCCGCAAAGAACTCATGAAAACACCCATTGCAGTTACCGCCATAAATCTCGGCCAAACCTACTCAACCTCCTGGGAAGGGGTAGACATCGATCCCCAAAAACTCATCGATCCTGAAGATGTGGGGAAATTAATAATAGCGCTCTCCAATTTAAGTCCGCGCAGCGTGGCCGAAGAAATAACGCTAATGCCGCAGGGCGGGGAAGTATCCCCAATGTGAATTTACAGGATTAAATTCACGATTTTCCTTTAATTATTTCACTCGTTTGAGGAGTACACCGAAGCGGCCGTCGCAGCTTTTTTTGTGTGGAATTTCTTTTTTTTTGGTTTGTTGTACTAATCAAGTTAAATGCATTAATTTTCTAAGCTCACATGATACAAAAAGAGAGATGAAGGAATAATACAGATGGTCAAAAATTCTTTAGTTAATCTACCAATTTTTTAAACCACGGAGAGCTCAGAGGAACACAGAGTTATTATGTTTCAAAATGTTCTCCGTGTCTCTCTGTGCCCTTGGTGGTTAATTAGGAAATGGGTATAAAACTACGATCGATCTCGGTATACAAAAAAACAGCTGTTTCTTTAAAATTTACGTACATTAAGCGCATCTACAGACTGACTCAGAAAAATTTTAACCGCAAAAAATAATTTTTGCGAATATTAAAATTTTTTAATTAAGTTTTGTAACAAATTCAGAGTCATTCACTCTTTAATCTAAACATAACGAAGACTAAAGAATTTCTAATTTACTTTGATACAGTTATTCATAACATTTGTATCAGAAAATTTGAAAACAGTTTTAACAATCAAACAAAACAACACAATTAGGAGATCATCATGGGTCAACAACAATTATTACTCGTAATACTCGTAACAATCATCGTTGGTATAGCGACGGTTGTGGC
>JBBDLQ010000022.1:5137-7318 GCA_040878765.1 Balneolaceae bacterium | reverse complement strand
ATTTTTTCATTGTTTATTGGTCTGGTACTCGTTACCAAGCTCCGGCTTGGTCATGCATTCCGGGAAGCCTGTCTGCCGACAAAGGCAGGCTCCAGCTTCACGTAAATCTGTGTTCTATTCTCATCTCTAATTCGCTATTAATTTCGTTCCTGAATCCGGTTTTGCTGCATCTTCAAAACTGCGGATGCTTACTTTTTTCACGCCATTTTTAAGTGCCTGAAATCCCAAATCTATTTTAGGAATCATTCCATCGGTGATAACGCCATCATCCTTTAAATACCGGTACAACAGCACATTCATTTCAGTGATTAGCTTTTTCTTATTCATCACTCCATCCATTTCAAAACAAAGAATGAGCTCGGCGGCCTGTTTTTCAGCAAGTGCTGAGGCAGTAAAAGAAGCGATGGAATCCGCATTTGTATTCAGCATATTTCCTTTTCCATCATGCGTAAGCGGGGCTAATACAGGAATGGCTTTCCGACTCAATAACTCAAGGAGCCAATCAGCATTTACCGTTTCAATATCTCCCACCCAGCCGAAATCAACAGGTTCAGGAGTTCTCTTTTTTGCCAAAATTATGTTTAAATCAGCACCGGATAAACCAACAGCATTTACTTTCAATGCCTGCAATTTTGCAACGATCTTTTTATTCACCAAACCACCGTACACCATGGTGATTACTTCCAACGTTTCTGCATCCGTAATGCGCCGCCCATCTTTAATATTCGGTTTAATGCCCATTCGTTCTCCCATTTTGGAAGCAATGGACCCTCCGCCATGCACCAATACCTTTGGGCCATCAATGGAAATAAAAACCTTCAAAAAAGCATCCAGTTTTTGATCATCATCAATCACCTTCCCGCCAATTTTTATCACTTTGATGGAGCTCATTTCTTCAGTTCTTCTAAGATATTTTTTACTACAGTTTGCATGGAAATCACGCGATTAGCAGCCTGGGGAATCACTAAACTCCGGTCACTGTCCAGCACGGCATCTTCCACAATTATATTTCGGCGAACCGGGAGGCAGTGCATGAATTTACCGTTGTTTGTCTGCTTCATTTTCTCCTCCGTCACCATCCAGTTTGGGTCTTCCGATAATACTTTCCCATAATTCGAATAACTGCTCCAGTTTTTGGCATAGATGAAATCCGCCCCTTCAAACGCTTTATGCTGATTGTATTCGATCTTCGCTTTTCCGGCCGCTTCTTCCACCAGTTCATAACCTTCAGGATGGGTAATTGTTAACTCATAATTTGCAGCCTGCATCCATCTTGAAAATGAATTAGGCACGGCCTGAGGAAGAGCCTGAGGATGCGGTGCCCAGGTCAAAACCACTTTGGGTTTCTCTACTTTTTTGTGTTCTTCTATGGTGATAAGGTCAGCAAAAGCCTGTAGCGGATGCCCGGTCGAAGATTCCATGTTTATTACCGGAACGGGACAGTATTTTCGGAAGGCTTCCATAACCTGTTCGCTGTAATCTTCCCCGCGATCCTGCAATTTTGCAAAGGCGCGAATTGCCACAATATCAAAATAGGAACCAATAACGGCTGCTGCTTCTTTCACATGCTCGGCTTTGTCAGAATCCATAACTACGCCATCGGCAAATTCCAGCTTCCAGCCCTGACTCCCCACATCCAAAACAGCCGTATTCAATCCAAGATTAAAAGCCGCTTTTTGTGCACTTAATCGTGTTCGCAGGCTGGGATTTAAAAATATCAGGCACATCGATCGGTGCCGGCCCAGATCCGAATGCACATGCGGGTTTTTCTTGATTTCCAGCGCTTGCTTTACCAGCTCCGGGAGATTTTCAACATCGTTAATGGACAGGAATGAGTTCATTGTTAATTAGTTGCTCCGGCCTTTAGGCCGGTTGTAAATTTTTATTATTGATTTTGGCCTTCAGGCCTTTAACATAGTTTGAAGGACTAAAGCCCTGTTGGATTTAAGAAATTCAGTATCATCGGCCGAAAGGCCGGAGTAAATATGCTGTAAATTCAGATTTCATTTAAATAAGATCTCCATCTTAACTCGTTCAAGCGTCCTGTTTAGACTATAGTTGCTGATATTTTTAATCTTCTTCACCAACCACTTTTTTCAAAGCATCAATCAGTATATCACAATCTTCTTTTTTGATGCTCAATGGCGGCAGCAATCTCAGTACATTTTTGTTAGAGGATGA
>JBBDLQ010000022.1:2093-5037 GCA_040878765.1 Balneolaceae bacterium | reverse complement strand
CCAAAAGTAGTTCCGAGCATTCCAAATGAAGCCTCGAATTTCGGATGAATTAACACTCCGCCTACCGGGAACCCGTTGCCCATTCCTTTGGCCATAGTGATGACATCCGGCTCAACCCCAAACAACTGATGCGCGAAAAACTTACCCGTTCTTCCAAATCCGGATTGCACTTCATCCAGGATCAGGACGGTTCCGGTTTCGTCGCATAGTTTTCGCAGATGTTTCAGAAAATCCGGGGAAGGAGCTACAATCCCGCCAACACCCTGAATTCCTTCAATGATTACGGCGCTTACATCTTCCTTTTTCAGGGCAGATTCTACTCCTTCAAAATCTTCGAGCTCAAAGCGAAGTATTTCTGCTCCTTCATTTACCGGAAATACAATATTCGGATTGTCAGTCACAGAAACAGCCAGTGAAGTACGCCCGTGGAAAGCACCTTTAAAAGCCACTATTTTTTTTCGCTTATTAGAGGCTGATGCAACTTTCAAAGCATTTTCATTGGCTTCGGCTCCGGAATTACAGAGGAATAGGTTCCAGTCTTCGTACCCGGATAGTCTGCCTAATTTATCCGCCAATTCTTCCTGAATGCTGATGGGCACTGAGTTGGAATAAAAGCCAATATCGTTGAGCTGAGCATTCACACGATCCACGTAATGCGGATGGGAGTGACCGATAGAAATAACGGCATGACCTCCATAAAAATCGAGGTATTTTTGGCCTTCTGCATCAAAAACATAATTGCCTTTGGCCTTAACCGGCTCCACATCTAACAGGGGATATACTCTAAATAAATTCATTGTGTGATCGTATTAATTTTTTCGAATGAGGCCATCAACCCTTTGATGACGGCCGAACTGAGTCCCTGATGTTCCATCTCGTTCAATCCGGCGATGGTACAACCCTGGGGCGTGGTTACTTTATCAATTTCAGTTTCGGGGTGATTTTTACCTTCCACCAACAACGAGGCCGCACCACGGGCGGTTTGCATAGCAATTTTTTGAGCTTCTTCGGCATGAAAACCAAGCTGAATTCCACCCTGCGTAGCGGCTCGAATATACCTCAGAAAAAAGGCAATTCCGCTGGCCGCTAAAACGGTAGCGGCTTTCATCAGGTTTTCGTCTATGACCAGCGTTTCGCCCAATGCTTCAAACATGGTTTGTACTTCCTTCATTGTTCCGGAAGAAACGTTCTTTCCGCACATGCACGTCATGGATTCCTGAATGGCCGTGGCTGTATTGGGCATGGCCCGGATGATGGGCATCTCGGTTGTCAGGTGCTCTTCAATCGTACTAATTTCAACCCCGGTGATCGTAGAAATAAGCACATGCTTTTCGGGATCGAGAACGGAATTAATTTCCCCCAAAAGCTCCGGAAGTTGTTTGGGCTGAACGCAAAGGAAGATATAATCTGAGTTTGTAACCGCCTCTTTATTGTCGGAAGTGACATTAAATTTTTGTGCTTTCAAGTCAGCCAGTTTATCAAGGTGGCGGCGTGTGAGGTACATATTTTTGGGTTTTGCCAGTTTTGCCCCGGCAATGCCTTTTGCAATGGCGATTCCCAGGTTTCCGGCTCCAATGATTGCGATATTGTGTTTCTTAGCCATAATTAAAATGCCGTTGATTTTAGAGTGAGTCCTGTAGTTTCATTAAGTCCAAATAATAAATTCATATTTTGTACTGCCTGTCCCGAAGCCCCTTTGGTTAGATTATCTATCACAGTTGTAATCAGGATTTGGTCTCCTTCTTTTTGGATGTGAACCAATGCCTTATTGGTACCTACTACCTGTTTTACATCCACGGAGTTTTTTGAAAGGTGAACGAATGGATGATCCTGATAGTAGTTTTCGTACAGCGAATGTATTTCCTCCCCGGAATTATCAAGTGACAAATAACAAGCCGCAAGAATTCCTCTTGTGAAAGCTCCGCGCATGGGGATGAAATGAATTTTTTTGGTGAAGGTATTTTGAAGCTGTTTAACACTTTGTGTGATCTCCCCCAAATGCTGATGCGTAAATGCTTTGTAAATGGAAGCATTGTTACTTCGCAAGCTAAAGTGTGTAGTATTGGTGGGATTTTGTCCCGCACCGGTGCTTCCGGTGATGGCCGTTACATGCACATTTTTTTTCAACAACCCAGCTTTTGCAAGTGGCAGCAAACTGAGCTGTATACTCGTGGCGAAGCATCCGGGATTGGCAATATGTTTCGCTTTTTTGATTTCATCACGATTCAGTTCCGGTAGTCCGTACACAAAATCATGACTTTCACTTTTGATGCGATAATCTGAGCTGAGGTCGATGATCTTGGCTGATTCCGGAATAATTCCGCTTTCAACCACAGCTTTGGATTTTCCGTGTCCCGAGCACAGAAAAACTACATCTACATCCTGCGATAATTCTGAATCAAATTTCAATTCGGTTTCGCCTTCCAGGTCGGGATGGGCGATATAGAGAAATTCCCCGGCATGACTTCCACTCACCACGCTGCTAATTTTCGCTTCGGGATGATTTAATAAAATTCTAAGTAGTTCTCCGGCAGTATATCCGGCTCCGCCTATAATTCCGGTTTTAATCATTTTCCTGTTCCTCTTTTTCCTGAATTTGTTGTTGGATAAGCATGGAATTGGCCAAAATTTTTGTGAAGCCCTTAACATCTTCACCGCTCCAGGCATTATTCATTTCTCCGTACTGACCAAACTTTGATCCCATCAAATCATTTTTCGATTCAATGCCTTCCAGCTCAAATCGCTTGGGTTCCAGTTTCACAAATACTTTTCCGGTGACCATTTCCTGAGTGTCCTCAAGGAAGGTTTCGATGTTACGCATCACGGGATCGAGATATTGTCCTTCATGCATCAGCATTCCGTACCATTCAGCCAACTGATCTTTCCAGTACAGCTGCCATTTACCCAAGGTGTGTTTTTCCAGCAATTGATGTGCTTTGATGAT
>JBBDLQ010000022.1:0-1993 GCA_040878765.1 Balneolaceae bacterium | reverse complement strand
GCATATTCTGCCACTGCTACTGCTTGAAAAACGCGCTCAGCACTCACTGAAAGTGGATAAGTGTGATTTTTAAGCACATTTCCGAAGATTAAATATTTGATGCCTTTCTGGTAGAATTCTTCTTCTACATTCAGGCAAATATGGTTTTCAATACCCAGTGTTTTGGCTTTATCAGCCAGGGCTTTTTCTTCAGATTTATCAAATCCGCCAGTATTAACGGCTGCGGTGTAAACCTCATAGCCTTTTTCTTTGGTGAGATATATGGCACAGTAGCTGGTGTCGAGTCCGCCGCTGAAGGCGAGTAAAATTTTCTTCTTTTTCATAAGAATAACTTTATTGGATTTAGATATTTCAGATACTTCACTGTTTTCAGGCGCACCCAGCGATAGTATTTGGCAATGTTTTTATCACGCTCTTCTTTAGGTTTTTGGTTGGGATGTTTGGGATCAAATAACATTCCGGTACACAGGCAGTTTTTGTGCTCATTGCGGGTCAGAATATCGTGATTAGGACAGCTTTGGCATCCCCTCCAGAACGTTTCATCCTGTGTCAGTTCCGAAAACGTAACAGGTTTATAGCCCAGGTCGGAGTTGATTTTCATCACGGGAAGGCTGGTTGTGATTCCGAATAATTTAGAACCGGGATATTTTTTCTGGGAAAGCTCAAATGCTTTGGCTTTGATCTTTTTAGCCAGGCCTTGTCCGCGATAATCGGGATGTACAATCAAACCGGAGTTGGCTACATATTTTTTGTTTTCCCAGACTTCGATATAACAAAAACCGGCAAGTTTACCGTTATCCAGTGCAATAACGGCATTACCATTTTTGAGTTTTTTTTGAATGTATTCAGGATCACGCTTAGCGATACCGGTGCCGCGTTTGTGAGCGGCTTCTTCGATCATACTACAGATTTCTTCTGCATATGAGCCATGCTGCGATGAAGCAATATTAATTTGAACGGACATGTTGAGTTGAGTGAGTATGAGTAAAATAGTGAGTGAATAAACTTCTGTTAAGGAAGTTGTGAATTAGAATCTTGCGGTAAAGAGATGAGGACCGTTATTAGAAACGGTCATAAATATATGACTACCGCCGTCGCGGAATCCGCCGGAGTGGAGTAGTATTGATTCTATTTCTGCTTTTGAATTGCATGGCTTTAAAGAAAAGGAAGCTTTGGGATTAAAACAAGTGTCAATAGAAAATTATTTAATAAGCAGCATTTTGTGTTCCCGGATGTAAGTTCTGCCGCCTTGGGTGGCTCCCTGAAAACGATAAACATACACCCCGCTGGCTTGTCCGGAGGCATTCCACCGGATCTCATACTTTCCGGGCTTTTGGGATTCATTGGTGAGAGTGGCCACTAATTGTCCCAGTACATTGTAGATTTGAATCTGTACATTCATTGCCTCCGGCAATTGGTAGGAAATGGTGGTAGCCGGATTAAAAGGATTGGGGTAATTGTTAAACAGCTCAAAGCTTGCCGGGGCTTCACTTCTGAGGGCAAATGTGCGCGTACCGATGGTTTCCCCGTTTTCTAATATTTGAAAACGGAGTGTTGCCACCCGTCCAACTTCTGCATCTTCGCTGGCATCAAAACTAAATACTACGGTTTCCGTTTGATTTGGGGTAAGATTCTCAAGGGTGATTTCTGTCCGCTTCAGTTGAATCCACTCTGGAATCTCAGCTGCTACTACACTCAGTTTGGAACCAGTTTGGTTTCCGGAGTTTATTACTTCCAGTTGGATGGTGTTACCCTTACTGGCAAACGGGATTTGATAGGTTTGGGCTAAGGTCGCTCCTGTTAATGCCCAAATAAAGAATACAAAAATGCATAGGAATTTTTTGAATAGAACAGGCATGTTAATCCTCCGCAGGTTCATTTAACTGATTACGTAAATACCGGGCATTGAAATACAGCAGGGCATAGCCTTCTTCGGTGATATGCTTGCCGCGCTGGGCATCAACTTCATTAAGAAAAGCCCCCAGCACATTCC
>JBBDLQ010000021.1:3711-7346 GCA_040878765.1 Balneolaceae bacterium | reverse complement strand
ATAATTTTGGCAACTGGTTCCTGATGCTGCAGCGCACCCGAAAACTCATCGAGGATCGCCTTGGAGTTAAAGACCACGGTATGAAAGGAGATGAATTTTTAAAAACTGTGATCAAAGACTACAATGCCATTCATGGGAAGTGAACTTCTTATAATTTTTTTACTCGTCACGAAGCCTCAGCTTCCAACTGTATATCTTCCCTTGCTGCTTTGCCTCCTGCTCGTTAGCGGATGTGATTTATTTGTGATTAAATAATAGGCTGATCAGGTTGAGTACCGTGGAATCGGCACAAAGTTGATCTTAGAACTCACCATTCCTTAATTCAGCAGTGAATTGAAATATGCCGGAATCTCGGTTTCAAAAGTCATTCGTTCTTTGGTAACGGGGTGATTTATTGAAAGTCTTGCTGCATGAAGACAAAGTCGTTTGATCCCTTTTTCTTTTTCCCCATACATTTTATCGCCAACAACCGGGTGTCCTGCTTCGGAAAAATGTACACGAATTTGATTTTTTCGGCCGGTCAGAAGATTCACCTCTATCAAACTATAATTCTCAGATTCCTTAAGAACCTTGTATTCCGTTTTCGAGAGTTTACCGGCTTTTGGATCTTCTACCGAATATACCCTATATATTGCATTCTGTGTAAGATAGGAGCTTAATATACCTTCCTTCTTTTCAAGTATTCCATTTACAACGGTGTAATAGGTTTTGGCAGCTTTCTTCCAATTATCCTGCAGGTATTTTTTTGACTGATCGTTCTTAGCAAAAATCAAAACTCCTGAGGTGTCTTTGTCTAACCTGTGTACGATAAAGACTTTCTTTCTGGATTTAGGATTCCCTTTTCGGACATAGTCAGTGAGCAAAGCAGCAACGGTATTTTCCCTTTCTTTGTCGTTTTCGACGGTTAACAAGCCTGGTATTTTTTCGATGACAATGATATCATAGTCCTCAAATAGAATGGTAATACCTTTAGGGTGAAACCTTTTTGGAGATCCCTTAAATTTTTTTCGCTGATCTTTCATAACTCAGGGTATGAAATTTTGAGGTGGGAAAAAGCTTTAACCTTTGATTATAATTTTACCCTCGTCACGGTGCTCCCTATTTATACATACATCGGGCTTACCGGGGGCTAATCCCTGCGTGATCGATCTCAACCAAAAATCCGCGCAATCCTTCCATCCTGTAAATCAAGGTTCACATTGTTTGGAAGAATGAAGAAGCAGATCGACCATCGCTAATCGGTCCATCGGTTCATCGCATTTCAAAATAATAGACTGCGACCATCCGCCGGATCTGCGTCATCCGCGTTCCATTCATTGGTATTATTGATTCAAGAAGTCCGCACATATTTTAACTGGAAGAAAGAGCTTCCGTGGCAAAAAAAAGATCAAAAAGAAATAAAGCGATCTAAAAATACAGCGATCCAAACAAGTGGGAGGTAGGCGATAGAGGCGAACATCATTTGTTTGGCATTTTGCTTGGTTCGGTTTAGCCCAAACCGGATGGTGTAAGCTAAAAATCCCGCTGCGAATATCATTCCGAGGATCAGAAAAATCAGGCCGGAAATATCATATTGAAAAAGAGCAAGGGTTACCGGGAAAATGGCTAATGTGCAAATCAGGGAAAAGAAAGTAGTTTTATAGCCCAGTTCATCATTTTTAGGGAGCATTTTAAAGCCGGCGCTGAAATAATCATCTTTGCAAAGCCATGCGATTGAAAGTACATGTGGTACCTGCCATAAAAACATGATGCCGAACAACAACCACATACCGGGTTCAGCAATACTTCCTGTTGCTGCAGCCCAGCCACCGACAGGAGGTAAGGCTCCGGGAATGGCCCCAATGGCAATATTTATTGGAGAAACCTGCTTCATAGGCGTATAAGCCGCGAGATAAATAAGCATCGTTACAAAAGAAACGGCACCGGCTACCGGATTAACCATCAGGATGAGATAAAACAAACCGGAGAAAATCAGGGTCAGTGAAAACATCATTCCGTGTTTTGAGCTAATTCGCTGATCGGGGAGAGGACGTTTGGAAGTACGTTTCATCAACCCATCCAATTTGCGTTCCATAAACTGATTGTGTGCCCCGGTACCGGCTGCAATCAGGTAGGTGCCAATGACTGCATGAAGTAGAATTCCCAAATTAATATCGGCGCCGCTGCCTAGGATGAAACCCACCAACATACTCACCAACACCGACATAGTTATACCCGGCTTGGTAAGCTGATAATAATCGGCAATCACACTCGAATAATTTCTCTTTAAGAGGATTTTATCGTTAGCTGTATTCATTTGAAATTGATGGGTCGTAAAATTGCTCAAACAGCCCTAAATTTAATTATTATTCCTCTTATTTGACAGCCTTTTAATTGTGAAATTCTGTGGCTTGTTTAAATACATTTCAGACATCTTCATCTTAAATTCATAATGCGCCGTTAATATTGTGGCGAAACATTTTTTTTATCTATTTAAGATAAAATTGTCTTAAAACTTAAATAACACAAAACACAAATACTATGAAATCTGCTATATCAAAAATCACACTTATGGTCGGTCTGTTTTTAATTGGTATGAGCTCCATGTTGACGGCTCAAACCGAAGAATACACATTAGATGGAATGACTTTCGGTATGCCCGAAGCTGAAGTTTATACCGAAGATTATGACGGTTCACCCGTTGTTGGAGAGTACGTAACCATGTTGCCAAATCTAGCCCCGCTGGATTATGAAGGCAATAAGCACCACGAAGTTCGTATAGATATTCTGGTGCAGGAAATTGAAGTTGCTGAAGGTGTTCGTTACCAGGCATGGACATTCGGAGGGACAGTACCCGGACCTGTACTTCATGTGAGAGAGGGCGATCGCATCACATTTGTGATGAAAAACCGCTCTGATGAAGAAGTGACTATTACAGAACCAAACAAAGGCGGCTCACCTTTTATGAAACAAGTAGCCGAAAATCCTTACCAGAAGAATTCATCTGCTATTATGCCGATGCCTCACTCTATGGATTTCCATGCCGGAACGGTTGCCAAAGATGACAAATGGAGAACTATAGGCCCGGGCGAAACCATCAAATTTGACTGGATCGCCAACTATGCCGGTTCCTATATCTATCACTGCGGAACCCCAAGTGTGTTGATGCACACCGCGATGGGTCAGCAGGGAGTAGTTGTAGTGTCACCTAAAGCAGGATACACAGATGAATACGAAGTTGATCGCGAGTATGTAATCGTACAAAGTGAATACTACCTCACAAAAGGCTCTGGTGATTTATATCAATATGATTTTGAAGCTGCTTCTGGTAACAATCCATCACATGTAGTTTTTAACGGACACCAAACAATATTGCACGACCAACCTTTGAAAGCAAATGCCGGTGAGCGCGTTCGTTTCCACGTAAGTAACAACGGTCCGAGCGGAACATCCAGCTTCCACGTAATTGGCGGAATTTTTGACCGGGTTTGGTTAGAAGGCCACCCGTTCAACGAAATGCGCGGAATGCAAACTGTATTGTTAGGAGCATCAAGTTCTGCCACTATCGACATGATTGTACCAGAAGAAGGTAAGTATATCCTGATTGACCACGAGTTTGTGGATGCCGAAAAAGGTGCAACGGGTACGCTGAAAGC
>JBBDLQ010000021.1:0-3611 GCA_040878765.1 Balneolaceae bacterium | reverse complement strand
GACAGCCTGTCCGCCCGTGGCAACAAAGTTTGAAATAGCAAGGCCGGACAAGCTGTCCGGCCTACTTTAAAAACCAAGCTGATAAATCAACTTGACAAATTTCCTGCCATAAGATGACTGATACTCTTCCTTATGGATTAAACAAAAAAATCACTTAACCATGAGATCCCAAACGAAAATATCCACACTTGCCACTCTAATGATTGTTGTGATAGCGACCTTCATACCTGAGATCACGTTTTCACAAACGGCAAGCGTGCTTGTTCCTGAGGGATCTTTTCATTCCGTGCTTCCGGAAATTAAAGGAGAACCTATTGAGGTCGGTTCATTTTATATGGATCAAACAGCAGTAACCAATGAACAGTATGTTAAGTTTTTGAAAGAAAACCCTGAGTGGAGGCGATCTGAAATTCCCTCCATTTTTACCAATAACGGATATTTACGGGAATGGAAAAGTGACCTGGATCCCGATTATGAAAAATTAGGCGAAAACAGGCCTGTAACCCGTGTATCCTGGTATGCGGCAAATGCCTATTGCTCGGAACAGGGTGGAAGGCTGCCAACGCTTAATGAATGGGAATACTCGGCTCAGTTGCTAGATATTGAAGACGAAGCGGAGATGAATCGGTTCAGCAGTAATCTCATTAGCTGGTATTCCGGAATTGATGTAAAAAATTTGCAGGAAGTTGGTACAACAGGAATAGAAACAATTTATGGAGTTCAGGATCAATTTGGCCTTGTTATGGAATGGGTGGAGGATTATAAGCCCATTATTGCCGATGAGCTTTCCCTGGATTGCGGAACCGTTGGCAGGATGCAAACTTTGAACAGTATTTACAGCTATGCGGCTTCCATCAGGTATATTACACGTATGAGTTTTAACCCAAAAATTACTACAGGGATGGTAGGATTCCGCTGCGCCTATGACAGTGTGGAATCATCATCAGAAATTGAAAATGGAGATACATTATGAAAAAGGGAATTATCATAACATTATTTTTTATAGGGATGTGGAGCCTGAATACTCTGGCCCAGCATGCTCATCACAATCATAAGCAACAAGAAATGAAGGCCGGTGAAATTCATCCCGAACATTCAGTATATCATATGAGTGCTGAATTTACTGATCATCGGGAAGCACCAATTAAGTTGGCAGATTTTAAAGGTGAGACGGTAATCGTGGTCATGTTTTACGGAAATTGCACCGAAGTTTGTCCCATTCTTATCCGAGACAGTTGGCGGTTGTATAGCGCTGTTGATGAAACGCATCGCAGTCAGGTTAATGTATTAGCTATTTCCTTTGATACGGAAAATGATTCACCGAAAGTACTTAAAGATTATGCTGAATATGAGCAACTTAATATCCCCGGATGGTATTTCATTACCGGAAAACACACCGATATTAAAATGCTGGCAACCATGTTAGGGGTAAAATATCAACAAACAAGTGACGGACATTTTGCCCACTCTAATCTGGTTACGGTGCTGGATGGCGAAGGTAAAATTGCCACACGGGTTGAGGGTTTGAATCAACCTATGGAAGAAGCGGCTGCTGTTATAGAAGCTATGCTGACAAACTTTTAAAGGCATATTTCACACAATCAGAAATGTGAGTTCATGAAAACACGTAGCATCCTGTTACTTTTAATGGCTTGGCTGATTTCAATATCAGCCCTTGCATCTCCCCCTGATACGTTGGTTGTTAAAATTATGGGAATGCATGAAGATGCACGATTTGAACCGGCTATTATCCAGGTTCAGCCGGGTGATGTGATTCGGTTTGAAGTTGCCGAAGGCCTTCATACAGTAACAGCTTATCATCCTGATAATCGTCGTCCGCTGCGAATACCTGAAAATGCCCAATCATTTGATTCCGGTATGCTTACAGCCGGTCAGGTTTGGTTTTTGACCTTAGATGAGATTGGCGTGTATGATTATTTCTGCCTTCCACACGAGAGGATGGGCCATGCCGGGAGGATTATATCCGGATCGAAAAAACGGAATCCAAAATTCGATGATTCGCTAATACCCGAAGCGGTTGTGAAAACACTAAATGAAGCAACACTACATTATTCAAATCAATAAAAAGCGGAATTATGAGTTCAATAAAATACCTGAAACAAGCATTAATTATTATACTTGGATTTACTTTTATGCCGATCATGAGCTATTCTCAGGTAAATTTGACAGCAGAATTCCGGCCACGAACCGAATTACGTGATGGCTACAGGATCTTGAATACCTCAGAAAGTGATCCTGCTTTTTTTACTTCACAGCGTACCCGGTTGAATTTTATGTATGCGGGAAATTCATACCAATTAAAAATATCTGGACAGGATGTGCGAACCTGGGGCGAAGTAAATCAACTGGATGATACACCCAATGTTAATATTCATGAAGCCTGGGCGCAACTGGATTTATCCGAATTGCTCAAGGTAAAACTTGGCAGGCAGGAATTGGTTTATGACGATCAGCGATTGTTGGGAAGTGTAAATTGGGCACAGCAGGGACGCAGCCATGATGCATTATTACTAAAGTACCAGGATCCTTCATCCACCTTTAAAGTTGATTTGGGAGCGGCTTATAATCAGGAAGGGGAGAAACTGCAGGGAAATAATTATACACTCAGCAATTATAAAATTCTTTCATACCTGTGGTTGAATAATGATTTTGGTGCGTTAGACCTTTCCGGTTTAATGTTAACGGATGGCTTTGAGATTCCATCCGATGAGGTGAAATTCCGTTATACCTTTGGAACTCATATTAATTACGTAGTTTCTGATAATCTGAATACATCGGGGACTTTATATTTTCAAAAGGGTGATGATGCAGCCCGCACGAATATTTCAGCATTTATGGTGGCAGCTAAGGCATCCTATATCTTCAGTCCATTTATAATTACAGCTGGTATCGATTATTTATCAGGGGGCGAAGTTGGTGACAGTGATCCATCTCAAAAAGCGTTCAATACCTTGTATGCTACAAATCACAAGTTTTACGGCCACATGGATTATTTTCTGAATATCCCCAATGAGACCAGAAACAGCGGACTGCGTGATATTTATGCAGGCGTCAATTATATCGCTTCCGATAAAGTCAGTATGAATCTAACCTATCATCATTTTTCATCAGCCAACCAAATTCCAGATCCAAATAATACGGCACTAAATTTAGATCGATCTCTTGCTTCAGAGATTGACTTTTCAGTAATCCATACGTTTACTGATGAAATCAAATTTCAGGTAGGTTATTCACTGCTTTTCAGCGACACAACCCTTGAACGGATTCAGAACAGAGATGCCAATGGGTTGCAGCAATGGGCATGGGCCATGCTGATTATAAGCCCAAGAATATTGTAACAAATATTATTTACTCTAAAAGGTCATCTAAAAAACCTTTTAAAAGCACCGTGCTGTTATGCTCCTCATCTTTGGATGCATAAACCAGTGTTACGGTTTCATTATTATTGATGATCTCCAGTATTTCAACTACCGCATCCGAGTCAAATAACTCCCTTCGATATCGATCTTTAAATTCCTCCCACTTATCCGGATCGTGACCGAACCATTTACGGAGATCATGGCTTGGGGCAATACCTTTCATCCATTTAT
>JBBDLQ010000020.1:4304-7367 GCA_040878765.1 Balneolaceae bacterium | reverse complement strand
AGAATAGCGAGGGTTACCCAAAGCCCGACTTTGCGGGAATCGCATTTTTTTAAAGCTTCTGGGATCAGATCAGCAAACACCATCCAAATCATAGCGCCAGCGGCTAAACCGAGGCCAAATGGAAGGTACTGTTGAAAAACTTCTACAAAAAGAAAAGCGGGAATGGCCATGAGTGGCTGGGGCAAGCTGGAGAAGATACTCCACCAAACAGCTTTAATAGGTGAAGTGCCTTGAGGAACCATCACCAGGCTGATGGCAAGGCCCTCGGGGATGTTATGTACGGCAATAGCAATGGCTATAAAAATTCCGAATTCCATGGTACTGGCAAAAGAAACACCAACACTTATGCCTTCTGCAAAAGAATGAACCGTCATAATTCCAAGGAACATCAGCATTTGTTTTCGCTTTCCGCCTACTAAATCCTCAACATTAACTTTGTGATGATTATCCATCCAGTGGTTAGCCCATACAACTAAAATCACACCGGTCAGCATCCCCGCCAGGGTCATCCAATTATTGATATTATATCCTTCCATAATGAGGCTGAAGCTGGCAGCCAGCATTAACCCCGAGGCAGCAGCATTGGATTTACCCAAAAGTGAAGGAGAAATATCCTTAATAAAAAAGAAGGGGAGGGCGCCTAAACCGGTAGCTACGGCGGTCATAAGCGCGTATAAAAAAACTTTGATTATCGGGACTGAGAATATTTCCATAGCAAAATTTGATCAGCTAAAATAGAAATCAAAAGTAAGATTCCCTAAGGATTAGGCAGGTGGATACAAGTTTATAATCAGTCAAAATAAAGATGATAAGAATAGTGTTATTTGCAGGTCACTATGTATCTAAATAATTTATTTAATCATCAATTCATATGGTATTCATAGTAGGAAGATTTATTTACCAATTAAATATCCACTTAACTAAATAAAATTTAAAAAATGAGGCTGGTACTACTTTTACTTATATCAATAAATCCGTCATACATTGTACTTGCACAGATTGAACAATCTGAGTCAGAAAATCCTGTTACAGTAAATGTGAGCTATACAGGGGATGTATTTGCAAACTTAACCGGAGGTAATGAAACCGGATTCCGGTATCTGGATAATATTGATGTAAATTTTGAAATTGATTTCAATCATTTGCCAACTGGATTCAATGGTACTACTTTTTATGTATATGGTATGGGGAATCAGGGGGGGAGTATTTCCGAGCTTACCGGGGATATTCAAGGTGTTAGTAATATTGAAGGCGATACCTCGTGGCGTATTTTTGAAGTTTGGGCCCAAAAAAAGTTTTTTATTACAAACAGTTCATTATTACTGGGTTTGTATGATATAAATTCGGAATTCAATGTCCTGAACAGTAGCGCCATCTTTAAAAACAGCTCATACGGGCTAGATCCGACCATTGCATTTAGTGGATTCAACGGTATGGGCCCCTCTACATTCCCATATACGTCTCTTGCTGCCCGCCTTAAATTTAATCCAGTTGACGGACTGGTATTGCAAGCGGCGGTGTTGGATGGTGTCCCATCAGATCCTGTAAACCCCAGTGGAACAAAAATTAAACTTCGTGAAAGTGATGGATTATTTTTAATAGGGGAGGCAAGTAGGCACTTTATGAGCCAAAGTGATGGAGATCTTCAGCTTCGCAAGCGAGTTACAAGATTGCATAGTTTGCTCGATCGGGAACTGGAAACGGATAATATGATTGGTTTTGGCGGCTGGTATTACAGCCGTGAAAAGAAACCATGGAATCCCGTTGAAGAAAAGGATAATGAATATGGATTCTATGGCTTTGGAGAATATCAGATCATCAATAGGAAGGAATTTTACCTCTCAGATTTAAAAGTATTTGTTCGTGCAGGTTTTGCAAATCAAAAGGTTAACCAGCTTAATGGTTTTTTAAGCGGGGGACTGGTTGCAACCGGACTTTTTGAAAATCGCCCCGAAGATAAAACCGGCATTGCAGCAGCTTATGCTTCAGCAAGTACATCTTATTTAAATAACTATACTATAAACGGAAGCCGGCCTGAGAATGCAGAAACCAATATCGAATTTACCCATCAGTTTGTTTGGAACGATTACCTACAGATTCAGGGTAGTTTTCAGTATGTAATAAATCCCGGCTTTGATGCCACACTAGAAAATACTTTTGTTACAGGCACACGCCTTATAATAGGTTTTTAGGAGTTTTCAGAATCGGATGCCATCCTATTCCAATTAACCATTTTTACCAATATATAAATACCAATCAATACCAGCGGAATACTTAGTAATTGCCCCATGTTAAACAGCCAGTCGCTGGCAAAATTAGCTTGCGGGATTTTAGTGTATTCAAGGAAAAAGCGTCCGGAGAATAGTAAGATCAGGAATGTTCCAAATAAGGAGCCTTCCGGTGGCTTGGTTTTATATTTTTTGTAGATCGTCCACAGCACGGCAAATACGATAAGGCAAAGCAGGGCTTCGTATAACATGGTTGGGTGACGGGGGATCATTCCGGCCGGTCCGGGAAGGTTGCTGAAAATAATACCCCAGGGTGCATCCGTTTCATGCCCGTAAATTTCAGAATTGAAAAAATTACCGGTCCGTATAAAAGCCCCGCCTACGGCTGTAGGAATCACAACCCGGTCGGCCAGCCACCAAAAGGTCATGTTAGTGTGCTTTTTAGCCAGGTAATACATCGCTATGATAATACCTATTGCAGCACCATGACTTGCCAATCCGCCATTCCAGACAGCCAAAACCTGATCTAAGTTGCGGAGATAGTAGGAGGGATCATAAAATATGACGTGTCCCAGTCGCGCCCCGATTACGGTTCCAACTAAAATCCATGTCAGGATGCTTTCCATTTCCTCGACTTTACGTCCGGCATCTTTCCACATTTTCACCCCAAACATATAGCCGGAAACAAAAGCCCCGGCAAACATAAGCCCATACCAGCGGGGTGCAATAGGGCCAAGTGAAAAAATTTCGGGATCAATGCCCCAGGTCAGGTTATCCAGCAATGCTAAAATCATAGATCAGTTTGTTGAAGATTGAACCTGAAAATAAGAAGCTC
>JBBDLQ010000020.1:0-4204 GCA_040878765.1 Balneolaceae bacterium | reverse complement strand
CTAATGAGATATTTTGTATAGATTAGGTCAAATCACCCTAAATTTCTCAAATCATTTTTTAAGGTAAATCCCTATACTTGTTTATGAACTAAACTGACACAAAAAAGGGATCATTTTGCAGGAAGACCGCAGATTTGTACGCCCACGAAAGCAATTAGTGGAAATTTTACGTAAAAAAGGGATTGAAGATTCTCGCGTTTTAAACGCGATAGGTAAAATTCCGCGCCACAAACTGGTTGATACTGCCTTACATTCCAAAGCCTATAATGATACCGCTCTGCCAATTGGGATGGGACAAACGATCTCACAGCCGTATACCGTTGCTGCTCAAACCGAATTATTAGCTATAGAAGACGGTGAAAAAATTCTTGAAATAGGAACGGGTTCCGGCTATCAATGCATGATTTTATGTGAATTGGGAGCTGAGGTTTACAGTGTGGAGCGCCATAAAGAGCTCTATCACCGGGCAAAAGAGGCGCTGCGTGATTTTGGATATAAAGCAATGTTAAAAGTTGGAGACGGCACGCTGGGCTGGTCAACCTATGCACCATATGATGGCATTGTAGTTACAGCCGGCGCACCGGTAGTGCCCGACGATTTAGTGCAGCAGTTAAATATTGGGGGCCGTTTGGTAATACCGGTTGGGGATGACGAAAGACAGACAATGCTTAGAATCACAAGGATCTCGGAAAAGGAATATAACAGGGAAGAACTGGCTGATTTTAAATTTGTGCCTCTTATTGGTGATAAAGGCTGGGGTGAGTCGTAGTGACGGATAAAAAAGCAATTTCCCCAAAGGATACTACCACATTTAAAGAAGCCCCATTTTTAGCATTGAAAGGTTTTTTGATGGGCTCTGCAGATATTGTGCCCGGGGTAAGCGGCGGCACCATGGCGCTGATCGTAGGAATATACGAACGCCTGTTGAATGCCATAAAAAGCGTGAACAGCACTTTCCTGAAATCCTTTTTTACTTTTAAATGGAAACAGGCTTTTGCCGAAGTTCATATTCTGTTCCTGGTTGTTCTGTTCTCCGGAATTTTTGCAGCCCTCGCATTTTTCACAAAAGTGGTGCCACTGCAAATCTATATGTTCACTCATCCTGAGATTGTGTACGGATTATTTTTTGGGCTGATTGTCGGCTCCATATACATTTTGATTAAAGCACTGGAACGATTTTCAAAAATTGAGATGGGAATGTTGGTATTGGGCATTGCATTCGGGATTTGGATCGTCTCGCTGGTACCTGCTGAGACACCTGAACACCCTGCCTTTGTATTTTTAAGTGGAAGTATTGCAATCTGCGCCATGATATTGCCCGGAATATCCGGTTCCTACCTTTTATTAATTATGCGGAAATATGATTACCTGCTTTCTCAAATTGGCATGATTGGCGGGGTTGAAACAGTGGATGGAATCATGGGATTGTTGCCATTTATTTTAGGCGCAATAGTTGGGTTAGCCGCTTTTTCCCGGTTTTTATCGTGGCTGCTTTCAAAATATCACCCCCAAACCATTGCGGTGTTAATCGGCTTTTTGATTGGATCACTGTATGTGATATGGCCGTATCAGCACCGTGAATTTGTAGAACAGGTGCGAGAAACCGAAGTGCTGTATATGACTGATGAAAAGGTGCAGAAATTGATGGAAAATCCGCCCAATACTAATTTACCGGAATATGAACGGATTGGTGAAACCTTCAATGCCGAATCAACCTTTGATGAAATGAAACAGGTTGAGGTTGAAACGGTGAAAAATAAGATGATAAAATCAAAACCATTCATACCGGGCTGGCTGGGATCAAAACCTGGTGATGATCCTAATGTATGGGGCGGGGTATTAGGAATGTTGATCGGAATAATTATGGTTGGCGGACTGGACAGGCTGAGAGAAAAATAATCGATCACTTTTCGTTTAATTTTAAATACTTCAACAAATCTTCATTCTTTGATGGAACCTTAATGGTGGCTAACTTATTTTAATAATAGAGTTATTCAACTAATAAAGGAGTCCCAATGAATGTTCAGAGAGTTTTAATTCCCACCGATCTTTCCGAAAAATCTAACGCCGCACTGGAATCTGCCGACCTGTTCATCGATAGTTTTGACTGCACCGTTGATTTAATGCATGTAATCCCGCTGTCAAAATACTTGGGGGATAGTTTTGATAAGATCGGGGTTCCATTGAGTATGGATAAAGACGTGTATCCAAAACTGATTGAAAGTCAGCGCAAAGAACTGAGTGCATTTGCAAACAAGCACATTAAGTTGAAAGAGAAAAGAGGGGAATATATTGTAACCATCGATCGCAAACCCTCCGACTCCATTCTCGCACAAATTGAAAAAGGGCATTATGACCTGGTGATCATGAGTGCCAAAGGCTCCCATTTCGCTGATTTTTTCCATGGCAGTGCAACCGATAAGATCATTCGCCGCTCAAAAACACCGGTGCTTACACTTACGGAAAAAATGCAATCCGAGCACATCAACACGATTGTGGTTCCCTGTGATTTTTCAAGTCATTCCCTGGCTGCCATCCCGATGGCTTTTGATATAGCAAGGAAATTTGGTGCAAAAATTGAATTATTGAATGTAATTGAATTATATGCTCATGATGTTCATGGCATTGAGCCAACTACCATTGGGGTAAATGAAGAAGCCGTTTATGGCGGATTAAAGAGTCGCCTGAAATCGTTTTTTAAAGATTATAAAGATCACAACTTCAGCGTTATTGATGGGGACGAACCATTCAAAGATCAGATTGTTTATGAGAAGAATGGCGAAAAAGAAACCATTGATTGTAAGATGGTCATTATCAAGTCGATAGCAGCACACCATGAGATTGTAAGTTATGGCAATGAACATGCAGACCTGGTTATCATGAGCACCCACGGGCGCACGGGATTATCCCGCATGTTACTTGGCTCTACAACCGAGCAGGTAATACAGCACCTGGAGATACCACAAATAACTATTAAACCTGATCTTGAAGACTGATTAAAGCCAATATATTACATTTAATTATTATGGAGAATATCACTGCATGATCGCATAAATAGCGGGAATAATGCAGGTTTTTCTTCATTTAATATTCATAGATAAATGATACTTTCCGTTAACAACTAATTATTGGAGGTTGTTATGAAAGCCCGGCACATCTTAGTCCCAACCGATTTTTCCGAAGCTTCTATGGAAGCGGTAAAAATGGCTTCAAAGTTTGTGGAATTATACGACAGCACAGTCGACCTTATCCACGTAATTCCGCTTATGAGCTATTATGATGAGAGTATGGAACACCTTGGAGTTCCTTTTGATATGGAGAAAGATATTTATCCTAAAGTGCTGAAAACTGCCAACGAAAAGCTCCATGAAATATCTAAGAAATATCTTCCGATAGAGCATCGCGGACAGCATATTAACATGGTAGGCCGAAAAGCATCAAGGGTAATTGCCGATCAGGCCAATAAACATAAATACGATCTGGTTATCATGACGAATAAAGGCAGTCATGAGACGGACGATGTCAGGAGCGGGATTACCGAAAAAGTAATTCGATATTCAAAAGTACCCGTATTGAGCCTCGAAAAAGCATTTAGAGGTAAGGATATCAAGGAAATATTAGTACCTGTAGACGGTTCCGATGATTCAGCCGCCCCATTAGTGCAAACATTTGAGCTAGCCAAAGTATTTGAAGCCCGAATTAAGTTGATGCATATCATAGAACCCTATACCCTTGGAATGGAAGTGTTACCTATGGTGATGGATGACGAAATTTCGGTTTATAATTCCCTGATCAAAAGTATAACCGATTACTTCAAAAATAATCAGGATCTTGGTTTTCATATAAAAAGAAGCGGGACAGATTTTGAGGATTCCCTGGTTTATGAGAAGGATGGTGTTACCGAATCCGTGAAATTTGAAAGCCTTGTCAAAAAAGGATTCTCTGCACATACCGAGATCTGTGATTACGCCAATAAAAATGCCGATTTGGTGGTAATGAGCACACATGGCCGAACTGGTATTGCACGTGTATTATTAGGATCAACCACTGCAATTGTAGCACAGCATCTCAATAAACCGCTGTTAACTTTACGGCCGGGCTGATCTTTAGAATGAACACCCAATAACAAATAACCAACATCCAATACCCACCTCGCTCCATAAGCTCTGCGTTGGAGCGGATTATATCATTTTAGCTATACTAA
>JBBDLQ010000019.1:40851-45419 GCA_040878765.1 Balneolaceae bacterium | reverse complement strand
GCACTTTCAACAGAAACAAAAGCATCATTTGGGCCTTCCGTATCAAAGATCTGATTATTCTGAAATTTAAGAACCGGGTTGATGGAATGCTTGGTTCCCTTACCAACTGCGGCACTGTAAGAATAATATGCCAACCCTTCCACATCCGGATGATTCGGGTTGAATTCCTCTTTGGCGTAGGTAACGGTGAGTTGCTCTACCGATCCCAGCGCATCACTTTTGGTTTTGGGATACATGTTATCGCCGAACCAGTCGAACATCTCGCTGAGCTTTTCGGTAACAAGCTCCGGTGCTTTAAGTACAAGGTCTGCAAGGCTTGATCCGTGATGAGGAGTGGCAATAGTTGTCAGGCTTTCCACTTTATCTGCAATATCCAGTTTAGACAACGCATGACGCATATCCAATCCGCCCATGCTGTGGGCAATTACATTCACCTTTTCAAATTCATATTCTTCACAAAACTTTTGGATCTGCAGAACCCAGTTTTCTGCCCGGGTTTCGATGCGGGCGTATGGAACAATATTTGGTGCTATCGCTGGAACACCATGTCCTCGTATTTCCATACAAGGATCATGCATTGGGCCTGATTTAATCACCGAACCAATAGCTCCATATCCATGGCATAAAAAAACCGGGTATTTTAATTTTAGTAACTCCGGTTGAGGAAACTCCTTTAATTCAAAGCGCTTTAGTATTGCAGATCGGTCAGCCATCATTCAATTTCTCTTGTGATCAATGTATCTAAGGCTACATCGGTGGTAAGCCTAATTTTACGGAGTATGGTTTCATTATGATAGACGAAAATATCCATGTCGTAGGATGGAAAATAAATTTTAGCTGGCGATTCAATTCCGTATCGCGTCAGGTCTTTATGCAAACCTATATGGAAAAGTGTTTTTGAGAATCGAGAGGGAACCTTAATTCGATAATCCTTGCGGGTGAAAACGGTATCAACCAAAATATTGGAAGTTCGAATTTGGTTTTTATTGATCCGGGCATTTTGAATATGAACTTTTAGGAGAGAATCGAGCTGTTGTACATTTTCAATTTTATAGCTTTTGTAGGGAGGGGTGGCAGCAAGAATAATTCCGCTTACAATACACGACAATGCCAATAAAATTGTGACAATCTTTTTTCCGTTTTTAATTTCCACCATAAACCGGGGTTGGTAACTTTGATTCATAGATTTACCTTCAACCTGAATCTATAAACTTCTGTCGTAAAAAGAATATGTCTTTTCGAGTTCAAAAAATTGAATCACAAAAACAGATTGATGCCTTCCATCAGCTTCCGGCAAGATTGTATAAGGATCATCCCTGGTATCGTCCGCCTTTTCATTTTGAAATTGAGAATATATTTGACCGCGAAAAAAATGAGCGTTTTAAAAAAGGCGGGGAGTGCGCACGGTTTTTGGTTTTAGATGGGGAAGAGGTAGTTGGAAGATTCGCCGTATTTATTGATCCTGAAAAAGACGAGCGTTACGATCCCAAATTAGGCGGGATTGGTTTTATTGAAATGGATAATCGGCCCGGAATCGCTGAAACTATCATTAATTATGCAAAAATCTGGCATGATAAACGGGGATACAGCGGATTTAGAGGCCCCATCAATTTTGGAGAGAATGATACGTTTTGGGGAATCATGATTGATGGTTTTGCAGATCATAATGTGTATGGTATGCTCTACCATCATAGCTATTATGAAGAGCTAATTGAAGCCACACATCCTGAAAAGTTTGATGATGTATACATGTATCAGCTTGATATGGAACAGCCGGTGCCAGAACGATTGGTGAAAATCACGGAGCGATTGAAATCCAGGGATAATATCGAAATTCGCCCTATCGATAAGAAAAACCTGGGGCAGGACGGGGAGTTGATCCGCCAGATTTATAACCGGGCTTTTAGCGATCAGGTGGTTCGGGAAAGGGAAGAGGAATTTATCGGGATTACCCGGGAAACTATTCGGCAGATGATAAATAAGCTGAAACCGGTGCTGATGCCGGAAACTTCACCCATAGTTTTTGTTAATGGTGAACCAGCCTCTTTTTTGGTGAGTGTGCCTGATCTTCATGAAATTTCAGCCCAAACAAACGGTGAATTGAAATGGTGGCATTTACCCAGGTTAATCGGATTTAAAAAAAGGGCTCATAAATTTCGTCCGCTTGCTTTTGGTACAGACCCACGATTTCGGGGAAGGGGGCTTGAAGCCCTCGTTTTTATAGAAGGTTTTAAGTGGACACGGGAGAATTATCCCAATCTAAAAGTGCTGGAAGGGGGTTTTGTAAGCGAAAAAAACTGGATCATGCGGCAAAGCCTGGAAGCCCTGGGCTGTGAAATTGCCAAGACGTATCGGGTTTATAAGTGGATAGTTTGATAAGGTGATATGGTGATATGGTGATGGGATTATGTAAGAAATTTTTGCTCAAAAATATATATTTAGCCAGCTCATATTTAGTTACTTATTATGAATGATTCACCATATCATCATTTCACCGAAAGATGGTGTTTAAAATTTCGATGGCAATATCTTTCTTGGTACCCTGAAATTTTTTCTCGGAATTTTTTCCTAATAAATGAACCGTGTTAGTATCCGCTTCAAAACCGGCATCTATTTCGTTCAGGGAATTTGCAATAATCCAGTCAGCATTTTTCTTTTTTAGCTTGGAAGCAGCGTTTTCAATGAGGTCATCCGTTTCCATCGCGAAGCCGATCAATACCTGCCCGTCTTTTTTATTTTTACCTAGCCAGGCCAAAATATCTTCGGTTTCATTTAGCTCAATAGTATGTTCAGCATGCTCTTTCTTAACTTTATTTTTGTGAACTTTAGCCGGAGTGAAATCTGAAACGGCTGCCGCCATGATGATGACATCCGCTGTTGAATACTCTTTTACTGCCTCAAATAAATCAGCCGCACTTATAATGCTTTTGGTATGAATCCCTTCCGGCTCAGTGATGGATAGCGGGCCATGAATTAGGGTAACATCAGCGCCCATGTTATTAGCAGCCTCTGCCATGGCAACGCCCATCTTTCCGGAACTGGGGTTAGATATAAACCGAACGGCATCAATATATTCGCGGGTTGGTCCGGCTGTAACCACCACCTTTTTTCTTTTCAACGGACCGTCAATCGAACCGATGATATCGGAAGCTTTTTCGAGAATTGCATCCATTTCCGGCAGCCTTCCTTTTCCTTCAAGTCCGCTTGCCAGATAACCGGATTCGGGTTTCAGGACATGATAACCAAACTCCTGAACTTTCTTCAGGTTTCCGTCAACCCCGGGCGATTCATACATTTCGCCATCCATTGTAGGACATATTAAAATCGGGCAGCGGGCGGCTAATACCGTACTTGTGAGCATGTTATCGGAAATACCGTTGGCAATTTTGGCAAGCGTATTGGCCGTGCAGGGAGCTATCACAAAAATATCAGCCCATTCTCCCCAATTTATATGGCGGGTCCACTCGGTGGAATCAGTATTTTCTGGGAAAATATCTACGGCAACTTCGTGGCCTGAAAGGGAAGCGAAAGTCTCTAAACCAACAAAGTGGGTAGCTGAGGGCGTCATGGCGACGCGAACTTCGGCTCCCACTTTTTGAAATTCTCTGAGTAAAAAAGCAGCTTTATACGCTGCAATTCCTCCGGTAACACCAAGGATGATGCGTTTACCGGAAAGCATGACTAATCCTCTTCTTTCTCAGGATGTCGGTAATAAATTTGGTCGTTTTGCATTTCCACAATTGAACGCTGCGTGGCATGTGGAAGTTTTTCAAAAGCTTTTGAGATATTTTCCTGTTCTTCGTTGAAAGAAAACTCATCTTCTTCTTCAAAACCTTCAAAATACTGGAGTTTCTCATCCAGCTCTAACTTTTCCTGAGCTGCAATTTGTCGTGCTCTTTTGGAAAGGATAACAAGTAACTCATATTTGTTACCTGTTTTAAATTTTAGTTGTTCAATGTCTAATGTTTGGACGGACATAATATCAGTTTTGATTCATAAATTTGATAACGGCTTTTTTTACTTTTGCATAAGCCGAATCCAAATCGTCATTAATAATAACCTGATCAAATTGATCAGCGTAAGTAAGTTCTTTTTTTGCCCGCTCAAGCCGCAGAGCAAGATTTTTATCATCCTCGGTTCCGCGGTCTATCAGGCGCTGCTTTAACGTTTCGATGGAGGGGGGTTGAATAAACAAACTCAAGCTTTCATCACCATAAATCCGCTTGATATTTACTGCGCCCTTCACCTCGATGTCTAGCACAACAAAATAGCCTGAATTTAGTTTTTTATCAACTTCAGAACGCAGTGTACCGTATTTTTTTCCACCATAGAATTCTTCCCACTCCAGAAATTCTCCTGCCTTCACTTTTTCTTCAAAATCAGCATCAGAAAGGAAGTAGTAGTGCTTTCCGTGAACTTCACCTATTCGTGGCGACCGGGTTGTAGCAGAAACTGAAAACTTTAGTTGTTCAAAATCTTTAAAAAGCCTGCGCGCCAGAGTTGTTTTTCCGCCTCCGCTGGGTGCCACTAAGATGATTACTTTACCTTTTTTTGCCATGAATGGAATT
>JBBDLQ010000019.1:17744-40751 GCA_040878765.1 Balneolaceae bacterium | reverse complement strand
TCCGCTGGGTGCCACTAAGATGATTACTTTACCTTTTTTTGCCATGAATGGAATTTGAAATTATTGCTTCAACGCAGAGCGTATGAAGCAAGTCGAAATTTACTACTCAACGTTTTGTACTTGTTCGCGGATTTGCTCGAGGGCTTCTTTACACTTCACCACATATTGGGCAATATCAGAATTATTTGCTTTGGAACCGATGGTATTTAGTTCACGGTTTATTTCCTGGGTAAGGAAATTAAGTCGCCGGCCGGCCGGTTCTGGCTGCTCAACCGCTTCCAGGAAGAATTTGAGATGAGATTTCAACCGTACAATTTCTTCTGTGATATCCATTTTATCAGCTAAAATGGCAATTTCCAATTCCAGCCTTTCGGGATCAATTTTCTCTTCTTCAATAAGCGTCTTGATACGCTCTTGTAATTTAGTCCGGATTTCATCACCACGCCCGTCGGTATCTTTAGTGATGATCTTTAAATTTTCCTCAATAAACTCAATACGGTCAACCAAGTCATTTTTAAGCTGATCTCCTTCTTGTGTCCGCATTTTAAGCAGTGAATTTACTGCTTCCTTTAGTGCTTTTTCTCCAACAGCCCATTTATGTTCTAACACTTCTTCATCTTCCTCTTTATTAATGAATACATCATTAAACTGGGTGAGATTTTCGATCGTAATAGCATCATCAATACCCGCTGTTTCCCGAAGATTTTTTAAAATTTTCATATACCCCTTTACCTTGGTTTCATCAACCGAAATAGAAGGTTCCCCGGCCTCTGATTCAGTAATATAGACGGTAATATTCAGTTTACCGCGATTTATTGTTTTTTGAACGAGTTCCTTTACTACCAGTTCTTTGTCTTGTAAGCGCTGGGGTAAACGAACACTTAGATCCAGATACCGGCTGTTAAGAGACTTAATTTCCACTGTAGCCGTGATGCCATTTTCTGTGGCTTCTCCACGTCCAAAGCCGGTCATTGAAATAATCATGATAATCCTGATATTGAAAATTGAGGACAAAAATACAAAAGTAAAATTGGTATAAGAAATTACAAGTACTGAATTTCAATTACATTTTTCTTACAAATGAATAGTTCTGCAGACGTACCAAAAATCAAAGAAGGGAAGCTAAGAATTAGTATCTTCACAACTATTTAAATATCACTATGACAATTTTAGGTATTTCAGCATTTTATCACGATTCAGCCGCCTGTATTATCCGGGATGGAAAGATTTTGGCAGCGGCACAGGAGGAGCGGTTCACCCGTAAAAAACATGATGCGGGATTTCCGTCTCATGCGGCAAAATTTTGCCTCGATATTGCCAATGTGAACCTTGATGAACTGGACGCCATTGCCTTTTATGACAAGCCCCTGCTGAAATTTGAACGATTGCTCGAAACCTACCTTTCATTTGCCCCGCGGGGACTTAAATCATTCATAACCGCCATGCCGGTTTGGCTTAAAGAGAAAATGTTTATGAAGCGGGTAATGCATGAAAAACTTGAGGAAATTGGCAATTACGACAAAAAGAAAGTTAACTTTTTGTTTCCGGAACATCATTTAAGTCATGCTGCTAGTGCATTTTATCCGTCACCTTTTGAGGAATCAGCAATACTAACTATTGACGGCGTGGGTGAGTGGGCCACCGCTTCTATATGCATGGGACAGGGAACGGAGATCAAGATTTTGCGGGAGCTCACCTTTCCCCATTCCCTTGGTTTGCTGTATTCTTCATTTACCTATTATCTCGGCTTTCGTGTGAATTCGGGAGAGTATAAACTGATGGGGTTAGCGCCCTACGGGAATCCAAATTCAAAATTGCTGGACGAATATATCTACAAAATAAAAACCGAACTGATTGAGCTGAAAGAGGATGGGTCCATCTACCTGAATCAGGATTATTTCGATTATGCCACCGGCCTGCGAATGGTCAAAGAAAAGAAATGGGAGGAGTTATTCGGATTTCCCAAGAGAGAACAAGAAGCTGAGTTACAACAACATGAAGCCGATTTAGCCCTGGCTATTCAAAAAGTAACGGAAGAAATAGTACTGAAAATGGCTAAAGAAGCTCAACGGCTTACCGGTTCCAAAAACTTGTGTTTGGCCGGAGGTGTAGCCCTTAATTGTGTGGCAAATGGAGTTATTCAAAATGAAGAAATTTTCGAGGATATATATATACAACCCGCTGCCGGAGATGCAGGTGGGGCCGTGGGAGCTGCTTTAGCTGCCCATCATATTTATTTTGGGAAAGACAGAATGCCAGAGAATCCGGATGCTATGCAGGGAGCATATTTAGGCCCTGAATTTCATGAATTTGAAATTAAACAACAGGTGAAAAAATTTAGGCCTGTATATGAAAAATGTCCTGAGGAGGAATTATATCCCAAAGTTGCTGGCTGGTTGGATGATGGTAAGGTAGTTGGTTGGTTTCAAGGCAGGATGGAATTTGGGCCGAGAGCCCTTGGCGGACGCAGTATTTTAGGAGATCCGCGAAATCCGGAAATGCAAAAAAAGCTGAATTTGAAGATTAAATACCGGGAGTCGTTTCGCCCGTTTGCACCTTCTGTGATGGCTGAACAGGCTCAATTTTTCTTTGATCTAAAATCTGATTCCCCCTATATGCTTTTGGTGCAGCCGGTGAAAGAGGTACTTAGGAAGGAGCCCCCAAAAGGATATCATGAAAAACCGCTGCGGGAAAAACTAGCGTATCCCAGATCCGAATTACCGGCTATCACGCATATTGATTTTTCAGCACGAATTCAGACTGTGCATGAGGAAACTAATCCCCGTTTCTGGAATCTCCTGAATGCTTTCAACGATATTGCAGGTTTAGGTATGCTGGTAAATACCAGTTTTAATGTACGGGGTGAGCCAATTGTATGCACACCTGAGGATGCCTATCGGTGTTTCATGAATACGGAAATGGATTATCTTGTAATAGAGGATTTTGTGTTTGAAAAAACAGATCAACCCAAATGGGAAAAAGAGATAACTTTCGAAAAAGATTGATGAATTGCCCTAAAAGAACAATAACACTAAAAAGTGATTTCACTTAGTGGTTTTGTGGCCTTAAATTAAGAAATATGGAAACACTAAAAGATTTATGGAATTTTATGAAGCAGCGGAAGAAATTCTGGCTGGCTCCGGTCATCATTGTACTGCTGTTGCTTGGCTTTTTAATTGTGATTGGTGGCGGTTCGTCCATCGCACCATTTATTTACACCTTGTTTTAAAATGACAGAAACAAGAACGCTGGAACATATCGGGAATGATCCTTCAACCCCCAAAACACAGTTGGTAATCGTAACCGGTATGCTGGTTTTGGCTTGGATTTTTGGAAGTATATACTTTGTTTATGCGGCTGGTATTATTGGCCTGAGTTCATTCATTTCACCCATGGGAGACAGGGTAGTTTGGGCATGGTACAAACTCGCAGAAGGTTTAGGCTGGTTTAATTCACGTGTACTGCTTACCCTGATATATTATTTGATTGTAACACCCATAGCCCTGCTTTTTCGCTTGTTTGGAAATGATCCTTTGTTGCTAAAAGATATCAAAGGTAGCATGTTTAATTTCAGAGAGCACAGTTACACTAAAGAAGACCTGGAAAATCCCTGGTAAAATAAAAGGTTTAAAAAGTTGCAAAACCGTTAAACCTAAAGTCAAAGAAATATTACATTAGGGGCGGTCTGATAAGGTGCTTTTTCCATCCTTAAAATTAAATACCTCCACGATCAAGAGATAATAAAACATACTTTGGGTTTCAGGCTAACTGCCTCTAGTTGTAACATCATTCATCTACTTAAAATTTATATGCTTCCGAGTACTAAAAACTTATTACTACTATAAATCGCTATTTTTACTTTTTTATCGTGTGCTAATACCAACAAAGCTATTAACGAGACGGCTCAATCACCTCATATTGAGGTGCAGGGTAAAGTAACAGATGCAGAAACCGGTGAATCATTTAAGGGAATCGTGGTTTGGGTAGAAGGAACCACTATTTCGAGTAATACCGATGAAAAGGGGAGATATTCTCTTAAGGTACCTTTAAGTTATTATGAGGTACATGCAGAAAGAAACGGATTTTATGGTCAGGTAAAAGAGTATGGAGAAATTCTGGGTGTAAATGTGGAAGCTGATTATTTCTTTGAAGAAATGAAACCAAAAACCGAGAGGGAAGCTGAACATTGGGAACACAATCGTCAGAAATACTTTGATGGCTCTCTTCGGCATTTTTTAATTGCAATGGCAGGCGATAAATCCCCGTTTTATTTTGGTTACCGGCTCTATTCCGGATAATTTGTAAGCAGCACCTCAGCAATGGCTTATACGGCCTCGGAGGTCAGTGATATTGAAGTGGAAAAAGAAGCTTTTTTAAAACCGTCGAATGACAAAGGAGCTTGGTTATTGGAGTTTAATGATGAACTTCGGATAGAATACTTAAAAAACAGGGTTGATGACCCGGACAGGATAATGGGTTTAAAAGACTACAAATATCAAACTTCCTGGCTTTCCCTAATTTCAGCATCTGTCCAATTTTCCAAAAATGGCACTGTAAAAAACCCTGATCTTTTGGAGAAAAAGGGAGTTTGGAGATACACCCCCGTTTGCAAAATGCTGTCCACGGATTATCTGCCTGAAAATTAAGCAACAGCAATTTTAGTTTTCTACGTCCTCCACTTTTTGGAGACTAACCGCATTCATACAATAACGCAAACCACCGGGAGGCGGGCCATCCGGGAAAACATGCCCAAGATGTGCATCACAAACGTTACATAAAGCTTCAATCCGGACCATGCCTTGGGAAGTGTCCATCTCGTATTTTACGGCATTTTCCTTAACAGGCTGTGTGAAGGAAGGCCAGCCGGAGCCGCTGTCATATTTTTCATCGCCATCAAAAAGTTCGGTGCCGCAGCAAACACAGGCATATAAACCGGGATCAAACTTATAACACATATCGCTGGAACCCGGCCGTTCAGTCCCCTTTAATCGAGTGATGGCATATTGTTCATCGGTAAGCTCATCCTTCCATTCCTGTTCTGATTTTTCAACCCGTTTGTCGGGTTCAGGATTTCCATTTTGTGCGTAATTTTTAAGATCTGACCACTTTAGCATAGCTTTTTATTTTTGCGGTGAAACTTAATTACTCTTTGTATTTCTATGAAGCTTTGGGGCTTTTATTCCGTTCCCTGATTAGTGCAACTACCCTGTAGTACCAAGTCCGCTGGCGATGGCATTTAGTACCAACAGCATTTCCGGCAGGCGTTCAGCAGCCTCTTTTTCTTTTCCCTCTTTTTTGAGTCCACGCCATTCTTTTAACTGTTCAATCTGAAGTTTATGCAGGGGCTTCAATCGTTCTGAACGAAACTCAATCATCTGGTACATGCGAGGACGCCGTTTTGTAAGTTTGTGTCCATATAAAAATTCAAGCATCTCACGGGTGCGGATGAATTCCTCTTTAATCAGCCCAAGATAATTTTCCGACAAAGATTTATCCTCAACAAGGGAGGCGTAACTTTCCATAATATTGGTGTCGGTAAGGGCAATGGCAGAGGAGGCGTTGGTGATAATGTATCGAAAGGGCATGAAGTCTATGGCATGTTTACTAAGCAGTTTAAAGGCTTCTTCGTCTTCCTCCCTGAGACGTTCGAGTGCAGAACCTACTCCATACCATCCGGTGAGGAAAAACCGGGCTTGACTCCAGCTAAAAACCCACGGAATTGCGCGGAGATCGCCAAAAGAACGCTTTCCGGTTCGCCGGGCCGGACGTGAACCAATACTGCTCGATTCTATAATATCAATAGGAGTTGCCTGGGAGAAAAATTTCACGAAGTCATCGGACCGAACCAGTTTTTGGTAGCTTTCAAGGCTATAATCGTACAGATGGTTGATGATAGGATCTAGCTTTTTCTTGATTGCATTTTCTGTTTTAGCGGATAAATTGGAATGATCGTACGATCCGAGTGTAAGACCTGCAGTACCCGCCTGAAGCAATTCAAGGTTATAAAGAGCAGTTAAAGTATTGGCATATTTTTGGGAGATCATTTCTCCCTGTTCAGTAAGTCTCATATATCCCTGAATGGTCCCCGAAGATAGTCCGGCGATAAAGCGGTGGGTTGGCCCGGCACCGCGACTAATAGTACCACCGCGGCCATGAAAATACTGAATCCTAACATCATGCTTTTTCCCGATATCAGTCAGTTTTTGCTGGGCCTGGTTCAGGCTCCATAAACTGGCAAATATGCCGCCGTCTTTGTTACTGTCGCTATATCCAACCATCACCTGCTGAAAAGAATCAGCTTCCTCATTATGTTGACGATATGCTATACTACGCTTCGTAACCGGATGGTCCAAAAAGCTATCCAGTATTTGTGGTCCTTCTTCCAGATCTTCGATGGTTTCTAGCAAAGGTACTACAGGGAGCCTGCACGCTATTCCTTCATCCGTAAGTTCCATCAATCCGGCTTCACGACAAAGTACATATACCACCAACAGGTCTGACAGGCTCCGCGTCATACTCACAATAAGCGAACCGATACCACCTGTTCCAAACCTGTTAATGTGTTTATAGATTACCCGGTAGCATGCAAGTACTGCATCTGCTTCCTGTCCAAGTCCATGACGATGGCGTACAAAAGGCCGGGATGTTTTTAGCTCTTGGTTCAGGAATTCCACCCGCTTTTCCTCCGCCCATTCAGTAAAATTTTCACCATCTTCTATACCGGCAGCACTTAGCAGCTGAGATAAAGCTTCATCATGAAACTTACTGTTTTGGCGGATATCGAGAGCGGCCAAATGAAATCCAAAAGCTTCTGCGTTTCGCACAACCGGCTCTACATCTAACTTTGCTATACGTCCGGCATTAACTTTTTTAAGTGATTTTATCAGGGTATGCAGATCTTTTATCGGCTCTTTTTCCGAAACATAATATCTGCCTGGTTCGGGTTTAAGTATTGGCTCTCCATTTTCATCTAAAGGAAGCAGTTGCTGCATCAGGTTTAGAAACTGCCGCCACGGCTCATCAATATTTCGTTCAAGAGCTGCTTTGGATGCCGTCCCTATCTTTTTTGTCAATTCATCAATGCGTTTTACAAGTATATCGGGTACTTCAACTTCAAAAGAAGAAATGCTGATTTTTTGAGCAAGACCGGACAGATCATCCCGCAAGAGGTGCAGCGCTTGTTTTCTCAATGCTTGGAGCGTTTCACTGGTTACATGATCGGTTACAAAAGGATGGCCGTCGCGGTCGCCGCCCACCCAGTTGCCAAAACTGATTTTAGGGAATTTTCGGTAATCATCCAGAAGTTCAGGGTTGAATCCTGCTTCAATCCAGGCTTCCCGCAAGCGCTGATCGAGCATGGGCAGCACTTTCGGAAACACATTAGTGAGATAATGCATCACATTGCGGAGTTCATCCTGAATAGAAGGCTTGTGAAGGAAAACCTGCCCGGTGTTCCAGAGCCGCTGCATTGCCGTCATGATTTCATCCTGAATCTGCTTCTGCTCATTTTCCGTCCACATCTGGTTTTCCCGTTTTACCATCAGCAGGTAAATTGATCGAAGCTGATCGATGACCGTCGAGCGTTTCGATTCAGTGGGATGGGCTGTCAGTACAGGCTCTACCTGAATTTTCGGAAGCTTTTCCAGGATTTCTTCTTCTGAAATTTTTTGATTTCGCAGGTCAAGCAACGTTTTTCCCCAAAGGCCGGAAATGCGGGAAAGGCCGTGTTCATCTTCCAGCTTTCTTCGCAACTGAACGGCCGCATTTTCCTCAACGATGGTGATAAACTGAAAATAAAGGGAAAAAGCCTTACTGATTTTTTCAGAATCAGTCTTGGTATGCTGTCCTTTCTCGATGGCATCGGCAGCATGATCTTCGCCAATTTCCCTGAGCATATTTACATAACAGCGATGCAAAAAAGTAAGATCGTCTTGAATTTTACCGAGTTCTATACCGTCATCAGTTGTACTGAAATACATAATATGTTATCGCAATTAAGTGAGTGGTAGATATCATTTCATTCATAACCATTACAAGAAGATACAACTTCATTCAAAAAACTATATCGAAATGCTGAATACTCTTACAACTAAATTCAGCTTATTTCAGAAGGTCAAAAATCTTATTGGCAAAAGCCTTGGCGGCTTCGGGTGATCTTCCTTCGGAGTAAATCCTGATAATGGGTTCGGTGTTAGATTTTCGCAGGTGCACCCAGCCTTCATCGAAATCAATTTTCACGCCATCAACAGTATTGGGTTTTAGGCTGGAAAAATGATCTTTCACCATTTCGAGCACTTCATTGGCATTTTTACCGAGCTCATCAAGCTGAATTTTGTTTTTACTCATGTAATAATCGGGAAGTGTAGCCCGGTATTCCGAAGCGCTCATATTTTTTTCAGTTAGAAGCTGAAGTACTATCGCTGTTCCTACTAATGCATCGCGTCCATAATGCAGATCGGGACAAATCACACCGCCGTTGCCTTCACCGCCAATAACGGCATCATGTTCCTGCATCACTTTCACCACATTGATCTCTCCAACAGCTGATCGGTAACAGGTTTGCCCGTGTTCACGGGCCGCATCATCCGAAACTCGGGAAGAAGAGAGGTTGGTAGCACAAGCCCCGGGTTTTTTGGAAAGTATGAAATCGAAAGCGGCAGCTTGCGTGTATTCCTCTCCAAAAAGGTTACCGTTATCATCGACCAAGGCGAGGCGGTCGCCATCGGGATCAGTAACAACACCAAGATCCACTTTAGTCTCTTTTACCAGTTCACAAATTTCGGTGAGATGTGCGGGGAGTGGTTCAGGATTGTGAGGAAATATTCCGTTGGGCGTACAATGTAATTTATGAATGGTTTTGACTCCAAGTTTTTCCAATAATCGCGGAAGAGCCTCTGATCCGGCTCCATTAACCGCATCTACTGCAACAGAGAAATTTTTAGCGGCAATTTCATCCGCATTAATGTACGGGAGGTTCAGAATTTTTTGGATGTGATCGTCAAGCAGATCATTGTCCTCCCGAATGAGCCCAATTTTGTCATAGGGTTGAAATTCAAATTTACCGTTTTCCATAAAGTGAATAACTTCTTTTCCCTGTTGCTCATCCAGGAATTCACTTTTACTGTTCAGCAATTTAAGGGCATTCCATTCGGCAGGATTGTGGCTGGCTGAAATTACTATTCCGCCTGCTGCCTTATGCTTTAACACCCCCATGGCTACAGTGGGAGTTGGCACGATCCCAACTTTAATCACATCACACCCCACGCTTGCAAGGGTAGCGGCAACAATATCCTCACATAATTCTCCGGTTACGCGGGAATCACGGCCTACCACAACAGTACCTCCTTTAAGCCATGTGCCATAGGCGGCTGTAAATTGTGTGAGGTTTAAAGGGGTTAAATCTGTTCCAAAAATGCCGCGGATTCCCGAGACTGAGATCATTAATGCCATAATATATTAGTTTCTATTTGAGTTTATAATTCTGTTGAGTTGCTGTTTCCACTCATTAACACCGGGGAAATTTGGGTTGACTTCAATGACTTCCTCCGCAATTTCAAGTGCTTTTTCAAACTCCTGATTCGTGCCGTATGCTCCCGATAAATTGTAAAGCATTTGCGGGTCATTTGGATTCACCTGCCGCGATTCTTCCAGCAAACGGATCGCTTCTTTGGTATTGCCTTTATGAAGCTCAATTGCTCCCAGCATTTTAGTTGTATAGGCTTCATCGGGTTTCAGCTCATATGCCTTTCGCAATAAGGGTTCCGCCTCTGAAAATTTATTATGATCCAATAATAATCGGGCAGAAAATATATAAGGAGCATCATTCCAAGGCTGATTTCTGATCAATCCATAATACTCTAACAAGGCTTTTTCAATATTCATTTGGCTTTGATAATATTCTGCGACTTCAATTTTTGCAGCATCCCAGCGCTTATCCTTTTGAACTACTTCAAAAGCCAGGCTGTCAACAATATCCGTGGGTTTATACCCTTTTTGATAGGGCGTTATTTCACCCTCAGTCACAAAAGGAAAACCTTGTTTGAGTGCACGTATGCGGTGATGGACAATTAGATCATCGTAATCAGTTAAATACATTTTCTGGAAGTAGGTATCGAGATGCAGGTCAGGATTGGAAACCATATTGCTTTGTTTTAGATCATTAATTAAAGATTCAGCAAAGGTTTTCCCCATAATGAAATATCCGGTTTGATTGGGATGAAGGTGTTCAAGCATTAAGTTGTTACCGATGATTCCTGCAGGCGAGGCATCTTCCAGTTTTCGATGCGTTGGCACCAATCTTACATTTTCGAATTCATTAGAAAGAGAGTGAATGATATCATTTATCTCGGTTGGCGCACGGAATTTTAGTCCATCCAGATCTTTCGCAAATTCAAATTGTTCTTTAGCGGTGATGGTATCGTTCTTTTGGAACAGAGACTGTGCATCATAATAGATGGAATCTGCAGCCGGAAAATGATCACTTTCTATAGAAACAAAAGGAGGCTGATCTTTTATGTTACTTGAAATGGTACTTAAGTAGACCGGAACTCTATGCTTTTCGAATTTTTGAATGATGGCTTCCATATTACTCTGAAACTGAACCATTGCCATCTTATACATTGTCCCATCTAATTCTATGGATTGATCGCGTATAATGCGTTCCATCAATGTTCCTCTAGCATTAATATTCTCCTCATTTCCAATAACTCCGGCAAACCACTGACCTGAATTCACGATCATTTCCCGCAATAATAAAAAAGTTTTAAACCGCTGTAATTTCAGGTAAAAGCGAACGAAGCCCGGAAATCCCCCAAGGGTTTCATTGGAGCCTACGCCAAGGGCCCCATAAAATTCATTGTGCCCGGTATAAATCATGATGGCATCCGGCTGCTGCTCCAGTATCTCATCCACCTGATCAACTAAAGTATACGTACTGATGGCTGATGTGGCTACATTCACAACCTCAACTTCCTTATCGGGCATGGCATCTGTTAGTATATCATCTACCACCCGGGAAAAAGTTCCATTAAATCCATACGGATAACCGGCAGCACTTGAGCCACCCATGGCAAAAATACGATAGGAATTTTCCGGTTTTTGTTGTAGAAAAACATCGATGGAAGGGCTTGGAGTTGTTTTGGTATAAAAGAAATAACGAGAAGCAAATTTTGGATTGGGAAAATAATATTCCTCAGTAGGTATTTCCGGATCAAGGAATAATCTGGTATCGCCTTTATAATTTACACTTTGGAGAATCAATTCCAGAACAACAAAAAACAGGATGGGGATGGAAAGGGTAATGCTATAGAACAGAGCTTTCTTCTTTAAAGGAAGGGGCTCTTTTAACTCATTCATAAAAGCCTGTATCTCATCTTTATCCTGTTTCAGAGTATCAGCGAGTTGGCTGGTACTTTTTTTGGAGTGATGTTTTCGGATGTAGTTTTTCGCTTTGTTACTTAAGGCCATTTTTATCGGGATGGAATCCAGGTTTTTTCTTCGGTTCCGCCCTGATGATTTTCATACCGTGCTAAAACGAATAGAAAATCTGATAGCCGGTTTATATACATAATTGCTATTTCAGATATATCTTCCTCCTGTTTGCAGTCAACCGTAATACGTTCTGCCCTTCTGCAAACGGTACGCGCAAAATGCAGGGCTGAACCAGCTTCAGAACCCCCAGGCAAAATGAAATTTTTGAGTGGTTCCAGGTTTTCTTCCATTTCATCAATGGCTTGTTCAAGAAATTCAACTTCCTCAGTTCCGATCCGGTTAATTCTGACCTCTTTTGATTTTGGGGTGGCCAGGTCGGCTCCCAACACAAATAATTGCTGTTGAACGGTTTCAAGCAATTCAGCTCCTTTTTTACTAACTCCAAAGGAAGCCGCCATTCCTAAAATGGAATTTAGCTCATCAACGGTTCCATAGGAGTCAATACGTTTAGAACTTTTGGAGACCCGTTGCCCGCCAAACAAAGAGGTTTCTCCTGCATCTCCGGTTTTAGTATAAATATTCATAGCATATTTTTTTCAGAAAATAGGGGTTTACTGGGTAAGGTGCATGGGGCGAGAAAGAAAGGAATCAATATAAAGTCAGTTTCTGGAGATAATTGAAATCTTTTTTGTTATTCGTGAAAAGTGATAACCCATGGATTATTCCAGTAGATGCGATAAGTGCGTCTGCTAATTTAAGGTTATGACTGGGACTTTATTCTTTAGCCAAACCAATTGAAAGTTCACTAATGTTTTCTGAAATATGCCAAAATTTAAAATCAGAAATATAACTTTGAATCAATTTGATTTCGTTCCGACTGGTATCCTCCCCTTGTATTAATTCTATGTAGGTAACAGCACTAATAGAACATTCATTTTGTTGCAGTTCGTTGTCGATGTTTTTATTTCCCCGAAAAATTTCGATAAGTACATCTGTATCAACTAAGATCTTTGCCATTGTTTTTGTCTGAGTTCTCTGGCTATCTCCCTACTGGTTTTTTTTTCTGGCCACTTATCCTTCCACATACCAACCGCAGGGTGGGTTTTCTTATTTTTTTCTTTTTTTATAATTGTTGAATCTGAATTACTCATTTTAATCACCTCTACTCAAATATAAGTAATGCGATTTCTAAACGTAAGATTTCTTTAATTTGATGAAGGAAATCTTGAGATGCTCCATTCCTGATAGTTCTTGTTCGAAAGCTTTTACTGTTTCCATTGGGCAAGCCACTTTTAAAGTTACATCTTCCAAATATTTTGATTCCAGCACTTTTAGCCCATAATCATTTGTTAATTTATTAATGGTATTCTCTTCAGGATAAGGATATCGAATTTCGAAAAGTTGAACCGATTTAATTGAAATGAGATCAGCTTTTTCTAAACAGGTTTGTGCCGATAAACCATAAGCTTCGATCAGGCCGGATTTACCAAGTTTGGTTCCTCCGAAATACCTCACCACAACAATTCCGGTATTTATAACCTCAAATGATTTGAGCTGATTCAGAATTGGGAGTCCGGCCGTACCAGAAGGTTCACCATCATCGGAACTGAATTCTTTAGGCTGAGCCGGATTGAGCCGCCAGCCGTAGCAATGGTGGGTAGCATCCGGGTATTTTGATTTGATTTGTCCCAGTTGCCCTTGAAAATCCTCTTCAGATTCAGCAGGGAACAAGTAACCCAAAAATTTGGAGCCACGTTCGCGAAAAGAGGATTCGTATATTTGCTTAACGGTTTTCAAATGCTATAAGATTGATTGGCTTGAAGGTAATGGAAGCATAATGAATTATCATTCCTAATATTCGTTCCATCGCAGAGCGAGTGGAACGAGGACTAAACTTGATTGAAATAAAAATCAGTGAAATCTGCACAATACCCAATTGTGCGATCATATTTAGACCCATTCTGCCTTGTTATTCAAAGCGGAAAAACCGATTTTCAAAGCGTAATAAGCTGTTCATAAAGCATTCATATTATTTCAATACTGTTTGGGACGGATAAATGCACATAGCTTGTTAACTATCATCAATTGAAAATAATAAAGTCGGAATTACATGCCTTCTCTCATTAAAGCACTGAATTCTCAGGTTGGCCGCAAAATTATGACCGGTATCACAGGTATCGGGCTGATGCTATTCCTGATTGGACACCTTGCCGGTAACTTTTCATTATTTGGAGGTAAAGATGCCTTCAATATTTACACATACACCCTCGAAAGCCTGGGCCCGTTGTTATATGTGGTTGAAGCGGGACTGGCATTTTTCTTTATATATCATGCAATATTGGGAATTTCCATTTGGTGGGGACGGCGAAAAGCCCGTCCTGAGGGTTATGCAGAATATAAAACCAAAGGAGGGCCTAGTCATCAAACTCTTGCCTCAAAAAGTATGATCTATACCGGTGTTATAATTCTGGTATTTCTTGTATTGCATATCTGGCACTTTAAATTTGGCCCGACAGAAGCCATTATGGTTGACGGAAAAGAAATGCGGGATCTAAAAGCCCTCGTTATTGATGAGTTTACCAATCCATTTGTTGCTTTCAGCTATATAGCTGTATTGGCCTTGGTGATTTTACATCTTGCTCATGGTGCATGGAGTGCATTCACTTCTCTTGGAATGAAGCATGGCGAAACCTCAAAAAAAGTTCAAGTCGGTGCATATATATTTGCCATCGTGCTGATGCTCGGCTTCATCTCTATTCCCCTGTATATATTCCTTGTGGGTGGCAGTTGTGATGCGGCGCTCATCAATTGTGGATGAGCTAACGAAATAGGAAATTTAATTTGAACTGTACAAGAAGAAAATTTTAATCTAAACAACAGGAACCACAAAACCGGAAATGTTAAATCAGGATGTAAACATACAATTTTCGTGTTTTAGTGCTTTCGTGGCGAATTAAATAATCATGAAATTAGATTCAAAAGTACCCGGCGGACCATTAGAACTAAAATGGGACAAGCATATCAAAGACATCAAGTTGGTATCGCCCAATAACAAACGGAAATATGAAATTATAGTGGTGGGAACCGGTTTGGCCGGTGGAGCTGCTGCCGCCAGTTTCGCAGAACTCGGATATAATGTAAGAAGTTTCTGCATACAGGATTCAGCCCGGCGTGCCCACAGTATTGCTGCCCAGGGAGGAATCAACGCAGCCAAAAATTATCCCAATGATGGCGACAGTATTTGGCGCCTTTTTTATGATACCATTAAAGGGGGCGATTACCGGTCTCGCGAGGCCAATGTATATCGTCTTGCCCAGGTTTCAAATGAAATTATTGATCAGGCCGTAGCACAGGGTGTGCCTTTTGCCCGCGAATATGACGGTCACCTCGCCAACCGTTCTTTTGGAGGAGCACAGGTTTCACGAACTTTTTATGCACGCGGACAAACCGGTCAGCAGCTGTTGCTTGGAGCGTATCAGGCAATGATGCGCCAGGTTCACAATGGTAATATCAAATACCATCCTCGCCACGAGATGCTGGATGTAGTGTTGATAGAAGGGCAAGCCCGGGGAATTATAACCCGGGATCTTGTTTCCGGAGAGTTAAATCGCTGGGAAGCTGATGCCGTAGTATTGGCTACAGGCGGATATGGAAATGTATTTTATCTTTCTACTAACGCAAAAAATTCAAACGTAACCGCTGCATGGAGAGCACATAAACGCGGTGCTGCATTTGCGAATCCATGTTTTGTTCAGGTTCACCCGACATGTATTCCTGTATCCGGCGATTATCAGTCCAAGCTAACACTTATGAGTGAAAGTTTAAGGAATGACGGACGCGTTTGGGTTCCAAGGAAGCCAAAGGATGACCGGCACCCTAACGATATCCCAGAAGACGAACGCTATTATTACCTGGAAGAGCGCTATCCAAGTTTCGGTAATTTGGTTCCGCGCGATGTGGCTTCACGAAATGCTAAAATAGTATGTGATGACGGACTTGGTGTTGGTGATACCGGCCTGGCAGTATATCTAGATTTCCGTGATGCAATTAAACGAGACGGCAAAGAAGCTATTTCAGCCAAATACGGCAACCTGTTTGATATGTATGAAAATATTACAGGTGAAAACCCATATGAACGGCCAATGCGTATTTTCCCGGCCGTGCATTATACCATGGGTGGCCTTTGGGTTGATTATAACCTTGAAACCAATATTCCCGGATTATTTGCTGCAGGAGAAGCTAATTTCTCTGATCATGGTGCTAACCGATTGGGAGCAAGTGCATTGATGCAGGGTCTTTCAGACGGATACTTCGTTCTGCCATATACTATTGGTGATTACCTGGCGAAACAGAAGCCCGGTAAACGCTATGGGACCGATCATGATGCTTTTAAAGAGGCTGAAACCTCAGCTCAGGCACAGATTGATAAATTGCTGAATATAAATGGTAACCGAACTATAATTGATTTCCATCGTGAGCTGGGTAAAATTATGTGGGATCGTGTTGGAATTACCCGCGATGCGGAAGGCCTGAAATCCGCTATTGAGGATATTCGGGCTCTCAGGGATGAATTTTGGCATAATGTTAAAGTTCCCGGAGAGAAAAATAATTACAATAAATACCTGGAATTTGCCGCCCGTGTTGCTGATTATTTTGAATTAGCAGAACTAATGGCACAAGATGCACTCGACAGGGAAGAATCAGCCGGCTGCCATCTCAGGGAAGAATTTCAAACTGATGAAGGGGAGGCACTGCGTAATGATGAGGAATATTCATTCGTATCTGCCTGGGAATTCAAAGGCCTGAACGGCAAACTGGAAGAAACCCTTCACAAAGAAAATCTTGAATTCGAATTCGTTGAGTTAAAACAACGCAGTTATAAATGATATTGCCAAGACATAGGGTTTGCTCCAACGCTGAGCGATTGGAGCAAGGAGGTTAAATCTTCTAGACCTCGTTCCACACGCTCTGCGTTGGAACGTAAGTGGCGGCAAATCAAAAAAAGAAAAATATTATGAGCAAAGAAATGACCATTCATCTGAAATACTGGAAACAAAACGGCCCTAATGTTCAGGGACATTTTGAGGAATATTCCCTCGAAAATGTAAATGAACATATGTCGTTCCTTGAAATGCTTGACGTGCTCAACGAGGAGTTAATGCTGGCCGGAAAAGAACCGGTGGAATTTGACTATGATTGTCGTGAAGGTATTTGCGGTTCCTGTAACCTGGTTCTTAATGGACAAGCACACGGGCCAAAAGAACGTGTTGCTGTTTGTCAGTTGCATATGCGCAATTATAAGGATGGTGATCACATTACTATTGAACCACCCAGGGCAGCGGCTTTTCCTGTTATTAAAGATCTGGTTGTGGACCGAAATGCATTCGACCGAATTATTGAAGCCGGTGGTTATGTATCCGTGAAAACAGGTTCTGCTCCGGAGGCTAATTTAATTCCTGTAGAAAAAGAAAAGTCAGATACGGCTTTTGATTATGCCACATGCATAGGCTGCGGAGCTTGTGTAGCTGCCTGCCCAAATGCATCAGCATCGTTGTTTACAGGTGCTAAAATTGCCCACCTTAATAAACTTCCACAAGGTGAGGTTGAACGATCAAATCGTGTAGTGGCAATGGTGGATCAAATGAAGGAGGAAGGTTTTGGTGATTGCTCCAACTATGCGGAATGTGAAGCTGTTTGTCCGGTAGGGATCTCCATATCAGCCATCGCTGAGATGAGAAAAGACTACTTTAAGGCTGTTATGAGTGGTGATTAATTGTAAATGCCACTATCTCCGCTCCAACGCGGAGCGTATGGAGCGAGGGATGTAAGTGTATGGAGCGAGGGATGTATTGTAATGTCCCTTTTATTATAGGCTGTTTTCAACTAAACTGATCCCCATCAATCCAAGATCACCGTCTTGTTTCCGTAAATAAATACCTTGTCATCAAGTACTAACTGGATGGCTTCAGCCATAACCTTGCTTTCAATTTCGCGGCCGGCCTGAGCCATTTGGTCGGCATCATAGCGGTGATCTACCGGCGTAGTTCTTTGGTAAATAATAGGCCCTTCATCCAGGTCGTCTGTCACATAATGGGCAGTAGCCCCGATTATTTTCACACCGCGCTGATAGGCCTGATGATAGGGTTTAGCTCCTATAAATGCCGGTAAAAAAGAATGATGGATATTGATAAGCTGATTTGGAAACTGATCTACAAACTCAGGCGATAAAATTCGCATGTATTTAGCCAGGATGATATAATCCGGTTCATAACTATTAATAACATGTAGAATTTCTGTCTCATGCCCGTTCCGGGTTTTATCTTTATGAGTTACAAAATGGAATGGAATATCAAATCGCTCTACGAATGGTCGTAATGAATCATGATTACTGACCACAGCACGTATATTTGCCCTGTTTTCATTGAATTCATTTCGAATCATCAAATCACCCAGTACATGATGCTCTTTGGTTGCCATTAGTATTATATCTTTATTTTTATGACTGCTTAACCTGATTTGAGCATTATCGGGTAATACCTCCTGCAACTGACTGACTAATTTTGTTTCATTTAAATCCCCTTCAACCACCGTGCGCATAAAAAAATGTTTGCTTTCGTGTTCAACAAACTCACGATTTAATACAATATTCAGGTCATTTTGGTAGATAACATCGGTGATTTTATAGACAAGGCCTTTAGCATCCGCGCAATTAATAAGGAGCGTATTTAAATTTGATTTCATGATATCAATACATTTGTAAGCTGTGTGAGATCTTCTTTCGTATTATACACATTTGGAGCCACACGGATGGAATCTCCCCTGTATGAAACTAAAATCTGTTTTTCAGCTAAGGCAGTTTTAATTTTTTCAATCTGGTGCTGTTCTCCTAATCGGATACCAAACAAATGCGCTCCCCGATAATCCTCATCTTCAATTTTATATCCGGATTGAATTAGTTTTATAACTGAATTTGATATTAATTCCCGGCAATAGTTCTGAATATTTTCCACCCCCCATTCATTGAGTTGTTTGAGGGCTGCCAGCATCATCGGTACCAGGATAAAATTACTATGCTCTCCCACTTCATACCGCAATGCTCCGGATTGGTATTTATCATTATAGTTTACCAAGCCTGCGAAATTCTCACTTTCGTAGCGATTGATCCAGTTTTCTTCTACCGGCTTGCCCTCATCTAAAGCAGGCCCATAGTATGCCAATCCAATACTGTAAGGGCCCAACAGCCATTTATACCCGGCGCAAATCAATGCATCCGGTTTAATTTCCTGCACATCAAATGGCAAAGCACCAACCGATTGGGTTCCGTCAATTACCAGCCAGGCACCTACATCCTGAGTACGCTTGCGGATGGATTTCAGGTCAAATAAGGTGCCGTCCGCCCAATGTACATTAGCCAAAGCCACCAGTTTTGTTTTTGGATTGATGGCTTCCAAAATTCGCTCATTCCAGATTTTACCCCGGTTTTTAATTTCCCCGGGAGGTGTGATTGTAATTAATTCTGTTCCCTTTTCATTCGCCACCGTTCTCCACGGATATACGTTACTGGGAAATTGTTCTCCCACTACAATGATGTTGTCACCTTTTGATACCCTCAGATTTTTGGCCACATTGGCCATGCCATAGGAAGCGGATGGAATTACCACAATTCGGTTTGGGTCATGGGCATTGATTAATTTGGCGTATTCACCTCGAAGCAAATCCGTTTCACCAAAAAATTCTTCCGGGGTAATGTTGAATGGATTTCTTTTTCGTTCCATACCGCGAATTCCTGCTTCCTCAACAACCTTTAGTTGTGGCGACATAAATGCGCAATTGAGGTAAGTGACGGAAGGATTAAGCTGAAAGAAAGTTTTTTTACAATCCATTTGTTGGTTATTTACAATATGATTAGTTAAGGTTGGTGAAACTCTAAATTTCAGGTATAAAATTCCATAAAAAATATTACTGTATTTGAATTGCGAAATACATTGACCATGTTTACCGAAATGGATAGCTTAGTGTGATAAATTTTTTATCGAAAATAGTGATTGCATATCTTCCGAATCTATAATTATTGAGTGGATATTGTTAACTGATGAACGGATATGAATATTCGAAAAGCTACAATTAATGATCTTGAAGCAGTCCTTTCTTTAAATCAGGCAGCTTTACCTCACGTTGGTGATATTGTAATGTCTGATTTGGAATGGTTTTTGGAAAATGCTTCCCGTTTTTTGGTGGCAGAAAATAAGGATGAAATTGCCGGGTTTATGATTGTTCTGGAACCTGGATTAAACTACAAAAGCCTGAATTATATATTCTTTTGTAATAACTACTCAGACTTTGATTATGTGGACCGTATTGTAATTGCTGAAAAGTACAGGGATCAAAAATTTGGGACAGCTTTGTATGAAGAACTTTTTCAGAAATCTGATAAAAAGATCATTACATGTGAAGTCAATTTAAATCCACCAAATCCTGATTCTTTAGAATTCCATAAAGCCCTCGGATTTAAAGAAGTAGCCGAACAACAGACCTATCATGGAAAGAAAAAAGTGGCTATGCTGGTTAAAAAGATGTGAATGGATTTTTCCGGCAAGTATTGAGAAAGTTTTGGCTTCATTGGTAAGAAAGGAAGTAAAAGTACTGCTAAGTTAGAAACCAGTTAAGACCGTTAAGTCCGATTTCGAGATAACTCGGACTTTTTATATCAAATGATTAATCATTCTCGGAAGAGCTTCAAATTCCAGTAGTTTCTTTTCCATACATTTCTGCATGGCTTTTAGACGAGAAGGATTTCGCTTTTTTTGGAGTCCTTTGATTCTAGCCCCTTCAACCACATTTAGCAGTGGCGACATAAAGGCACAATTGAAATAGGGAACTGAATTATCAAACTGAACTGAGATTTTTTACAGTCCATTAATTTGGTTATAGGTTCTAATTGAATTTTGTGAACAGGAAATTTAAAATCAAGAAACTATTCCATGAATTAATCAACATCAGCTTTTTTCCAGCCTATAAATAACCAGCTAAGGAGAGATACCGTAAATACCCAAAGCACAAGATATGCAATAACCAAACTTAAAAACGCCCATTTAGGAAAGCTGCTGAAAATACCTTCCAGCGCACCTGTTCCAAGCAAAAAAGTTGGCAAAGCAAGTCCAATTAAAACACAGGCAAGAATAAAACCTACAAAACCGTTTTTGATGGTAACGGAAGCGCCGCAATTTTGGCAGGTAATGCTTTTTTGAGGTTTGGAAGGTTTCAAAAATGATGTGAAGGTGGTTATACTTTTATTACAAACAGGACAAGTATTTCCTTTTAACATAGATGCAGTAATTTTTTTATAAATTATTTTAGATGTTCATTTCAATAACTACTCAGATTTCGATTATGTAGATCGTATTGTGATTTCGAAAAACAACCACGGGAAAAAGCTTGGGACGGCAATCTACCAATACTTGTTTGAGCATTCAACTGAAAAACTTATCGCGTGCGAAGTAAACCTTAAACCGCCCAATCCAAATTCTCTTACTTTCATTAAGGGCTCGGATTCAGACAAGTTGCAGTGCAGGCTACAGAAGGAGGAAAGAAAACGGTAGCGATGATGGTTGAGGAGCTGTAAAAGTAATTTTAGGTATCTAATTATCTTCGGGGAGCGCTTCAAATTCCAGTCGTTTCTTTTCCATCCATTTCTGCATGGCATCAGGATCGTTCATCATTTCCGACATCTCCTGCATGGCTTTCATGTGAGCTTCATCTCCTTGTTTAAACATCTCGACTCCATGTTTCTTACTCTGGGCGGCAATTTCTTCAAAGGTTTCAGCCGTGAATTCTTGATTGCAGGCTCCGCCTAATTGTTTACAGGTCATTGTTTTCATGAGAAAAGGTTTATTGACAATTGACTATCAATGTATCATCCCCCGATTTTATCCGCAAGTGTAGGCAGTTTTGGGATGATTGAACAGGAATAGAGCTTGAGCTTGGTCAAATCAAAAACCGAAATAAATGCGGCTGATTATTTACGTATTCGTATTTGATCTTGGCCGCTTCCATTCGTTTTACCAAAGGCTCAAAATGTTCCTTGTCAGTAATTTCAATCCCGATTAAAGCCGGCCCATGCTCACGACTGGTTTTTTTGGAATATTCGAAATGGGCGATATCATCATCTGGCCCCAGCACTTCATTTAGAAACTCCCTTAAAGCACCGGCGCGCTGCGGAAAATCGACAATGAAATAGTGTTTTAATCCCTCATATAGCATAGAGCGCTCCTTAATTTCAGCTGTTCTGGTGATATCGTTATTACTCCCGCTAACCACGCAAACAACATTTTTTCCTTTAATTTCACTTTTTAAAATATCCAGTGCAGCCACCGATAAGGCACCAGCTGGCTCGGCCACAATGGCCTGTTCGTTGTAAAGCTGAAGTATGGTACTGCACACTTTACCTTCCGGCACGGTGATTACTTTTTCCAATACTTCCTGACAAATTTTAAAGGTATGCTCACCTACTCTTTTTACGGAAGCGCCATCCACAAATTTATCAATTTTATCGAGCGTGATGAGTTGTCCCTTTTCCAAGGATTTTTTCATAGCAGGTGCTCCGGCCGGTTCTACCCCAATAATTTTTGTAGAAGGGGATAGTACGCTGAAATAGGAGCCGATTCCCGATGAAAGTCCGCCGCCGCCCAATGGCACAATGAGGTAATCGATAGGTTCTTCAGCATCTTCCAGGATTTCTTTACCAACCGTACCCTGACCTTCAATAATTTTAAGATCATCAAACGGCGGAATGAAAGCTGCATTTTTTTCGGCACAAAAAGTCATGGCGTGTACAAAAGAGTCATCAAAAGTATCACCGACCAATCGCACTTCCACGAAATCCTTCCCAAACATTTTTACCTGTTTTACTTTTTGCTCTGGAGTGGGAACAGGCATAAAAATGGTGCCTTTAATTTGCTTTTTGGCACATGCAAAAGCCACTCCCTGGGCGTGATTTCCAGCACTTGCACAAACAATGCCATTTTCCAGCTCTTTATCCGAAAGGCTTTGCATTTTGTGGTATGCACCCCGGATTTTATAAGAACGAACAACCTGCAAATCCTCTCTTTTAAGCCAGACTTTGGCTTCGGCCTGTTCGGAAAGCTGATGATTAAACATCAAGGGAGTTCGAATTGCGACGTCTTTTAATACATGTGCGGCTTGTTGTATGCTTTGTACAGATACTTTATTTGAGGTTTTTGCTTCAGGCATTTGAGAAATTGGAAATTATGGATTTGAAATTTTGAATTGTTTAATCGCTCCGACGCAGAGCGAGGCTTTTTTAATAATATTACTTCTCGCCCCGTATTGGTTCGTTCCAACGCAGAGCGTGTGGAACGAGGACTTAATTATGTAATAGTTTTTTTGGCCTCATTATGTAATAATAGTCTTTTTGGCCTCGCACCACACGCTCTGCGTTGGTGCGAAAATCTGTTCCTGACCATCTGTTCCAATATTGAACTGGTTATAAGCCATCGCGACAGGAGCGGGCGGACAAATCTGTCCGCCCTACGGAATTATTCGGCTACTTCTTCCTCC
>JBBDLQ010000019.1:0-17644 GCA_040878765.1 Balneolaceae bacterium | reverse complement strand
GAGCGGGCGGACAAATCTGTCCGCCCTACGGAATTATTCGGCTACTTCTTCCTCCACGGGATTATTTTCAGGTCGAAGCTGACGAACTGTAGAACCGGCTCTCCACATTTCTGATTCACGTAGTTCTTTTAATTCCTCTTCCAGTTTTGCACGATAATCGGCTTTACTGTTAGAGTCGATAGAGCGCTGTGCTTCTCTTCCGGCTGCTACTTCTTCATACAAATTCTCAAAAACAGGTTTAGTTGCATCGCGGAATTTTTTCCACCAGTCGAGGGCACCGCGCTGTGCAGTGGTAGAGCAGTTTGCATACATCCAGTCCATGCCGTTTTCTGCAACCAATGGCATAAGAGATTGTGTAAGTTCTTCCACGGTTTCATTGAAGGCTTCGGAAGGAGTGTGACCGTTGGCACGAAGTACCTCATACTGAGCTGCAAAAATTCCCTGTATAGCACCCATTAAGGTTCCGCGTTCGCCGGTTAAATCGCTAAATACTTCTTTGCGGAAATCTGTCTTAAAGAGATAACCTGATCCAACTCCGATACCAAGAGCGGTAACTCGTTCTTTTGCACGACCGGTGGCATCCTGGAAAATAGCGTAGCTTGAGTTCAGGCCCCTGCCCTCCAAAAACATTCTTCGAAGGGAGGTTCCCGAACCCTTTGGAGCTACTAGTATAACATCCACATTTTCAGGAGGGATGATGCCTGTGCGTTCTTTGTAAGTAATTCCAAAACCATGTGAAAAATAAAGGGCGTCTCCGGGATTGAGCGCTTTCTTTACCGTTGGCCAAACGGCGATTTGTCCGGCATCTGAAAGCAGATATTGGATGACAGTTCCTTTCTGGGCTGCTTCCTCAATTTCAAAAAGAGTTTCGCCGGGAACCCAGCCATCGTCAACCGCTTTATCCCATGTACTGGAATTTTTACGCTGGCCAACGATCACATTAAACCCGTTGTCTTTCAGGTTTAGAGCTTGTCCGGGCCCCTGAACTCCATAGCCGAGAACGGCAATGGTTTCATCTTTCATTGTTTCCATAGCTTTTTCCAGGGGAAATTCTTCCCGTGTTACTACTTCCTCTTCAACTCCGCCAAAATTAAGTGTTGCCATAATGTTTTTTCTATGTTTTGTGTGTAATTAAAATTGTTGTTTTGCTCTAAACTGAATTTGTGGGACGAGATTAAATGTACGTGGTATCATGCCTCTGTTCCGGCCAACATCCTTTCTACATCTTTCCCAATACCATCTCTTTCCCGGGAAACCGCAATTCGTCCGGAGCGTACAAATTCATTGATGCCAAAAGGCTTTAATTCATCAAATAGCGCCTTTGTTTCACGCCGGTATCCGGACTTTTCAATGACTACAAAATGCTTTTCTATAGTTAGGAAACGTGCATTATGTTCGCGAACGATGCGCTCCACTTCCAGCCCATTAGTGAGTGATTTTGTTGATATTTTATACAAAGCAAGCTCCTGTTGGACCACTTCTTTTTTAGTGTAGTAGTCGGCTTTTAGCACTTCAACCTGTTTTTCAATCTGCTTTACCACTTTGATGACCTGTTCTTCGGTCTCCGTGACTGCTATGGTGAAACGATGAATGCCTTCGGTTTCACTTTCTGAAGTGGTCAGGCTTTCAATGTTAATTTTTCGCTTGGTGAAAATAATGGTGATTCTGTGCAGTAATCCCACATGATTTTCGGTGTAAGCGGTTATTGTAAATTCTTGTTTTTCTGTTTCCATGAGATCACTCCAATCGAATTTCTGCAACTCCCGAGCCACTTGGGACCATAGGAAATACATTGTTTTCTTTGCCCACCATTACTTCGAGGAAGTAAGCTCCGTCGTAATTGATGAATTCCTCAATTGCCTTTTCAAGGTTTTCCCGTTCAGTAACTTTCGCTGTGGGGATGTAGAATCCTTTTGCCAGCTGCTGAAAATCAGGATTAATAAGTTCGGTGGATGAATATCGTTTTTCAAAAAATAGCTGTTGCCACTGGCGTACCATGCCAAGAAATTCGTTGTTGAGCAGCAGAACTTTTAACTTAGCTTTGGTTTGATAAATCGTAGCCAGTTCTTGCAAGGTCATTTGCAAACCGCCATCTCCAACTACTGCCACAACTGTTCGATCTGGCGCTCCAAGTGCAGCTCCAATACCGGCAGGAAGTCCAAAGCCCATTGTCCCAAGTCCGCCGGAGGTGATATTACTTTTCGAACGGCTGAATTTAGTGTATCGGCAGGCAACCATCTGGTGTTGCCCAACATCGGTAACCAAAATATGGTCATCGTTGGTTTTTTCATTAATGATTCTGATTACTTCCCCCATACTTAAAATATCTGTAGTGGGATAAAGTTCTTCTTCAATCACTTTTTCCCATTCTAGTTTATCACAATCGCGGAATCGTTGCAGCCATTTCTCGTGGCTGTTTGGGTTAACAAGTTTGATTAGTTCGGTAAGTGATTCCTTGGCATCACCTAATACAGGGATATCTGCCGGAACGTTTTTATCAATTTCTGAAGGGTCAATTTCCAAATGAATAACTTTTGCCTGTTTGGCGTATTTGGAAAGATTTCCAGTAACACGGTCATCAAACCGCATCCCAATGGCAATCAATACATCACACTCATTAGTGAGTAGATTGGGCCCGTAATTGCCATGCATGCCAAGCATTCCCACGTTCAGCGGGTGATCGGTTTCAAGGGCTGATAATCCCATGATGGTCCATGCAGAAGGAATCCCTGTTTTCTCTATAAACTGTTTAAATTCTTTTTCAGCATTTGCTAAAATTACTCCTTGTCCAAATAGGATATAAGGTCGTTCAGCATTATTAATAAGCTCAGCTGCTTCTGCAACTTTAGCATGATTCAGTTTAGGCTTCGGAACATAACTTCGTATGGAAGTACACTTTTCATATTTAAAATCAAACTTTTCAAATTGCGCATCTTTGGTGATATCGATCACTACAGGGCCAGGCCGGCCGGAGCGGGCCAGATAGAAAGCTTTGGCAAGTGCTGTGGGAATCTCTTCAGCGCGGGTTATCTGGAAATTCCATTTAGTAACGGGCATCGAAATCCCAAGTACATCACATTCCTGGAAAGCATCACTTCCCAACAATGCGGAAGGAACCTGCCCGGTTATGCAAACAAGAGGTGTGGAATCAATTTGGGCATCGGCAATTCCGGTTATGAGATTAGTTGCCCCGGGACCAGATGTAGCCAGGCAAACACCCACTTTTCCTGAAGCCCTGGCATAGCCCTGTGCGGCATGAATGGCCCCTTGTTCGTGGCGTGCTAAAATGTGGTCAATGGTGTCACCATGATCGTACATTGCATCATAAACCGGCATTATAGCCCCTCCGGGATAGCCAAATATAGTTTCCACATTCTCTTCTTGCAGAATTCGGATAACGGCGTCAGCTCCGCTGAGTATTTCTTTTTTGGCTTTAGGTTTTTTCTGCTTGGTTGATGTTGCTGCTAATGATTCCATATTTTTGTTAATATTAAGTGAGTGATTAATTAACATTCGTCGGTTACACAACCTTCTGAGGCTGATGAAACGGTTTTTGCATATTTATAAAGTGTTCCGCGGGTTTCTTTAAGCGGTGGTTCCGTCCATGATTTTCTTCGGCCGGCCAGTTCTTCATCAGAAATAAGTACATTGATCTCATTCTTTTGAGCATCAATACGGATTGTATCTCCGTTTTTAACCAGGGCAATGGCTCCGCCCACCTGTGCTTCGGGGGTGATGTGTCCTACTACAAAACCATGGGTTCCGCCGGAAAATCTGCCGTCAGTAATCAGGGCAACTTCTTTGCCTAGCCCCGCGCCCATGATGGCAGAGGTTGGTTTGAGCATTTCCGGCATCCCGGGTCCGCCTTTGGGGCCAACATAGCGGATCACAACCACATCGCCGGATGTTACTTGGCCATTTTTAATTCCCTCGTTGGCTTCAAATTCATCTTCAAAAACACGAGCGGTTCCTTCAAAAACTTCTCCTTCTTTACCTGTAATTTTTGCTACTGCTCCTTCCTCGGCGAGATTTCCATATAAAATCTGTATATGCCCGGATTTCTTGATGGGATTATTTAGGGAATGCACTACATCCTGATTTTCATCCAATGCATCAACATCTTCAAGGTTTTTGGCCAGGGTTTTCCCCGTTACGGTGAGGCAATCGCCATCCAATAAATTATTTTCCAGCATGTATTTCATCACGGCAGGTACACCACCCGCTTCGTGCAGATCCTGCATTACATATTGCCCGCTTGGTTTTAGGTCCGCCAGGAATGGTGTGGTATTACTGAGCCGCTGAAAGTCTTCCAGGCCAATTTTAATATTAGCTGCTTTGGCAATGGCGATTATGTGGAGTACCGCATTGGTAGATCCGCCCAATACAATGATCAGCCGGATGGCATTTTCAAAAGACTTTTTTGTGAGAATATCCAGCGGTTTGATATCATTTTCGAGCAGGTGGTAGAGGTGTATTCCAATATCTTCACATTCTAAAACTTTAGCACTGTTGGTGGCAGGATTGGATGAATTATAGGGAAGGCTCATCCCCAAAGCTTCGATGGCGGACGACATGGTGTTGGCGGTGTACATCCCGCCACATGCTCCCGCTCCTGGACAAGCATGATGTATAACATCCTTAAATTCTTCTTCCGAAATTTTTCCGCTAACTTTTTGTCCCCAGGCTTCAAAGGCTGAAACCACATCCAGTTTTTGTCCATTATGAAATCCGGGTGCAATCGTTCCTCCATACACTAAAATAGAAGGGCGATTAACGCGAATCATTGCCATCAAGGCTCCCGGCATATTTTTATCACAACCAACAATGGCGGCCATACCGTCATAAGACATTCCCTTTACTACCGACTCCATCGAATCTGCAATCAAATCACGGGAGGGAAGCGAATAGCGCATGCCGGGTGTCCCCATCGAAATGCCATCACTAATGCCAATAGTGTTGAAGATGAGACCGTTTAATCCAGCGTGTTCAATTCCTTTTTTAACATGAACAGCCAGGTCATTGAGGTGCATATTACATGGATTACCTTCAAAGCCTGTACTCGCGATACCAATAAGGGGTTTTTGCAGGTCCTCATCATCTAAGCCAATTGCGTGCAGCATTGCCTGGGCTGCCGGTTGCGAGTCGTCTTGAGTAACCTGTTTACTGAATTTATTTAATTCCGCCATGAAATTTGTGAGTGAGTAAATGAATTTTTTTTGAAAATATGTTCAAAAAAAAAGCCTTCCGGGTTAGGGAAGGCTTTTTTTGAGTAATCATAAATCGTGATGTCTTCACAAAGCTTTCCCTGTATGGTATGGAATACCAATCACTTGCACTTGTATAATGACCAGAGAAATAATGATAGACAGCATAATTAAACGTTTATTTCGAGCTCAAAGAAAAGCTGTTTTTAGTTCAGTATCAAATAATGGGCTGGGTTAAGTTTTTTAATTATGGGATGGCCAAAAGGATATTCAATTAATTTCTTGGGGTAAATTTATCCTTTATTACCTCCTGAACTGGTTTTTCCTGTATTTTAGACTCCAGCCAGGATATGATGTCCAAATACAAAAAAGGGCGTTTTTGATAGGGCATTTTATTAATCTCGAGCAGTCGTTTCCTCAGTTTTATAAATCGTTCTTTAAGGGTTGAGCCGTTGGCCTTCCCTAAATTTTGCAGGAAATTGAGTATCTCTTGCTGCACCAGGTTCAGGTCATTCATTTTCCTCAAAAAGCGATAAACCGACCGGATCTGATATTCAACAAGCACCTGATTCCCAAGTTCGTAATGGGCAATTAAATTCAGGATGCGGGCAAAACAATGGAGGTCTTCCCGAAGTTTTTGGTCGGGATAGTTTATGATCTTATTTAGGTAGTCAATTGCCTTTTCATTTTCCCCTGCACCAAAATACAGGCAGGCGATCTTATAATAAAAGATCAAAATATGGTGAGGATCTATGGTTTGAGAATACTTTTCTATTTTTTGATTCAGTTCAGGAACCATATCAATTCCTTCAGAAAAAGTACCGGCAATAAAATGACTATTGATTTTTGCCGTATAAAGATACATAAAACCAAGTGTTTCCAGGTTTTCACTACTTCTTGTAGGGGGATCTTCAAGAAAGTTTTCCAGTTTTGATTTTACTTCTTGATGTTTGCTGTAATGGCCAAGTATGAATAAGGCTTCCAATAAAACATGCTGCCCCTTAAGGTACCAGATTGGTTCCAGTTCCAGCATATCAGGATTAGTTTGAAACAGATCAACCCATTTTTGTGCATAGCGATATTGAAGCAGGAAATCCTGAACTATCAGGCTGTACCAAGCATATGAAACATACAAATAAAGCTGTTCGAAAAAACCGAGGTCAGTTTGCCCAATAGTTTCCAGCTCTTTCTTGAAATACTTGTTGATAGTATTGAAATCAGCCTCATCTCTTACATGACCTGAGGTTATATAGATACCATATAATTTCAGGGAGAGATTTGAAAGCCGATTGTAGTTTGATAGCGTTTCAAGTTTATTATTGGCCTGTTTTATGAGTTCATCGGCCCTGTTTTTGATACTGCGGGTGATATATTGAGATTCAATGATACGTTCAAAAGTCAGAATCTCATATTCCAGCGAATGGCGGTAATTTTGATGGGCGAGAACTTTGGCTTTGTCGAGTAACCGCAGGCTTTGTTTGTACAAACCTTTGTTGTATAAAATCCGGGAATGATCAATTTGCTCCCGCAGCATAATATCTACATTGTGATTGATATTTGTGAGCCGGAGACTTGTAAGAATTTGTTTATACAAATGCGCCTTCAAATTTGAAAACTGTCGTTTTTTGACCCCTTTTAGGCTTTTAATGATTAGTTCTTCATCATAATAGTTCACCTTATCTATTGCATCAAAGAGCTTGATAAACTTGGCATCGGGACTGCTGTTTCGGGTGGCATAAATCTTGAAGGCACGTTTTTCCGCCTTGGTCAACGACTTTATCAGTTGAAATAAAAAATCATTTGGTTGGTTGGCCATTGTATAAAATGAGTGAGTATAAGTGAGTTAAGTAATTAATAATAAGTGAGTTAATTATATTAGCCAAAAGTTTGGGTGTCGTAATAACTAATCTTTATGGTTTTAATACTTAATGGTGCACCGCTACATTCGGACTTATTACTTGAACTTTGACCAGAGAAAGTAATTGAATCGGCAGTTAAGTTAGAAATCCTTAGACTAATGCCAAATACTCAAATTCAAATTTTTGACACCACGCTTCGCGACGGAGAACAAGTTCCCGGCTGCAGATTAAATACTGCGGAAAAAATCGAAATCGCCAAAGAACTGGAACGCCTAGGCGTTGATGTTATGGAAGTCGGTTTTCCGGTATCAAGTCCCGGAGATTTTGATTCAGTAAGTAAAATATCAAAAATAATTAAAAACTCGACTGTTTGCGCCCTCACTCGCGCCGTTCAAAACGACATCGAAGTAGCAGCTGAAGCTATAAAATCAGCAAATCGCCCGCGAATTCATACCGGTATAGGAACTTCCGACAGCCACGTCTTCAATAAACTAAGAACCACCCGCGAAAAAGTAATTGAACGCGGAGTTGCTGCCGTTAAACTGGCCAAGAAGTATGTAGAAGATGTGGAATTTTATGCGGAAGATGCCGGCCGGACCGATAATAAATATCTTGCACAGGTAATTGAAGCAGCTATAAAAGCAGGCGCTACCGTAGTAAACATACCCGATACAACCGGATATTGCCTGCCATCGGAATATGGCGAAAAAATCAAGTTTCTAAGGGAAAATGTAAAAGGAATTGATAAAGCAACCATTTCAACTCATTGCCATAATGATCTTGGCCTGGCAACCGCAAACTCAATTTCAGGAATTCAAAATGGTGCGCGTCAAATTGAATGTACCATCAACGGAATTGGTGAGCGTGCAGGAAACGCATCCCTTGAAGAAGTAGTGATGATCATGCGCAAACATCATGACCTGAATTTTGATACCCGGATTAACACAAAGTTTTTGTGTGAAATCAGTGCTATTGTTTCTGCTAAAATGAATATGCCGGTACAGGCTAATAAAGCCATAGTAGGTTCCAATGCATTTGCACATTCATCAGGAATCCACCAGGATGGAGTGATCAAATCTCGTGAAACCTATGAGATTATTGATCCTGATGAAGTTGGAGCACTGGAATCTTCTATCGTTCTTACTGCCCGCAGTGGTCGTGCCGCATTAAATTATCGTGCTAAAAAACTTGGTTTTGATTTTGGCAAAGATGAACTGGAACGTCATTATCAGGAATTTTTGAACCTGGCAGATCAGAAGAAAATAATTCAGGATCAGGATTTGATACAGCTGTTTTCGGTAGCAGCTACCGGGTGAGGAACATCCAATATCTAACATCGAACAAGGAACATTTAGGGTTGAACGAATTAAGGCTCGCTGTGCCATATAGTTTTTTAAGTGATGTTGATTGAACATTCTGGTAAACCTTACTTGCTCCATACATTCTGGTTTGGAGCGAAGTATTATTTATACATTGGAGTTATTAATATTATTGATGAATTAGTTTTTTATGTCAAAGACGTTATTTGAGAAAGTTTGGGATCAGCATATTGTAACGCAGGTTGAGGGAGGATTGGAAGTTCTGTACATCGACCGGCATTTGATACATGAGGTTACAAGTCCGCAGGCATTTAGTGGAATTCGGGAACGCGGAATCGATATTTATCGAAAGGATAAAATTGTAGCCACGGCTGATCACAACGTTCCAACAAAGGATCAGCACCTGCCCATCAAAGATGCCCTTTCTCGTTTACAGGTAGATGCCCTTCAGAAAAACTGCGAAGATTTTGGAATCGAATTATATGGGTTGGGTCATCCATATCAGGGTATTGTGCATGTGATTGGCCCGGAGCTTGGAATTACTAAACCGGGCATGACCATAGTTTGCGGAGACAGCCATACTTCCACACACGGGGCCTTTGGGGCGATAGCATTCGGTATTGGCACCTCCCAGGTAGAACAGGTAATGGCAACGCAATGTTTACTGGTGGAACGCCCTAAAACCATGCGAATTACTATTGACGGTGAATTGGGAGAAGGAATTTTTGCCAAAGACATCATCCTGTATATAATTTCAAAATTGGGTACCGGAGGCGGAACCGGACATTTTGTGGAATACGCAGGTACTGCCATTTGGGGACTTTCGATGGAAGCCCGGATGACCATTTGCAACATGAGCATCGAGATGGGAGCACGCGGGGGCATGATTGCCCCCGATGAAACCACCTTCGATTATATAAAAGGACGGGAATTTGCCCCAAAAGGAGCTGATTATGAAAATGCAGTAGAATATTGGAAAACCCTGTATACGGATGATGAAGCTACTTTTGACACCGAATACACCTTCCGGGCGGAAGATATAGAACCAATGATTACCTACGGGACAAATCCTGGCGCAGGTATAAAAATTACCGGAACCGTTCCTAAACCGGAAGAAGTCGAAAACCCGGACGGACTAAAAAAATCTCTTAAATACATGGGTTTGAAAGCGGGAGAATCACTTCAGGGAAAAAGAATTGATCATGTTTTTATAGGGAGCTGTACCAACAGCCGGATTGAAGATTTACGTATTGTAGCAAATTATGTGAAAGGCAAAAAGAAAGCCGGTCACGTGCAGGCGATGATAGTGCCGGGGTCGCGGCAGGTACAGGAACAAGCCCAAAAAGAAGGAATTGATAAAATTTTAGCTGAAGCCGGATTTGAACTTCGTCAATCAGGCTGTTCCGCTTGTTTGGGAATGAATGAAGACAAAATACCAAAAGGCGAATATTGTGTATCAACTTCAAACCGGAATTTTGAAGGACGGCAGGGACCGGGTGCCCGAACTATGTTGGTGAGTCCGCTAACGGCTGCAGCTATTGCCATTGAAGGAAAAATAGTTGACCCCCGTGAATTTGCAATTGAAAAAGTAGTTGTATAGAATAGATATGAAGAAATTTAAAGTACTTAAATCGCCGGCTGTACCGCTTCCTGAAGAAGATGTGGATACCGATCAAATTATTCCGGCGCGATTTCTAAAGGCCACCTCCAAAGATGGTTTTGGAGAGAATTTATTTCGCGACTGGAGATATGATTCAGACGGAAACCCGAAAGATAGTTTTGTACTGAATGACAGCAAATATTCAGGTGAAATTTTAGTGGCAGGAAGAAATTTTGGGTGTGGATCGAGCCGGGAACATGCAGCCTGGGCTCTTACCGATTATGGATTCCGGGCCGTTGTATCCAGCTATTTTGCGGATATCTTTAAAGGAAATGCACTTAATAATGGCTTACTTCCTGTGCAGGTTAGCGATGAATTTCTGAAACGGATTTTAAGTGATGTGCGGAATAAACCTTCAACGCCCATTAAAATTGACCTGAAAGATCAACGGATTTCACTGGAAGATGGGAGCAGTGAGGAATTCGAAATAAATTCATTTAGAAAAATGTGCCTGCTGAAAGGATATGATGACATTGATTTTCTGCTCAGCCAGAAAGAAAAAATTAAAGAATTTGAACAACAACACGTGGAGTTTTAGGGAATGAAAAAGAAAATTGCAGTTTTACCAGGCGATGGAATTGGGCCGGAAGTAACCAAACAGGCTTTAAAAGTACTTGAGGTTATCACCCAGCGCTTTGGCCACCATTTTGAATTTGAAAAAGCATTGGTTGGCGCCGTAGCTATGGATGAAACCGGCGATCCGCTTCCACAGGAAACATTGGATATTTGTTTGGATGCCGATGCCGTCTTATTTGGAGCGATTGGCGACCCAAAATACGATAACGATCCAAGTGCTAAAGTACGTCCGGAACAAGGCTTGCTGCGCTTGCGGAAAAGTCTGGGGTTGTTTTCGAATATTCGTCCGGTTAAAACCTATGACTCACTGGTAAATCGTTCACCCCTTAAGAAAAACAGAATAAAAGGAACCGACCTGGTGGTTTACAGGGAATTGACAGGCGGAATTTATTTTGGAGATAAAGGTCGCAGCGAAGACGGGGAATCAGCTTATGATCATTGTGAATACTCGGTAGCAGAAATTACCCGAATCGCGGAAATGGCTTTTAAAGCCGCACAATCACGCCGCAAAAAATTAACGCTGATTGATAAGGCAAATGTGCTGGAAACTTCAAGACTTTGGAGGCAGACGATTCAAACCATTGCCTTTAATTATCCGGATGTGGAAGTGGAATATTTGTTTGTTGATAACGCGGCCATGCAGCTCATTTTAAGGCCCAATCAGTTTGATGTGATACTTACTGAAAATATGTTTGGGGATATAATATCAGATGAAAGCAGCGTGATAACCGGATCAATCGGGTTACTCCCCTCGGCATCCATTGGAGAAAAATCCTCTCTTTTTGAACCTATTCACGGCAGTTATCCGCAGGCAGCAGGAAAAGATATTGCAAATCCAATTGCGGCAATTTTATCCGTGGCAATGATGCTTGAGCATTTTGGGTTACAGGAAGAGTCGAAGCTCATTTATACCAATGTTGATCATATGATCAAGAAAGGGTTGGTTACACAGGATCTGGATGACCACCATTTTATAACCTGTTCAAAAGTTGGGGATGTGCTGAGCCTTTTGCTGGATAAAACAGTATCCGACGCCCGATTCGAAAATATGTTTGAGGGCAAGCTGCCGGTTATTTAGAGAGAATTATGGCTAAATTTTTTTCGGCAAACATCCCTACCGGGTTTAATTCAATCTGCAAATAAAGTTCAATATTCCATCATAGATATATTCTTATTGGTTTGTATTTTGGGAAGAACTGAGATGAATCCAAAGGATGAGCATTGCAAGATCAATTCAAAAAAGCTGAAGAAAATCTAAAAAAGTATTGGGGTTTCGATGGATTTCGTCCGGGACAGGATGAAGTTGTTCGTTCGGTTTTTGAGGGAAATGAAACATTGGTGCTATTTCCAACCGGGGGAGGAAAATCGCTATGTTATCAGGTACCTGCTACGGTTTTTGAAGGAATGACCCTCGTGATTTCCCCGCTTGTAGCACTCATGCAAGATCAGGTTCAACAGTTAAAAGAAAGAGGGGTTTCTGCAACTTTTATCAATAGTACTATTCCGGGATATGAGGTTGAACAACGATTGGTGAATGCCCGGAACGGGATGTATAAGTTGTTGTATTGCGCACCCGAACGGCTTAAAACTTCACTTTGGGAAGCTGAATTACCCAAATTAAATATCGACCTGGTGGCCATTGACGAGGCACATTGTATTTCAGAATGGGGACATGATTTCCGGCCTTCGTACCGGGAAATTCGTACTTCGCTGGAATCGATTGCCGATGAAACCCGCTGGCTGGCACTAACTGCAACGGCCACTCCAGAGGTACAAAAAGACATTGTTGAATCACTGGGCTATGAAAAACCAAATGTGATATCACGGGGATTTTCACGCCCGAACCTGAAATGGTGGGTGGTGAAATCCCCAAAGAAAAAACAAAAGCTGGAAGAGTCAGTAAAAAAAGGAGCACTAAAAGGGGACGGATTAATTTATGGAGGAACCCGTAAAAACTGTGAGGTTCTGGCCGAACGATTCACACAGATTGGAATAAAAACGGAAGCTTATCACGCGGGCGTTCAACCCGAAAAAAGAAAAGTAATTCAGGAACGGTGGATAAGCGGTGAAACACCACTGGTTGTTGCCACTAATGCTTTTGGAATGGGAATTGATAAGCCTAATTGCCGGTATGTAATCCATGAAGAAATGCCGTATTCCCTGGAAGCCTATTATCAGGAAGCAGGCCGGGCGGGCCGTGATGGGGAGGAAAGTTTTCCGATCTTATTGTACAGGCAATCGGATTACAGGAAAGCGGTTGACCGGCTGGAATTAAGTTATCCCAAACGGGATGAACTTGAACATGCATATATAATTTTATGTGACAGCTTTAATCTTGCAGTTGGCTCGGAAATGGAGGAGGCTCGTCCTTTTGATGTGGAACAAATTAAAAAAAGGGGAAAGCTTCCATATGGAAAAGTAAAAGCCGCAATGAGACTGCTTGATCAGTTTGGATTAATTGCCATGCAGGAAGATGTAATGCCCGCAGTCAGCCTACAATTCACGCTGAGTTCACAGGCTTTAAAAACATTTCGGGACCAATGTAATAATAATGAAAAAGCCGAATTTGTAGATAAATTGGAACGCATGTTCGGGGCGATGGCCTTCCGGGAAAAAGTGCAGCTTGATGAAGAATATGTGCTTGATAAGCTATCGTTACGAAGAAATGCGTTGATAAAAGCCTTAAATGTGCTGATGCAAAATGATAAAATCCTGGTTTTTGAAATGCATAGTCAGCGAAGTTTAGTAAAAGTTCTGGAGGCCCGGTCACGGAAACTGCCGCTCACTAAAAATGAAGTTGAAAACCACCGGAATAATCTCTTCCGAAAACTTGAACATATGCATGGATTTATATTAACGGAGACCTGCCGGGAGGTTTACCTGCGAAATTATTTTGGAGATACTGCAGCCAAGCCATGCGGGCATTGCGACAATTGTCTTAAAGCGGAATCGGGGAAGGAGGCCAAACCGGGGAAGGAGGAGATTTCATCCATTTATGATGTTTTAAAAAAGAATGAGCAGAGCATAGAGGATTTGTGCGAATTATCCGGGCATAGCAAATCGAAAGTAGTGCAGGCTATCCAATTTTTGATTCAGGAAGAAAAGGTGACAACGATACCGGAACGACCGGGTTTTTATAGGGTTTATTAGGTGTAAGAGACAAGGTGCAAGGTGTTAGAGGCTAGGTTTTAGAGTTAAATGCATCAAACCTCGCTTTAACACTAACACCTATTATTCAATTTTGGTAGAATCTGCCTGAATTAGCGAATCCTGCCGGACCTTATTAGCTTTTACTGAATCAATATGCGTTTGTATGAATTGCTTCTCATTTTCAATTCTGCGTATTACTTCATCTACTCGCACTAATTGTTCACGGACCTGCTTTTGGTAGTATTCATGAGAAGCCAAAAACTGTGATTCAGTGATGACATATTTTTTGTAAATAATATTTTTTAAGGAATCGGCACTTACACTGTCAGGGTAAGCATCCCTGTACGTTTTGATGTACTGCATTTCTACCAGCAGATCGATATAGTTTTCCTGATCAATTAGGTTTTTAGGCTTTGGAGTTTCTTCAGGACCCATACAACCTGACATTAGAATTGAAGCAAGAACGAGTGAAATACTTCCGGGAAGAAAAAATGAGATATTGGTAAATTTCATACTCAAATAAATCAGTTGATTGGATCTTTGGGGTTAAGCGGCCGCATAGTTATTTCGTTGATCAGGAAGTTATCGTCCGTTTCAAGCAGAAATTTTACGGTGCTCGAGATATCGGTGGTTTTCATCATGTTTGGGTGGTTCTCAATTCCCTCAATTTTTTTAAACAATTCCGTATTAATGGAGCCCGGGAAAATGGCTGTTACTTTAATGCCATCATAACGGAGTTCCTTAAAAAGGGCCTCACTAAAGCCGCGTACACCAAATTTACTTGCATTGTAGCCGGAAATGGAAGGATTTCCCAATAACCCGGCAATAGAAGCAATATTGATAATATGACAAGTATGTCCGTTTTCCTTCATTAAAGGCACAATCAGGCGGGTGAGATAAAAAATACCGTTCAGGTTCACATTGATCATCGCGTGCCAATCATCCAGCGATAATTCATCCACATTTGCGGAACGCATTACACCGGCATTGTTGATCAAAATATCCGGCCTGTGATTTCGGCCGAAGGTTTTATTAACCCACTTCTCCAGATCATCTGCTTTGGTGATGTCCATTTTAACCGGATGGAAATTCTTGCCGAGCGATTTTTGTAACGCCTCAAGTTTGTCCCCGCTGCGCGCAAGTCCATATACTTCCGATCCGTTATTAACGAGCATTTTGCTAAATTCGGCGCCGATGCCACTGCTGGCTCCGGTTACGATGGCTACTTTTGAATCAAGTTTCATTTTAAATACTGTATTTTATTTTAAATTCCTTCTTTAAAAGTACTACAAAAAGATGAGCAAAAACGATTCCGAAAATTCAAATAAAATTTTATACCTCGATGTAGGAAATACATCCATCAAAGGTGCATATAAGAAAGGGGTAAAATGGGAGGCGATCCGTGCAGAAAAAATGCATACCGCAGCTGATTTGATTCAATGGATTGATGATCACCCGGAGACATTTTCACACATAATTATAGCGAGTGTTCGGCAGGATGTGCAGAAAGCCATCCGTCAGGAATTGAAAAACGTGAAACTAATTGAACTAATTACCGGGAATATATCTGAAGAACTTCTAAATTATGAAACTATTGATACATTGGGTATAGACAGGTTTTTAGGTTGTTTTGGTGCCACAGGGCAAACCAACCATGCCGTAGTTGTGATTGATGCAGGAACGGCTCTCACCATTGATTTTATGGATCAGGATGATATTTATTACGGCGGGGTGATTGCTCCGGGGTTGGCAGGGTTCGGAGAAATTCTCCCAAAAAAGGCACCTGCACTTCCGGTTGTTAATATGGAGATTCCGGATACCTGGCCCGGAAAAAGTACTGTTGATTCACTAAAATGGGGACAGGCCGGATTTTATAAAATGGCAATAGAAGGCATACTTCAAAAATATGATTCGGAATTTAGAAACTACGAGCTGTTTATAACCGGCGGTGATGGAGCATTGATCTCATCATTGATAGGCCGGGAAAGTAAATTAAGGCCATTTCTTGTTTTTGACGGGATGAAAAGGCTAAGTAGAATATTGAAGAAAGATCTCTGAAAGGTGATTCTTTGATCAACTTAAAACTAATCCAGGGGAACGTTCACAGTAAATTCAACAAATTCACCCTCGTTCCCAAGCTCCAGCTTGGCGAACGCCGTCGGAGAAGCTCCGGCTTCGAGTCCGGGAAACGGGCATACACTCACCACAAAGATGGTAGCCCAACCCTCGATAGACATCCATACTTTAAAACTTAACAAGACTCGGGTTTTTCTTGGTTGTTCTGGCTACCCAGGGTTGCATTCACTAACGTGAATTTACCCTGGGTTATTCATATGTGACCCTTTCAGGGTCTTCATCTCAACCAAAACGGTCATCGAATTACATGACATCTACAGGGATGACGGGGTTGTGGGGTGTTTAGCGGCATGAAATAAATTTGAAGATAAAACTAATCCAGGGGAACGTTCACAGTAAATTCAACAAATTTGGTTTTGTCCAGTGGATGATCTCTTTCATCGGTATTCATTTCGGCATAATCCATGGAAAAATATTTATAGTGAATGCCAAAGCCGATGGTGTTGTATTTTCGGGCGCCATTTTCGGGATGCTCATAAAAGCGCCCAACTCTAAAGCTAAACATATCCAGCATAGTAAATTCTACCCCCTTATGTTTTAGAAGCTGATCTTTGAGTGACAGGCTGATAGTTTCCATTCCGTTAAAACGTTCGAAATAATCCCATGATTTAAAGATAGCTTCAAGTGGTCCCATTGCGGAGCCGTCCTCTTTCCAGCGGGCCATAATTTTATCCCGGCTTATATAGCCGCCAAGGCTGAAAACGTCAAAACCATTCTTTTTATCAGGATATGAAATTTTTAATCCCAAACCTCCCCGCATCATGATGGGCAATGCATCTGCATTTTCAGGAGTTGTATAAGTGATTGGATTTCCAACGTCTGTAAGTGACCATCCAAATGAGGGGGTGATATTAAATGGTTCTTTTTGAAAAGGATAGTCAGCATAAAAACCCATATCCCAGCTAATCCTCGATGCCCAGGAAATCTGTTGTCCACCAATGGTTACTCCTGAAGCAAGGTTGCTTTTTATTGCATTCATTCCAACACCAACAGAAATATGTTGGTTTATATTATAGGATGCCGAAATTGTATGAGCCCGTTCATAAGAATTAAAATTTTCTATAAAAATCATCTCCTCAGATACATGAGCCTGAAGCCCAAGATTCAGGTAGGTATATTGATAACCCACGGAGAGTTTTTCAAATCCCATGATAAATTGTGGGGTATATAATTGAAGCTCACTAACATTAAATCCGGGAAGCCAGTCTGTTCCAAATAGTTTTTCTGAACTTGTTGCATTGATTTGGGTAGTGAATTGAAGCGTATTTTTGCGTCCAAAAGTTGCCGGATTCAAATGCATTCCGGCGCGGGAATTTCTCATAGCAACATTAGCCCCGGCCATGCCTATACTCCGGGCATCATTATTGATTTGTAAAAAAGGAACGGCGGTTATGGCAACCTGTGCTTGAGTGTTGGAAGTATTAAAAAGTACCAGAATGGGTAAAATGATAAGGAGTAAAGAACACTTCCGGGCAGTCATGAGATATATACTTAAGTTACTGATTTACAGAAGTGTAAGGAATAGCTAATATAAATACACAATTAGTTTTACCCTGAGTTCTGTCGCAGGCACGCCCGTATAATCCCTTTGGGGAAATCTAATAGTTTTTTAGGTATCAGCCGTTGATTTAATGGCAATAATAAGATCCCCGTCTGCACGCGGGGATGACTTAAAGGTTTATTATTATCATAATCTGCAATACCGTTGGCAGTTACAAGGGCAAAGATTATGATATCAGG
>JBBDLQ010000018.1:0-1394 GCA_040878765.1 Balneolaceae bacterium | reverse complement strand
TTCCAGCGTCCGTAGGTCCTGGAAGCGTTGCGGTGTTCGATTAGGCTCGGTTGCCCCAAATCCAGCAGACGCACTCCTTTAAGTTTTTATTTCTATGAAGACCTTTGCTATGAATTTTTTTGATATTCACCTTTCAAAGCACAAAGCACAAAGCACAAAGCACAAAGCACAAAGCACAAAGCACAAAGCACATTCTCCCCTTTATAAACACACCCAAACTTCGTATTATTAATGCTTCACAAAAAACCGAATAACAGCACGTGAGCGAAGAGCAAAATAATTCAGATAAGGGGCACGATTCGGACAAGCCCGAAAAGAAAAAAAAGAAATCCGGACAGGACGAATTTCCCCTGCAGGAATACCGCCTGGTTCCCGTAGAAGAATGGGAAGAAGACCAAAACGGCGAACGTGAAATTGACCTGGTTGAACTCGCCAAATACATTTGGGACCAACGCTCCACCATCTACAAATTTATGGCGGCAGGTATTGTACTCGGACTGGCCGTAGCTCTCCTCAGTCCCAAAGAATATAAAAGCGGTGCCACCCTGATGCCCGAAGTGCAAAGTACCGAAAGCGGGGCAAGCCGGCTGCTGCAACAATACGGTGGATTGTTAGGCATGAGCGGAGGCGGTTCTATGGAAGGTGGAAGTATGATTCCCCCACAACTCTACCCGCAGATTGTACAAAGCCTTCCCTTTCAGCTGGAGTTGTTAAATGCTGAAGTAGAATTTCCTGATTTTGGAACTACCACAACCGTCTACAATTTCTTTGATGAAGTATATACCCCCTCGGTGTTATCCTATGCGAAAGGATATACCATTGGATTACCCGGCAAGATCATTGGTTTATTTAAAGAAGAAGCCGAGCCTAAACCATTACCGCGAGGTTTTGAAGCTGATTCTGTACTCTCCGTAACAAAAGAACAGATGGAAATTATTGATAACCTGAGGGAGCGGGTTTCTATTTCCTTGAACGAAGAAACCGGGGTGATAAACCTGAGTGTAACCATGCCCGACCCCCAGGCCGCAGCCCAGCTTGCTCAAACCAGTATCGGACTGATTCGTGAGTACGTGATAAACTATCGCACCCGCAAAGCTGAACAAGACCTGATGTTTGCCCGCGAGCAAATGCAAACCGCTAAAGATGACTTTGAAACCGCTCAAAACCGCCTTGCGGAATTTCGTGACAGCAACGTAAGCCTCTCCACCGCCCGGGCTCAAACCCAGCAACAGCGCTTGCAGTCAGAATACGACCTCGCTTTTAATGTCTATAACTCCCTGGCCCAACAAGTGGAACAGGCCAAACTAAAAGTACAGGAACAAACCCCGGTGGTGAGTGTGTTGCAGCCGGTACAGGTGCCGGTGGATGATGAGACGAGTGGGTTGATGGTTTTG
>JBBDLQ010000017.1:0-1406 GCA_040878765.1 Balneolaceae bacterium | reverse complement strand
CACTTCTTACTTGAATATTACTTGTCACTGTTCTAATGCGGAGAGGGAGGGATTCGAACCCTCGGTACCCCGGAAGGGGCACACTCGCTTTCCAGGCGAGCCCGTTCGACCGCTCTGGCACCTCTCCGTTTTTATAAGATGATTGGCTTGTCGAAGGGCGGCTAAGATAGAAGTATTTGCAGCCTATATCAACGAATTAAAACCCAATATTGAAACTATTTTCAACATAGGTTTTTACCGGGACTCCCTGATCTCTGGCCGGCCTGAATTTCCATTTTGAAGCTGCATCAAGGGTTGCTTCCATTAGGCCATAACCAATCTGTTTTACAATTTCATAATCATTCCCATTATACACCCTTATTTCAGAAATATATGCGTCTTCAACTTCCCCATTAGTGCCAACTAAAAACGTAACTTTGATGCGTGCTTTTAAATTTGCCCTCTTAGCTGCATCCGGAATGGTTGGTTCTACAATTCGAATTAAGCCTGGTGGCTGTTCCGGGCTGCCCACCAGATCTCCTTCACCCCCAACCAATGAAGTGCCCTCATCCCCTTCTGCATCAAAAATCGAAACAATATCATCAAAATCCGGGAAATTAATTTCCTCTTCAATTATTTCATCATTCGGAACGGGAACGGGAATCCGTGGTTTTGGCGGAGCCGCTGGTGCAGATGTTTGTCGGGTAACAATAGCCTTTTCTATAAAAACTACATCTTCCGTAAAGTTATCAGGAAAACTTTTTTGTTCGGGTGGAAATGTCGGCCAAAGTTTTATGAGCAATAAAATGAGCAATTCAGTACATATCAGCGACAGCATGAAGCGATGTTCATGGTTAAGCTCGCCGTAATATATATTGCGAATTTTGCCGATCAAGTGTTTCTCAGTTTCGTAAGCTGTTGTTGTATGAGTAATCTGGTGTGATCTTTCATCTCTTTCATATCTGCAAAATCATCGGGATCTATGGCATCTAAAACCTTTAATTTGAAGTTAACTTTTGGGTTTAATTTACCCGAGCCCGAAGGCATGGCGTTATGACCGCCGTTAATTACCATGGGCTGAATTTTAAATCCATATTCCTTAGAAAGCAGAAACGCACCGTTTTTAAAAAGTTTCAACTCCCCATCGGTTGAGCGTGTACCTTCCGGGAAAATCATAACGGGAACTAAATCATTTAAAGGCTGAACCAGGTTTGCAAGTTTTTTCAATGCAGTTTTGCTCGATCTGTTTATAGTAAGATGACCAGTGAGCCACACAAGCCAACCCATCACAGGTATATATGTTAAACTACGTTTGGAAACCCATTTCATTTTCCAGGGAAGATGATAAATAAAGGCCATATCCATAAAACTTTGATGATTAGAAACAAAAATGGTGGGCTCAGAAGGATCATACTTTTCCATTCCAT
>JBBDLQ010000016.1:0-1408 GCA_040878765.1 Balneolaceae bacterium | reverse complement strand
GAGAACAGTACCCAACAAATCGGCTCAGCGAGCCGATGTACGTAACACGGCTCGCTGAGCCATTGGGTCAAGCCAAAAGTAGATGAGTCTAATCCACCGCATCCTTCTCATAAAACTGCATCGCCTTCCAAAAACTACCTGTTGCCAAAACCCCGCAAACTGTAAAAACAACCAGCAGTGCTTTGGACGGCCCGTATAGATCCGTAAAAACATGGTCGATGAGCCATCCCGTAACCGGAGGACCGATTCCAAATCCCACAATGCTGATCACAAATAAATACACCGCGCCGGCCATGCCCCGCATGTCTGATTTCACAAAATACTGGATGAGTGCGGCAGCCACTCCGTTGTAAGAGGAGGAAATTACATTAGCAATTCCAACAAGTACAAAAGCTGAAATCACCGATTCAGCCATCAGCCCAAAATAATAAAACGGAAGTCCGCCCAGGGCGGCTACAATTCCCATTACAAAGCGTTTTTCGGGGCCCCATTTCACGGCCATTTTGTCCGCCAGCCAGCCGGAAAGGTTTACGCTCAAACCCGTAGCAAACATGAACCAGCCGTATTGTGAAATCAGGGAGGGTGTTTCGAACGTGTCATTCAACACCGTTCCGATAAAAGCTAAAATAGTGTAGCCGCTGAGGGCCAGCAATGAAAATCCCGCCAGGTGATAGCGTACCGTTTTTTTTCTCAGAATGAATTTCAACACATCAAAAAACTGACTCGCCGGTCGCTTACTTTTACCGGATTTCCGGGCCGGTTCGCGAATCAACAAATAACCGATAACTGCCAGAAATACTCCCGGCCAGCCTACGGTTTTCATGGCCTCTCGCCAGTCGTATGCTTCAGCAACCGAGCCGCCAATCAAAAATGATAGTCCCACCCCGACAAAGATTCCGGAGGCGTAAACAGAGAATACCCGCGCTCTTTTTTCGGGTGGGAAATAATCGGCTAATAAGGAATATACCGCCGGACTTAACGCAGACTGACTCACTCCAACAAAAAATCGGGCTGAAACAAGAAACACAAACGAGCTGGCAAATCCGCTGGCTACCGTCATCAGACTCCAAATCAACAACCCGATCAAAATGATTCTTTTCCGGGAAAACTGATCGGCAAACCATCCCATGAAAATTCCGCAGATTGCGTAGATCAGAGAGAAAGCCGGTCCGTACAAAACGCCAATTTGAGTATTGGTGAATCCGAGGTCATCCCTGATGGCCGTTCCCAACACTGCAACAATCTGCCGGTCCACAAAGCTGGAAATGTAGATCAGGAATAAAAGTCCCAGCACCAGCCACGCATAGAATTTGGGTGAGCGCGATTCTATTTTCTCATAGATAATTTTCATGCCGTAAAGATAGATGACAGATTGGTGGGATGGAAGGAGTTAGCAGAAATTTAAGTC
>JBBDLQ010000015.1:12070-46893 GCA_040878765.1 Balneolaceae bacterium | reverse complement strand
TCTTCAGTAAATTAGTTATCACTCAGTGCCTGTGCACCTGATACAATCTCAGAAATCTCCGTGGTTATAGCACTTTGACGAGCTTGATTATATTTCAATCTCAGCTCTTTCTCTAAATCCTTGGCATTTTCAGTAGCACTATCCATTGCGGTCATTCGTGCACCTTGTTCTGATGCATTCGATTCTAACACTGCACGCCAAAGCTGCATATTTAAATGCAGAGGTAATAATCTATCTAATATTGCCTGAGAATTTGGCTCGTAAAGGTAATCAATAACCTGCTCAGTTGCATTATCAGAATTGTTATATGCAATTTTTTCAGTATCAATAGGTAATACTTTTTGCACCGTTCTATTTTGTGCTATAACCGACCTAAACTCATTAAAGGCAATATGAACTTCATCAAATTCTTCCTTCACAAATTGTGAAGTTGCGGTTTCCATAATAGCTGAAGTGCTATCGTACTTAATATCATCAAAAAATCCAGGGTAGCTTTCAATTACCTGGTACTTCCTTTTTTTGAAGTGAGCTGTTGCTTTTTTACCAATGGTAACTAATGAAAGTGACTTGTTTTCAAGATAATGCTGGAATTTATTGTGAAGCTGATTTTCAATTTCCTTAAACAAATTATTGTTAAAACCTCCACATAACCCTCGGTCAGAACCAATAATTATAAAAAGTACCTTTTTAACCTCATCCGGCTTTCGCAATAAGGGATTATTGGAATGACTGCTTTCAGCCAACCGGCCAGCTACTTCTTCAATTTTAGAAGCATATGGTCGCGTTTGTATCATCCGGTCCTGCGCTTTTTTCAGCTTGGCAGCAGCTACCATTTTCATTGCTTTGGTAATCTGCTGAGTGTTATTTACGGATGATATCCGGTTTCGTATGTCCCGAAGGTTAGCCATTGATACTTATACTTTAGTTGGTTGCAGTGATTTGATCAATTACTGATTTCGCGACTTCAACAAGTTTATCGCCAAAGGTATCGTCTAATGTTCCGGTGTCTGCCAGAGAACTCATTTCTTTTTCGAATTTTAGACTTACGGTCTCTAAAAATTGTGCTTCGAATTCACTTATTTGTTCAATAGCAAGCTTATCCAACAGTCCGACATCATTAATTTTCAGAAGTGTGATTTGTTGTTCAACCGGAAGTGGCTGATATACATTCTGTTTCAATAATTCTACCGTACGCTCCCCTTTACGAAGCTGAGCCTGGGTAGAAGCATCAAGATCTGAACCAAATTTAGAAAATGCCTCTAACTCACGATATTGAGCTAAATCAAGTTTCAATGTACCGGATAGTTTCTTCATGGATTTAACCTGAGCAGCACCACCCACACGAGATACTGAAGTACCAACATCAATAGCAGGACGAATACCCTGGTTAAAGAGATCAGTATCAAGGAAAATCTGCCCATCTGTAATAGAAATTACGTTTGTAGGAATGTACGCGGAAACATCACCTGCCTGTGTTTCAATTACAGGAAGTGCTGTTAATGATCCCCCGCCCTTCACTTTACTTTTTAGCTCTTCCGGAATGTTATTCATTAACTGAGCTACTTTATCATTATTAATAATTTTTGCAGCACGTTCTAATAATCGGCTGTGCAGGTAGAATACATCACCGGGATATGCTTCCCGACCCGGAGGACGTTTCAGTAATAATGAAAGTTCACGATACGCCACGGCTTGTTTAGAGAGATCATCGTAAATTACCAGGGCATGGCGGCCAGTATCACGGAAATATTCTCCAATGGCTGCTCCGGCAAAGGGTGCAATATATTGCATTGGTGCCGAAACACTTGCTGGTGCAGCTACAATAGTTGTGTATTCCATCGCACCGTTTTCTTCCAGCACCTTTCTCATGTTGGCAACTGTGGACCCTTTAATGCCTATAGCAACATAAATACAATATACCGGCTTATCGGTATTTTGGGTTTCTTTCTGGTTGATAATGGTATCAATAGCAACTGAGCTTTTACCCGTTTGACGGTCACCAATAATCAATTCCCGCTGTCCCCGTCCAATTGGGATAAGGGAGTCAATAGCTTTTAAACCGGTTTGAAGAGGTTCGGATACCGGCTCCCGGTAAATAACGCCGGGTGCTTTACGCTCAAGTGGCAGCCGAACGGTTTCTCCACTAATGGCACCTTTACCATCAATTGGATTACCAAGAGGATTGATAACACGGCCTAATAAACCTTCTCCGACATTAATAGAAGCAATATCTTTGGTTCTCTTTACGGTATGGCCTTCTTCAACAGCGCTTGATTCACCAAATAGTACTATACCTACATTGTCCTCTTCAAGGTTTAGTACCATGCCGGTAATAATTTGGCCTTTTTCATCTTTAGAATCGGGCAGTTCAACCAGTTCACCTGCCTGAACTTTTGATAGCCCATAAACACGTGCAATACCATCACCAACTTCGAGAACGGTACCTACATCATAGGTATCAGCTTCTTTATCGAATCCGGATAATTGTTTGCGTAGTATGGCTGAAACTTCGTCTGGTCTTACTTGACTCATTGTATGTATATGATTAAAAAACTATTGCGATTTTATTCCTTTGCTGAACTCAGGAATGCATCTTCAAGTTGTTCCAATTTATGCTTTATGGTACCATCAATAACTGTATCAGCTATTTTTATCGCCATTCCGCCTTTCAGGTCTTCCTGAACCGTAACAGATATATTTACTTTCTTACCAGTAAATTTTTCCAACTGTTTTTGTGTATCAGAAAGCTGTTTGTCGCCTAATTTCTTAGCTACAAATACTTCAGCTGAAATAATCCCGGCATAATCATTGTATATATCTACAAATGCCGTAACAATTTCATCAATCAGGTTTTCGCGATTTTTTTTGGCAATCAACGTTATGAAACGGTGTACCATCTCGCTAACCTGATCTGCAAATATAGCTTCCAGAGCTGCAACCTTTTTATCTGGTTTGATCACAGGGCTCCTAAGAAACAACATCAGATCTCGCGACTCCTCTATGGTATTCTTAATTAAAAGAACATCTTCGAGTGTTCGCTCAACCGATTTTCGTTCTTTGGCAAGCTCCAAAAGTGCAGTGGCATAACGGCGCGCTGCTTTTGATACCAGCATGAATTATTATTTAATTTTTTGACAGGTTGGATAGATAACTATCCACCAGCTTTTTATTTTTTTTCTCGTCAAGCTCTGAATCAATTATCATTGAAGCTGATTGAATGGCAAGTTTTGCTACCTCAGTTTTCAATTCCATCAAAGCTTGTTTCTTTTCTTGCACAATAGAGGTTCTGGCTTGTTCAATAAGATGCTCAGCTTCCTCCTTGGCTTTGTTAATTCTTTCCGTACGGATCAACTCTGCATCCTCTACAGCTTCTTTTCTGATTTGCTGTGCTTTGGCTTCCGCCTCGCGCAATGCTTTTTCATTATCCTTGGAAATTTGTTCTGCCTTAGCTAACGCTTTTTCAGCAGATTCCAGAGAATCTTTGATTTTAAGCTCACGTTCTTCAAGTGCCTTCATTATTGGAGGCACTGCGTATTTTGCCATTAACAGGATAAAAATACCCATAGTAATGGCAATCCACACAGCGAAACCTGTGTTAAAAGAGAGTAATCCTCCTCCGCCCGCTAAAAGTAGCATGGAGTATATCACAGTATTAACCCAAGAAAATGATCAATGCACAGATAACCGCACAGAAGAGAGCAACACCCTCAATAAATACTGCAGTCAAAAGCATTGCACCTCTGATATCACCAGAAGCTTCTGGTTGACGTGCAATACTTTCTGTAGCTGCCTTACCAATCATTCCGATACCAAGTCCGGCACCAATTGCTACTATTCCTGCTCCAATACCAGCTGCTAAAAGTCCCATATGTCTTAATTTTAGTTTTTAAGTTAGTTTTGATTTTTAAGTATGTAAGTATTTTAATTTGCTTATTCAGCAATGTGTTCTACATGATATCCTTCATCAGCATGTGTGTGATCTTCGGCAGCCATACCTATAAATACAGCTGACAAGATAGTGAATACGTAGGCCTGCAATAAAGCCACAAAAGCTTTTAGAAAATATAATGCAGCCGTTAAAGGTACGGATAATAACCCAGCTACCCCGTATCCACCTACAGGACCAAACAAATCAGCAAAAATGAAGATCAACCCTAAAATTGCGATAATCATCATTTTCCCGGAAAGCATGTTTGCAAATAGTCGGATGGCGAGCGCAAAGGGTTTAGTAAATAAACCAAGAATTTCTACGGGGGTTAAAATAAAACGGGTCCATCCAGGAACACCAGGGAACCAAAATACATGTGCCCAATGGTCTTTGGTACCGCTGAATTGTGTAATAAAAAAAGTAATGGCTGCCAAGGTTGCTGTAACTGTTAAATCTGCAGTAGCTGTAGCTGCCCAAGGCATCAAGCCGAATAAATTCATGAATGCAATACCCATAAATACGGAAAAAAGATATGGGACATATTTTTTGTACTTGTCATCACTGATATTGTCTTTGGCAATATTGTCACGTACAAATTCGAACAGAATTTCAAAGATATTTTGGAATGTGCCTTTAGGTTCTGTTTCCCTGCCTACTCCTTTAGTATATTTTCTAGCCATGCTGATGGTGAGCACTAAAACCAGCATCACACTAATCCAAAAGAATATGAGGTGAGATGTAATTGACAGGTCTATTTTAACAACCCCGCCATTTACCGGAACAATTGCATCGTCTGCATTCAATTCAAAATATTCTGATTCGGCAGCTTTTTTTGTGGAAAGGAAAGCACTTAGCTGTGTCTCACCTGAAGCATTTTCCCAATAGAAAATACGCGGCAGATAAACTTTACCAAATGGAGTCTTCAAATAATCATGATCAAGTACTGTGCCCATTACATCAATTATCGGCTCATCTTCGCCTTCTGTCTGATCTGCCGCAAAAGTATTTGAGGTACTGATAGTTAAAAATAAAAGAGTTAAAAAAACTCTGCGGAGGCTTTGAATCATGGTTAGTTAACTGCCGCTCTTTTGAAGAATTTTGTTAATAAAAATCATTTCTGTTACAGATTGGCAAAGATAGGAAATTATAAAACTAACTGTAAAGTAGATTTCATGTATTTTTGTGACTCCGATTAAAATACTGAACAATATCAGCACCAGTATAAATCGTATGGCAGTAGAGGAGAAGAAAATTTTAATAAATTTTTTATTTTCTACCCCACTGAATGTATCAAAAACCCAGGCACTGCTTACTACAAAAATGCAGCTTAAAAGTACTCCTGTAACAATAGCAACTCCCTCTCGTTCTCCTAATCCAAGAAATCCCAATGAAAGCAGTAATAGTAAAGCAGACATCATTAGTGTCCGCTTCATTACAGGATAGTTATGTATCATCCTTATCTTTTTGATTCAGCTTTTTGGAAATACGTGCTATCATCAACCCAAAATTTAACATACCAACTACCACCCCGGCAAGCGTGAGCCAGGGTGTAAGTCCAAAATAGCCATCCAGCAGGTATCCAATCACAATAGGTAAAGCCATGGAGACGGCAATCTCAGCGCCTAAACCTACATATTCAGCATATTCATCTGGCAGCAGGTTGTGTAGCAATTAATTTATGATGTGGGTTTAACTTTTGTATCATTTGCATAATCAGCATCACTTTTTTCAGAAAGTGGCTTATTTGCATCTGAACTCATACGACACGAGCCATTGATCTGTGCACCCTCTTCAACAATCAGGGTTTTAGTATAGATATTACCATCAATAATCGCACTTTCACGAAGGGTTAATTTATTTGATACTTTAACCTCCCCCTCAACACGGCCTGCAATATCAGCGTCCGAGGAAGTAATATTACCGATGATTTTACCATTTCCGGTTACGATGAGTTTTCCTTTGGAGGTTGCTTCCCCATCAATTGTTCCGGCTATACGGATATCAGTTTGGGAATTCAGATCCCCTTTTAGTTTTGTGCCCTCACTTAAAATATTAACCGCGGGCGAATGATTGGTATTTTCAGACACGTTATTTGATGTTTTTTTATTGTTTAGCATAACTCCATTTTATTTGATTAAATAGACTTCAGGATTTTGAGGTACTCCATTTTTCCAAATTTCAAAATGGAGATGCGGGCCTGTGCTTAACACTCCGGTGTTTCCAATTTCACCAAGAATATCTCCTTTTAATACCAGGTCGCCTTCCTTCTTATTTAATTTTGCAAGGTGTTTATAGGTTGTAACCACACCTTCATTATGTTGTACGGATATTACATATCCATTATTAATTGTCCAACTACTATTAAAAACTGACCCGTCTGCGATATTTATTACAGGTTCATTCTTTTTTGTTGCAATATCAAGGCCATAATGTTCTTCATCAGGCAAATATCCTCTGGTTAATGATCCTTGAACCGGATACCGGGATGGAAAATTTACGGTATTCCTTGCAACATTAGAGAATAAAACTTCATTTTGGCTGAGCCGGTCAAACGTTCCTGTTTGTTCAAATGATAGATATTCTGAATTTTGAAACGGATCGGTTTGAGAAAAGATATTATCAAATCTCTGATCTAGGGTTAGGGTGGTATCAATACTCAGGCGAATGATATTCTTCATCTCCCGAAGCTGTAGATCGCGTTGGCGAAGTGAATCTTCAAGTGAAATGGCTTTATCTGTGACCTCAATGATCTGTTCTCTTATCTCAGCATCACCCGTACTATAAAGTAAACTGCCAAGCGGGGTTAGCATAAAAAATAACGCAACGATAATTGCAAAACCTGTCGATATTCCCATAATCATCCAAAAAAAACCATTCGGATAGACACTATAGGAATTATCTTCATCAGGTTTTGAATCATCGAGTAGAATTACGGTGATTTTTTTCTGACGTTGCTCAAATAATTTTTTTAATAAATCGATCATTGTCTTCCAATTTAAACAATACAATCAAACTAATTAGCTGAAATTTTGTCAAATATTTCCGCCAGCTGTTTTGTGATGATTTTGCGGTTAAATTTATGGATGAATTCTGCATTTCCATGCATCTCAATACCTGATTTCCATTTGGTGAACACCGTACCTATTTGCTCAGCTATTTGATCTTCAGAATTAATATCTGCTACAAATCCGGCTCCATAATTTCTTAGTAATTCAGCTTCTTTTCCCTCATTAACTATCCCAATAACAGGTTTTCCGGACCCAAAATACTCAAAAAGCTTACCAGATTTTACTTGCTTATGAGATTCATCAAAATTTGAAATCATCCATAAAACATCGGCCTGTTTTAAATTTGCCACTGCCGTCTTGTGATTCACATATCCATAATTGGTAACTAAATGATCTAGGTGTAAACTTCGAATCAATTGATGAATTCTCTCATCAATTCCACCCTGAAAATGCAAATGTATATCCCCGGTACTGAGCAATCCTTTTGACTCTGCTTTTTTCACCGCCTTTAAAAAAATATCCGGCTGATTGCTTTCATAAAATAAGCCACTATATAAAAAGTTGAGCTTTCCTTTTTTATAATCTAATGTAGAATTTGAGACTCCATCAAAGTCTTCCGGATCATACCCATGGGTCAAAACTTCCATATTTTTGATTAACTCTCCATATTCATCCTTCATCTCCCCGAGCATGAATTCATCCAGGCCAGTCACCAGGTCTGCTTTTTGCAGACAACCCGATTCCAGTTTACGCATTTTTTGTTTTTGCCAGCCAAACATGCCATCCATGAAATGATTATTCAGCCAGGCATCTCTATAATCCAAAATTAGCGGTTTTCCGGTTTCCTCACTTAGCTTTTTACCAATAATATGATTACTGAATGGTGGCGCTGTACTAAAAATAAGTTCAATATTTCTGTTTTTAATGATTTTGAGCCCCTTTTCTACAGCTGGTGCAATCCATCCTTTTTTATTGTCAGGATACATGAAGAGCCTTAACAACCTTCGAACGACCTTAGCGGCCGAATCCGGTATTTTTTTCTCTCTTTGGGTTGATCTTGAGCTGCCCCCCAGGTGAAAAAGTGTATTGGGGCTTATACGGATAATTTCCGGCGAAATTTTATCCACTTCTGCTTGCAGACTATCATCAAAGTAGGGATACATCCCCGGTTCGGGGCATAACACAATGGGATTCCACCCAAAATCTCTCAAATATTTTATGAATTTAAGTGGGCGTTGTACTCCGCTGCCACCCATCGGGGGAAAATAATAGACAATAAAAAGAACGTTTTTCATACCGGAATATACCGATCAGGAAACCGAATAGTTCGGAGCTTCCTTAGTAATTTGTACGGAGTGCGGATGGCTTTCCTTATATGACGCTGCTGATATTTGCACAAATTCAGCATTTTTCATTTCCAAAATTGTGGTTGCACCGGCATATCCCATTGCGGCCCGGAGTCCGCCAGACATTTGGTGAACAACTTCACTTAAATAACCCTTATACGGCACGCGGCCCTCAATACCCTCGGGTACAAGCTTATTGATATCATCTTCCACATCCTGAAAATACCGGTCTTTTGAGCCTTTATTCATTGCTCCAATACTTCCCATCCCCCGGTAGGATTTATATTTACGTGATTCATAGATAATGGTCTCACCCGGGCTTTCATCCACACCGGCAAACATGGATCCCATCATTACCGCATCGGCACCGCCGGCTATTGCTTTGGGTATATCGCCGGTTTGTTTAATTCCACCATCAGCAATAAGGCCCACACCTTTTTTGCGTGTGAATTCCGCAATTTCCATAACTGCACTTAATTGTGGTACGCCAACACCGGTTACCACCCTAGTGGTGCAAATAGATCCGGGTCCAACACCAACTTTCACTACATCAGCGCCAACTTCATATAGAGCTTCAGCACCTGCTTTAGTGGCGATATTTCCGCCAATTACATTTAAATCGGGATAGGCTTCTTTAATTTTTTTAATCGTATCGAGTACACCTTTTGAATGGCCATGTGCAGTATCTACCGTAATGGCATCAACACTAGCGGCTACTAAAGCTTCAACCCGTTTCATGGTATCAGGAGTTACTCCAACAGCTGCACCCACTCTCAATCTTCCCATTTCATCCTTACATGCATTCGGGAAATTCATTTTCTTTTCAATGTCTTTGAAGGTAATAAGCCCAACCAGTTTGTTATTATTATCTACAATGGGAAGCTTTTCTACTTTATAATGCTGAAGGATTTGCTCGGCTTGTTTTAAATTCGTGCCTTCTTTAGCCGTATAAAGCTTTTCATGCGTCATGATTTCGCCGAGTTTCTTATTCATCTCAGATTCAAAACGCAGGTCCCGGTTGGTAACAATTCCTACTAAAATTCCGTTATCATCAACAATGGGAATCCCTCCAATTTTCTGTTTTTTCATCAGTGCCCGGGCTTCCCGTACGGTGGCTCCTTCTTTTAGTGTTACCGGATCCACTATCATCCCGCTTTCACTTCTTTTCACCAACCGTACATGCTCTGCCTGATCTTCAATACTCATGTTTTTGTGAAGCATGGCAATACCGCCTTCACGGGCTAAAGCTATAGCCAGCCGGTACTCAGATACCGTATCCATGGCCGCACTTAGTATCGGAACATTAAGTTTGAGAGTCGGAGTTAGCTGAACGGATGTATCAACATCCCGGGGTAACACTTCAGAATAATTAGGAACCAGGAGTACATCATCATAGGTAAGACCTTGGCGGGTAATGCGTTCAAAGGGGGAGGAGTTGTTCATTTTGTGCATTAATAAAAAAATTTGACTTGCAGTTTTTCAAAGATAAGTATATCTCTTTGGAAGTTCTGCATTGAATAACATTTTTTGTTGAACCGCCGTAGGACATCCAAAAAAAATATCATGCCCGACTCAAAAATTTATTCCAGAAAAGAGATCAGTAAGATTTTAACTAAAGCTTCGGAAATTCAGACTAGTAAAAATCTGTATGATGATCAGGAAGGATTAACGGAAGAGGATCTGATCCATGTTGCAGAAGAAGTTGGTATAAGTAAAGAAGCAATGATTGAAGCTTTAAATTCAATGGATGAGCCTGATCTCGATGAACAATCTTACAGCTTAATAAAAGGAACCTCGCGAATTCAGGATGTTTCTGTTGTTAAAGGCGAATTTTCTGAGGAACAGTGGGAAGATATTGTGTTGGAAATTCGCAAAATCACCGGCGGTATTGGAAAAATCAACAAAACCGGAAAAACTTACGAATGGGAGCAGCGGGAAAGTGAGATTGGGTATAAACACTTCTCCTTCACCCCAAAAAATGGACAAACCAAAATACAAATGGTTTCTTCCTGGGGTCCTTTTAAAATGCTTACCGGATTCCTGAGCTTCTTTCTTGCTTTTGTCATCGCATTGGTAGCTATAAAAGAGACAAGTACCAAGCAAATGGCTCTCTTAATTGCTCCATTTTTCGGATTGAGTGGTTTCGCTATGTCTCGACTTTTTCTAAAAGGCTACTATCAAAGGCAAAAGGCACAGTTGGCAAAACTATCCACCTTGATTTCTGACAAAATCAAATTATTTGGCACCAATTCCAGCTCCATTGAAATTGAAGAACGAGAAATATATCAGCCTGAAGTGAATCCGGATTCAACTAAAAGCGAAGAAAGAAATTCTTAAAGCGGTTTTACTTTTAGTACTTTGATAGCGGCTTCCAAACTACAAATTCCATCCTGAAAACAGCTTACCCAGTAGTGAATAGATTCCCGGCGGCGTGTTACAAAAGGATCGCACGAAGAAAACCGGCCTTTAAGTTCTTCCACCATAAATTTTATATCTTCATTTATTTCGATCTTTAGCTCATCGGGTAAATTTCCCCAGCCTAATAAATCGAAAGCCTGCTGCATTTCGGAATATTCTTCCCTGCTTTCTTTTTGGATGCGTTTTAAAAGTGGAAGTGCAAAAAATTTAGAATTTTTATTTTGTTGTGGAGTGATTGATAATGCGTTGGATGTCATAATAGTTGAGTTTTGTTAAATGATTTACCCAATGATAATGACAGTAAGTGACATCATAGTGTCACCCCATAAAATATTTTTTATTATTCAATAGTGAGGAATAATCGGGGCTATTTCATATTTGAAGGAACATTAGGAATAGAAAATCAAGTTATGTACATTTATTTATGTACATAATTTATCTAAAGTCATGAAAAAAGTACCTGTAAATCAAGTAAGAGAGCATCTGGCAAAATATTTAACTGAAGCCGAACGCGGTGAGGAAGTCATAATCACCAAGCATAATAAACCTATCGCAAAGCTGGTGAATTATGAAGAGGTCAAAAAACCTCAATTTCCTGACATGGAAGAGTTTCGGGATAATTTAAAGGTTGAAGGCTCTGTATTGGATGCGCTGCTAGAAATGAGAAATGAAGAACGTTTTGGCTGATCAAAGGATTTATATCGATACCAGCGCAATTATTCCATTCTATTTCAAAGAAAACTTTAGTGCTATGACACAAGATTTGTTTGAAAGGTATGGCCTGTTCCAAATAAGTGAACTTTCTAAAATTGAATTCTACTCTACAGCAAGGAAAAAAGCCAGAATCGGGCATACAACAAATTCAGAAATCGAAAAGGTATTTCGTGTATTTGAATCACATTTAAACCAAGGACTTTTTTTAATTACTCCGTTTGAAAAAAAGCATTTTAAGGCTGCAACTCATATTATCAAATCAACTCAAAACTCACTTAGAAGTTTAGATGCCCTGCATCTTGGCATTACTTATGAAGAGGGGTTATCTGTATTAAGTTTTGATTCGATTTTTAATGATACTGCACAAGAATTTGGCATTAGCATTATTAGTGAATAATCCCTATTCCGGATAAATACTCTTTTTGGCTGCGAGCAAGGTATTCTTCATCAGCATAGCTACAGTCATGGGCCCTACCCCGCCTGGGACAGGTGTGATCCAACTGGCTTTTTTCTGAACGGATTCAAAGTCAACATCTCCAACAAGTTTATAACCTTTTTTGGTCGTTTCGTCTGCGACACGATTTATACCAACATCAATCACAACAGCTCCTTCTTTTATCATTTCAGCCTTTATGAGATGTGGTTGCCCTGCAGCAGCAATGATGATATCAGCTGAAATGGTGTGTTGGGTAAGATCTTTAGTGTATTTGTGGCAAATAGTTGTGGTTGCTTTACCGGAAGCATTTTCTCGTGACAACATGATGGCCATTGGTGAACCCACAATATTACTTGCCCCTACAACCACTGCATGTTTAGCTTTCACCGGAATACTGTAGTGTTTGAAAAGTTCCATGATTCCGGCCGGAGTGCAACTTTTGAAGCAGGGTTGATCTACCGTTAACCGTCCCACATTCATGGGGTGAAATCCATCTACATCCTTACGGTGGTCAATACTTTCGATAACATCATGCGATGACAAATGAGAAGGGAGCGGCAACTGAACCAAAATTCCATCTACTGCCTCATCCACATTGTATTTACGAATAATAGATTTTAGTTCCTTTGCTGAGATCGTATCCTGCAAAATCTCCGTATGGGTTTCAATTCCAACATCTTCACAAGCACGGGTTTTGGCTCCGGTATAAACTTTTGAGGCCGGATCATCACCAATCAATATAACTTTCAAAAATGGAGTCCGGTTTCCTTTGGAGGTCCAGTCTTCTACATCTTCACGAATACGACTTCGCACTAATTCTGCTACTTTTTTCCCATCTATAATTTCTGCACTCATGCTATCGCTCTATGTTATATTTTTTCATTTTATTGTATATGTGGCTGCGCTGAATCCCTACCGTCTCTGCAGTTTGAGATATATTCCAATCATTTTTTTCGAGTTGCTTTACCAGAAATAATCGTTCTGCGTTTTCCTTAAAATTCTGGAAGTTATCCGTCTCATTCGCCAATTTTGTTAAATCGTCCATGTTCAAATCACGGGTTTTTAGCACTTCATCTACCGTTTTTTTATCAATTTTATCATCGGATGCTAATATTCCCAATCGCTCTACTGCATTTTGCAACTCCCTCACATTACCGCTCCATTCCTTTTCACCAAGAGTTTTAAGTCCATCTTCAGTAAATGTAACGGATGAAAAACTGATATCTCTTTCCTGAAGATTTCTCAAACAGGTTGTTGCTATAGCGGGAATATCTTTTTTCCGTTCCCGAAGCGGCGGCACATTTATCGGAATTACACCTATACGATGATATAGATCTTCCCTGAAATTACCATCTTTAATTTCATCTTCCAGATTCTTATTTGTAGCAGCCATTATCCTTACATCAATTGAAATAGTTTCATTGCCGCCGATTCGTGTAATCTTACTTTCCTGTAGTGCACGCAACACTTTGGCTTGTGCTTCAAGGCTCATATCCCCAATTTCATCTAAAAATAAGGTGCCGCCGTCAGCTTGTTCAAACTTTCCTATTCGTTGTTCGGATGCACCCGTAAAGGCTCCCTTTTCATGGCCAAAAAGTTCACTTTCCAGTAAATCTGATGGAATAGCCGCACAATTCACTTCAATAAAAGGACCTAAACTTCGCGTACTTTTTTCATGAATCCATTTTGCTACTAACTCCTTACCCGTCCCATTTTCCCCGGTAATAAGTACACGGGACTGAGTTGGCGCTACTTTTTCAATCAGTGATTTTATCTTTTTAATAGCCTCGCTTTCGCCAATGATCTCAGGAATTTTGGGGAGTTTCTTTTTGATCTGTTTGTATTCTCTTTCCAAATTATTTTGAGAAAGAGCATTTTTAACACAGATCAGCAGACGGTTTAGATCAGGTGGTTTTTCAAGGAAATCATACGCCCCCATTTTAGTTGCCTCTACGGCAATTCCAATAGTTCCGTGTCCCGAAATCATGATAACAGGGAATTCATGGCCTTGCTCCCTAAGCTTCTTCAGGGTTTCGAGTCCGTCCATACCCTGCATCTTTATATCCAAAAACATCAGGTCTATATTATTCTTCGAAACAAAATCGAGAGCAGCCTTGCCGCTTTCTACCGTTGAAACCCGAAAGCTTTCGAACTCAAGTATTTCCTGAAGCGTATTCCGAATCGCCTTTTCATCGTCGGTTACCAGAATATGTGCCTTCAATTGAGACATTGTTTTTTGGAATTTCTTATTGGGAAGTGATGCCTGCCCATTTCGTATTCAAATATCAACAATCTAAAATACACCTGTATCAATACTTTTCATACAAATACATCACAATCTCTTCGTGAACAGCATCAATAGGCCTTACCTTTTCTGAGATATAATTATTGGCCGCTAAACTTACAATTAGTTTTCGGCCCGATATTGCTTCAAAATAACCACTTAGTGTTCTTACTCCTGTTACAAAACCCGATTTTCCATTGAAATTATTATAAAGTGGAGTTCCTTTCATTCTGTGAGACAGGGTTCCGTCAATTCCAGCCACCGACATACTATTAAAATAGGCTTCATAATCCCGGTGATTCATCATTTTCTGTAATACTTCCGAAATAATTTTTGTCTTGTTGAAATTACCGCCTGCCATTCCCGAACCATCATTCATTTGCACATAAGTGGTGTCTATGCCCATGTTTGCAAAAAAGCTTCGGACTTGCTCAATGCCATGTTCAAATGATCCGGGTTTATCACCTGTAGCTGCCGATAGCTTTTTGATCATCATTTCGGTATAAAAATTATCGCTCTCTTTATTGGTCCATTCAATGAGTTCAGCCATAGGTTTGGAATAATGAATAGCCAGCGCTTCGAGCGAATCTACATTTTTGGTTTCCATCGTGATTTGAAATAAACCATCGACTTGTACACCTTGTTGGATTAAATATTTTTTAAAGGAATCCAGGAAAAATAACGGGGGATCATTGATCGATAGTGATTCATCCTCATAATAATTTTGAGGAAGCGTACTTCCTAACACAATTTGGTTATCCCCCAATCCCCTGCGATAATATTCATCATATTCGATGCCTGGATGAGTTATTACCTGCTGGTTTACAAATTCCACGTAATCGGTGCTATCCGGAAACCAGGAAATGCGTGGTGTATCTCCAATCTCGCCTTCTGCAAAAACTTCCAGATCCACGGCATTATTATTGAAGGAAAGCGGACTGATCTGAACTCCATAGTAAAAGGAGAAATCGTACCAATCCCAGCCTTTAGGATAATATTGTGCATCGAAAAGACTAACATCTGCAATCAAGTCCCCCTGAATTTTTTGAATTCCTTTTTCCTGTAGCTGCTTCAGGAATTGCCTAAAAACAAAGTACCGGTCATCGTCATACAAATCACCGCTTATGGATGGATCACCACTACCCTTAATCACCAAATCTCCAATCCATGTATTTCCCTCTAATTTTCCTTCCCCATAAATTGCCGTTTTATATTGAAAGCCTGCCCCAAAGTAATCCAAAATGGCAGCCGTCGTCAAAAGTTTTTGATTTGATGCAGGGATGATAACTTTATCCGGATTCAGGCTTTCGAGAATTGCTCCATGTTCATCCCTAACCGTTACCGACCAAAAAGCCTCTTGATTCGGGGCATTATTGATGATAGATTGAAGATTTTGGGCATATAAAGGTTCCGCACTGAATATGAGCAGAATAATAATTGAAATGCGGATTGTGAGCTTCATCTAGCTTACAAAATATTTTTCTTCTTCATCCTGAAATGCATCTAATATTTCATCGGTATTAGTACAACTCAGAATTTTTTCCCGAAACGAACCACTGTTCATCAACCGGGAAATGCGGCTTAATAATTTAATATGCTGGCTGTTGTTGGATTCCGGCCCTACGAGTAAGAATACTAAACGAACCGGTTCATCATCAATGGAATCAAAATCCAGAGATTTTTCAAGCAAAGCGAATGCAGCATAGTTTTGGTGAACAGCCTTTGTTTTAGCGTGAGGTATTGCAAGCCCTTTGCCAACCCCTGTAGACATAATTTTCTCCCGTTCAAAAACAGCCTTGCGAATATCTTCGAGCTGTTCTTCGGTATCAAGTTTATTTTCCAGAGCATCCACCAATGCATTTATGAGTTCATTTTTTGAACCCACTACAAAATTGGGTAGCACTGTGTTTTGATCTAACAACGAGAATAAATTCATGCAGAATAATTATGACTAATCAATGATGTGGTTTATAGCGTTCGAATATAGGCACCGAAAGGTCAATCAATCAAAGATTAATTGTATTGAATTTAAAAAATGATTTTCAGTTAAATATCTGAGTCATAATAACTATAATGTTTACGGCTAATTGTATCATCATTAAAGTATCTGCAAATTTATATCAATATTGCAGATTAGCTTCAATTCAGTCCATATAAAAACTGCAATAACCTGTCAAATTCCTTAAACTTGGTTATGCATTGGATCCGAAGCACCATCACCATATTAAAGAAAGACCTGCAGATTGAACTGCGTACCCGTTTCGCGTTCAATATGGTATTGGCATTTGTTGCAGCGGCTATGCTATTGGTGCTTTTTACCCTTCGCGCCGATCAGTTGGAACCGGGGCCAAAATCAGGATTGGTATGGATTATTATTCTTTTTGCTGCCCTGTCTGCCCTCAGTCGAAGTTTTATTGCCGAAACCGATAAAAAGACCTTCGACCTGCTTCGCATTTATGCCGAGGGAACCACCGTTTATTCCGGAAAACTTTTATATAATTATTTATTTACCCTGTTTATTAATGCTGTAACTTTTGCGGGATATATTTTTTTAATGAATTTGACCATACAATCGTGGCCGGCTTTTTTAATCATGCTTTTTGTGGGTACGGCTGGTCTTTCCGGAGTAGCCACAATGACTGCAGCCGTGGTTTCACAAGCCGACCGCAAAGGAGCTATTTTTTCGGTGTTAAGCATTCCATTATTTATGCCTCTTGTTTTGTTACTGGCAGATATTAGTAAAACGGCTTTTGTAAGCGGCAACGGAAGCTCAATGAATAACGTTGCTGCTTTAATTGGCTTTGCGGGTGTTACCATAACGGCAGGTATTTTATTGTTTGATTACATCTGGGAGGAATAAATATTTCATGGATATAAAATTTGGAAACAGAAGAATTATTGGTCAGAACCGTGCTAAAGAGCAGGTTGAGCGCATGCTTTCTTCCAACCGGATCAGCCATGCCTATTTATTTTCCGGGCCATCCGGAGTGGGGAAAACAGCTTTTGCATTAGCATTGGCAGAGGCAATTAATGGCGTTGAGCATTTAAGTGATCTGGGGGAATTTAAATCTTCAAAAAAATCTTCCTGGTTTAGCCATCCTGATATTCATGTATTCATTCCAAAACCCACTACCGTCAAAATTGAAGAACTGCGTGAACGGCTGGAATTGCTAACAAAAGATCCATATGAAATTATTGGCTTTCCACAGCGTCCCTCGCTCGATGATGACTCCTCCAAAAACAGGCAGGCATTTTATCCTATTGATTATTTCAGAGATGATATACGTCCTGTGGCCAAACTAAAGCCAAATGAAGGAAACCGGGTAATAATTATTCTCACCCAGGTCGAGACAATGCGGAAGGAAACGGCTAATGCATTTTTAAAATTATTGGAGGAACCCTCCGACCGGCTCATGTTTATCCTGACCACAGAGAGTTATGAAAGCCTCCTCCCTACCATAACTTCCCGATGCCAGCATATTCCGCTTGGCACCCTGAAAGACGCTGAAGTAAAACAAGGATTAATTGAAATTGATGGATTGAAAGAGGATGATGCTGCGTATTTGTCACGAGTTTCAAATGGTAATTATGCCATGACCCGCTTTTTCGATATTTCAAAATTAAAAGAGAACCGCGATTCAGTGGTGCATTATTTAAGAATGTCTTTTAGCCAGGATGCTTTTGGCCTTTCGAAGTTGGTTCAGGATTGGCAAAGTTCACAAAATATTGAAGGTTTAATTTCAATTACAAACCTTATTGAAATGTATATCCGGGATTTAATGGTATTTCGGGAAACAGGGAATAAAAAATTTGTTACCAATATCGATCAGTTAGAATCTATTGAGAAATTTGTAAAATCATTAGGCGATGCCCGGCTTGATGAAATGATCAGGCATTTAGATGAATTCCGGCCGGCTTTGCGCCAAAATGTAAATCCAAAATTAATTTTTATTGTACTTGCACTGCGTTTTTCAACGCTAATGCGCGGCCTGGATCCTATTATATCCGAAGATGAAAACTGGAAACATATACCAGCATTTGTAGAATGATGAAGGAAATTAAATTTTATAAAATGGAAGGTGCCGGTAATGATTTTATTGTCATCGATAACCGCATTTATAAATTTTCTTTAGAACAAATTATTGAGATCACCCCAAAATTGTGTGATCGTAGATTTGGTATTGGCGGTGATGGAATGCTGATTCTTGAACCCGCACAAAAGCCTGAAGTTGATTATACCATGATCTATCGAAATGCCGATGGCAGTGATGCCGGAATGTGCGGAAATGGCGCCAGGTGCCTCTCATTGTTCGCTTACAAATATGGATTTGGAGCTACCCAAACATTCAATGTCCACAATAATGTGTACGAAGCCGAAGTTCATAAAGATCATAGTGTGAGTGTTCATTTCCCCGTTCAGGTAACACCCAGTAAATTGAATTTAGATGGAATTGACCTGATTAAAGCAAACGCAGCCACTGAGCATCTTATCACTTTTCTTCCGGAAGAGGAGCTTGATAATGAAGATAAACTGGTACAGATTGGGCGAAAATTACGATATCATGAAAGTGTGAATCCGCCGGGAACGAACGTGAATTTTGTTTCTTATGATAAACCTGATTCCATTTATCTTCAAACCTATGAACGCGGGGTTGAAAATCTAACATTAGCCTGTGGCACCGGGGCATTAGCCTCTGCTATATCTGCTCATTATCATCAGGGTAAAGGCGAAAGGCATACTTCCTGTAATGTTCACGTTAAAGGCGGTACGCTGAATGCCACTTTTGATTTTGAAGCTAAAACCAAAACATATCATCAATTAATTTTAACCGGACCGGCTCATTTTGTATTTCAAGGTATTTTCTCAGTTTAAATATGTAGTGCTTTTTGGTATATCAATACTTATTTCTGGTTGTTCAGCAGGTTTAGTAAACCAAAACAACAATACTAATTCCAATCAAAAATATATAAGCCGATATTTGGTACCCGGTCAGCTTCCTGCTCCCTCATCAATTAAAAGTGTACAACTATACAGGCAAGGGAATGTTCTTAGTCCGCCAATAATTTCACTTAATTCCAGTCAAAAGCTTGTTCTCGCTTTCGATGAACTATCATCCCTTAACGGCCAATTCAAAATTACATTTACCCATCATGACCAGGAATGGAACAATAGTAATATTCCGGAAGATTGGTATTTAGGTGGTATGAATGAGATCATTGTGGGAGATGGAGTAAGGAATAAATTATCAGAACCTGTTTACCATCACTATAAAACTGAGTTTCCGAGTAAGCAATTACAGTTTAAAAGTAGCGGAAATTATATGCTGCATGTTTCAGATTTCTCATCCGGTATCCGGCTGTTTTCACTTCCATTTTTTGTTACTGAAGATGAAGGTGAAATTAACTCTTGGGTTGAAACTGTTTACAATGCCGGCCCTCGTTATGGGGCAATCGACCAGCCTTTTAGTGAATTTGAGTATCCTGATTTCATTGATTTCCCTGAATTTGATCTCTCCTTCTATTTTGCTCAAAACCGCTTTTGGGGTGACATTAAACAATCGAAAAATTATGATTTTAACGAAGAGGATTACACTCAATTCCATTTATCAAGAGAAAATGCTTTTCCCGCTAACTTTGATTTTATAGGATTGAATTTGGATTCTTTCTCTGTATATGGAAGCCAAATCATAGATTGGCGGCCAGACCTGAACCCGCCCTTAGTTATACTCCGTGAAGATGTATTGAATTTCACTTCTGATCCCATTACCGGCTGGAATTCTACCTTTGGAAATCCGAGTACATCCACAGATGCCCGTTATGCAAACGTGCGGTTTCGGTTCGAGGATGGCGGACAATTCTCGAAGGATCGGGGTGTTTATTTAGTGGGTGATTTTAATCAGTGGTTACTTTCAGAAAATCACAAATTGAAATACAATAGAGATTCGGGATATTGGGAAACAATCTCACTCATTAAACAAGGCTCTTATACCTACAAATATGCCCTGAAAGATGGTACTAACGAGATTGATGACCTGCTTCTAAGCGATACGATCACAAGGCAAAACCAGGAATATGTAAGTTTTGTTTATTTCCAGGACCCGGAATACCGTTATCAACGCCTGCTGCAAGTGCAAGTTTTTAGCACCAATAAATAATCTAAAAATCTATTCCGATTGAGAAATAATGGATAGCTGAATTGCCGAATCCATCTCGTCCATATGGCCAGCCTATATCATATCTGAAAGGTAAACCGAAGACAATTGTTCGAAATCCAAATCCCGCACCTATCAATAAATCTCCCTCCAGATAACTGACGGGCTGGTTTAATTGCTGAGTTTCGGGATTTTCAATGCCTTTCTCTTTCACAAAAATCGTTTCTTTTTGTTGGGCAATACGGAAATCGAGATCTTTTTCATTATTTATTGAATTACCATTCGCATCAACGATCTCATACATACGCCCATTACTTGTAAAACTATAGTCTATTTCCTGCCCCCAGGCAGTACCAATATCTAAAAAGGCAGCACCGGTGATATTATAGAATGGCAATATGGGAAGTGCTCCCGGCACTACAGCTGCAAAAAGCGGGAACCTAAATTCGCTATTGATCAATGAGAAATTACTACCATATATGCTATTATAGGCATAACCACGGACCGGAAGTGCGGGAACCGTAAAAAAGCTGTCTGTCAGTCGATCGAAAGAAAGTCCGTTATCACTGAACTGTTGGTTAATCCAGCCCAAACGCCCTCCCATAAAATAAGTTTGTTTATCACGTCCAACAGAAGCCGCACCAGAACCCCTGAAAGCCAGACTATAATTATTAGCACCAAGATTAACATATTGCCTGAAATCACCCAATATGGATGCAAATAGCGGGGCGTTATTTCCCGCACCGGGACTTCCTGATAAGCCAACGGAATATCGGCGGCCGCCCTGAGGTGTCAGAAAGCCTGGCAGCGTTCTGTCGTTTGTAAAAATAAGTTCAGGATATAAAAATACGCTTTTCCTATTATCAGAGGGATTATTAGCACTTGATGAGAAATAGGTGCTTATGGAATTATAATCTCTTGTGATGCCTAATGCTGAAAAACTGAAATCGAACCGTTTAAATTTATCAATGGGATATTGAACATTTATACCTCCACCAAAAGTGCGGAAGCGAATCAAGTCTCCGAATATGGTTTGATATTTTCGGGAAGTATGGAAATAAGAGAAGAACCAATTAGTACGATTTTTTAGGTATCCATATTGCAGAGTATAATCACTGTTTCGCAAATCAGACACAAAATTAGTACCCAGAGCTATTTGATGATCACCAAGCAGATCACTAATTATGAACTGTGTAAGCGCATAAGATCCGTACGTTGAAGCTACAAAAGTGGGATTATAGGCAATATCAGTGGAGAATTTAAGTCGGTAGCTTTTCGGCTGAAATCGCCCATCATCCGTAATATTATTCTCGGGGTTAAAACTGATAATATCTTCCAGCTCAAGGGTAGTATCTTCAATTACCTCTGTATTGAAAACGTAATTTCGGAAATCAATTTCAGCAGCCTGTTCCTCTTCCTCAATTGGTTCCTGATCTGCTGTTTCAACCGAATCAATTTTTTGGCCGGCTTCATCATCAATATCAACCTGTAATTCCTTCAAATTCCTATCACTTAGGCTAAGTCCATCTGTAAACATTTCACGGGCATATTTAGTAGCCGGTACCCGCTTCGACAGCTCTTCAGAACTTCTGCGCTGCGCCCAATAATTTTTGGATAAACTTTCATCCTTTTTTCTATTGAAAACGGACCGAAGCAGAAAAATATCCAAATACCCTTCATTAATTGAGTTAAAAGCCAGTCGCGATCCATCACTGCTTATTGAAATTTGAGAAGCTCCGGTTTGTAAATTTGTAAGCGGGACTGAAGTTCGCGTATCTAAATTAAACTGGTAGATATTCTGAATTCCATTTTCATCAGAAATATATATCAGGCGGCCGTCTTTTGTTGTTTGAGGGTTTGTTTCACTCCAAATGGGGGTATTAGTAAGCCTGGTTGCTTTTTTAGCATTTATCCCTACTCTAAAGATATCGGTTTGATATAAATTTTCGTCACTTAGTAAATCATATTTTAAAGTAAAATTATGCAATTCAACTTTATCACCCCGGTCAGAAACAAAGTACACATACTCTGAATCGTTACTCCAGGCAGGCTGGCGGTCAGAGAAGAAATCACCTGTAATATTTGTCAGTTTTTGGGTTTCAATGTGATATACAAATATATCCTGGTATGGACCAATATTTCCGTCAAAAGCAATTTTCTTACCATCGGGCGACCAGGCAATCGAGCCAATGGCATCCAGGCCGGGAAACTTAATTTTTTCAATTTTCCCTGTATTATAATTTATGATTGCTATATCATCCCTCCCCTTCGATTTGGTAGACATAGCAATTTTAGTTCCATCAGGCGACCAGGAAATATTTGGATTAAGTATATTCAGTTCCTCAAATTCAGGATTATCCTCTCCCCTTATCACTGTCTTGAGTTTTTTACCGTCGATGGCACTTATTACAATCACATCAAAATAACCACGTTTGTTAGTAATGAAAGCAACTTTATCTCCCTGCGGTGAAATTGCAGGACTTGTATTATAGGTGCCAAAATCTCCTCTTTTTGTCAGTTGGGTTGCAATCATATCCGCACGTTCACGTTGAGCAACTTCCGGATAATATCTTTCCTGCAGGGCATCTTCCCAAACTTTGGACAGTTCTTCAATATTTAAACCAATGGATTGCTGAATTCCGGCTTCCACACTTCGTAAAGTTTTAATACGCTGTAGAATTTCAGCAATTTTCTGCCTTCCGTATTCTTCAGCAATAAAATTCCAGAGTGATTGCCCGCCCCGGTAAGCATAGTATCCTCTTAAATAAGGAATGGGTGGCAAGTAATTATTGATCACAGCATCACGAATATACATATCAGTGTTGGTATCCCAACCCAAAGCAGTGTATTCTGCAAGCCCTTCTTCAAACCAAAGAGGAAACTGAAGCTGAATATTATTTCGAATTATGGAATTAATAGTTCCGCCATAAAACATGTCATTGAAAACCGCATGAACCAATTCATGGTGTAATGTGCGCCTGAAATCGGCATAATCTCCCGTAAAAGGAACCGTCATCCGGTTTTTCATCTTATCTGTAACCCCGCCGATACCTTCGGCATTGGTAGGCAGATTTACGACATTGGTTTGTGAAAAGTCGTTATGTGAATCATAAATAATAAGAGATATACGATTTGATATCTCATGCTTAAAATCTTCCGAAAGTTGTTTATAGGCCGATTCAATACCTTTTGCAGCGAATTCAGCTAAGGCATAATTTTTCTCTCCATAATAATACACATCAAAATGTTTTGATTGTATATATCGCCACTCAAAGTCCTCATATTGAACCCTGTTTTTACCAAAGGGATAGTATTGGGCTGCAACTTCTACAGAAGCTGAGGCTAATAAGACTATAGTAAGTGTAACAACGGATATTATATTAATTTTCATAAAACAGGAGGCTGAAGTTACCTGGCTAAACCAAAATCAATTTGTCTTTTTTGTGTATCAACACTTTTAACACGAACACGAATTTCATCTCCGAGTTGGTATTGTTTTCCACTTTTACGGCCTACTAAGGCGTGTCGCTTTTCATTATAAACAAAATAATCACTTTTAAGGTCACTCATTCTAATCATTCCCTCACAATAAATGTCTTTGAGTGTAACAAAAATTCCGCGTTCAATCACGCCGCTAATAATTCCATCAAAAGTTTCGCCGGTTTTAGAACTTAAAAACTCAACCTGTTTCAGTTTCACTGAATCTCGTTCGGCATCAACAGCTACTCGTTCGCGTTCACTGCAATGCTCACCATCTTTCTTTAGTTGATCGTGTGTATAAACCCGGGCTCCGGAGTTATATCCTTTTAAAAGCCGGTGAACAATTACATCGGGGTAACGGCGAATGGGGCTGGTAAAGTGTGCATAGTGCCCAAATCCCAAACCGAAGTGTCCTACATTATCCGGAGAGTATTCTGCTTTCGCCATAGCACGTAACATTAATCCGTTGATGATATATTCCAGGCTTGTATTTTCAACTTTTTTAAGCAGGTTATTAATTTTCTTGGGAGAAATATCATTACCCACTTTAAAATCGATTCCAATTGGCTTCACCTGTTCGGCAATACCTGCGAGTTTTTCCTGATCTGGTTTTTCATGTACTCTGTAGAAAAAAGGAAACAAGTCTTTGGAGCGTTTTTTACCTGATTGTTTTCGCAAACTTTCTACATGACCCGCAACAGTTTTATTTGCCATTAACATACATTCTTCAATCAGGCGATGGGCAAAAATCCTTTTTTTAAGAATAACTTTAAGTGGTTTACCATTATCATCAAGTACAAATTTTGGCTCTGGAGTATCAAAATCTATAGCTCCTTCTTTAAAACGTTTTTCAAGCAGGATATTTGCAAGTTCAGCAGCAATATTTATTTCTTTGCTAAGCTTGTGATTTTTGCCGTCAACAATTTCCTGGGCTTCTTCATAAGTAAACCTTTGTTTGGAATGAATTACCGTTTCTTCAATGGAGTAATCCACTAATTTGCCATTTGGGGCAATTTCCATAAAGCAGCTATAGGTCAGTTTATCCTCATTAGGGCGCAAGCTGCACACACCATTACTTAAAACCTCTGGAAGCATAGGGATTACCCTGTCAACCAAATACACACTGGTTCCTCGTTTGTGGGCTTCTTCGTCCAATATAGATTTTGGGGTGAGATAATGGGTAACATCGGCAATATGCACTCCCAGGTAAAAATTGCCATTTTTCAGTTTTTCGATACTAAGTGCATCGTCAAAATCTTTGGCGTCTTCCGGATCTATAGTAAATACCATTTCGTCGCGCATATCGCGACGACGGTTACACTCCTCTTCGGGAATTTCCAGTGGAATTTGATGGGCGTAATTTTCCACTTCTTTTGGAAATTCAGCCACCATATCATTTTCTGCTAATATGGATAAAACGTTGGCATCATTAGAGCCTGATTTACCTAATACCGATGTAATACGTGCCTCTGGTAATGCTTTTGGATGAATCCAGTTTACCAATTCAAATATAACCTTGTCGCCAGGTTCGGCACCGTTCACAAATTCAGGCAGTACAAAAAAGTTGGTATGAGATGATTTCTGATCCGCCTCGATAATGTAATTACCCTTACTTATTTTATTGAGCGTACCCACATAAAAATCTTTTCCGCGTTCTATAATCTCAAGAATCTTGCCTTGTGGCTGACCGCTTCTTTTATTGGAACCGGTGATCCTTACGCGGACTATATCGTCATTCAGTGCTGTACCAACGTCCCGGGATGAAACCATGACATCCTGATCCAGTTTTTCGGTGATCACATACCCTGTTCCCCTTGCCGAGATATCAATTTTACCTTCTACAATACTGGTATCGCTTTCTGTCTTTTTCTTTTTGCGGGATTTTGAATTCCCAAGAAAAACAAAGTTATCCTTTCTGCCTATTACATTTTTTTGTGATAACCTGTTTAGTGATTTATCCAGCCTTTTTATTTCATTATTACTCTCTAAACGGAGCACACTGATAATTTGCTCTCTTGTCAATTTATTATCAGGGCTGTTTTTTATTAAATCTACTATCAGATCTTCAAATTTACTTAATCTGTCTTTTTTACTCATTAAAATATCTTTATGCGGGATCTTCTCCCTGTCTGTTTTCTGTTAATTCGTCTTGATTTTGCTCTTTATTACCATTTCCACTTCCAAACAATTTCCTAAAAGGTGAAAACAATCTGTTAAAAAATTCATTCCATGTGTTAAAACTTAGCTTTGCTTCAACACCCACACCATTTATATCCTGAGATTGTTGTGATTGTTCAGTGCTGCTAATGGTTCCAAAAGAGAGGTCCTGGCGATGAAAAGCGGTTACGGCAAAAGTCCGGTTTATTCGATAGGTAGCACCGAGATCGCCTATATTTGATTGCCGTCCTGTAATTTGGCCTTCTCTTCGCAGAATTAGTTTGTCGTTATATAATCTGAGTGCTACCCCAAGATCAACCTGATTATAGGTATTTAAATTAAAATCTACATCTAAACTACTCAAATCACTGTTCAATAACGAATTCACCTGATTTGATAACAATGGGTTAATAACCTGACTCGAAATCAGTGGATTTAATACGGCTGCACTTCCTGATAAATTATCTCCAAAAAAACTATTCTGTGTATCTCCGGTTGATGAAACCGGGATAAAGTCTCCCATCAACATAAAATTTGCTGCCTGAATTAGTTTTAATTCTTCATCACGATTGATGGCAGCTAACTGAGTACTGAGAGTTGAATTTTGTTGCGATTCAAAGTTATCGGGTAAACGAAAGAAAAAGTCATTTTCGATACTTGAAATGGTTCCGCCAATATTCAGAACCAAATCTACCGGAACACGCTGTATATTATCAGGATCTCTCGACCCGGTGTTTCTAAGTGTGTTTATATCAGGCCGGGCACTGTAAATTGCATTCAGGTTCATGCGGGCATTAGCAGGATCCCCTTCCCAGGTAATAGATCCACCCGATTCTATATCAAAACGGCGGGTAAATATATCGCCACTTACAAACTGATACCTTCCTCCCTCAATATCAAAACGCCCAAACATCGATACCTGTTCATCTTCAAGTAAAATTCTAATACGTCCGGTGCCTTCGGCAGTTACCATATCTCCGGTAACCGGATCAAAAATAAGCCGGACTGTCATGAGATTGTTAGCTACAAATTGTAAATCGAGGGTAAATCGTTCGGCAAAACTTAGTTCTTCATTTTCAATACCCGAAGTTTGTGAAATCCGGGTTCTCTGACTTTGTGAAAATTCTCCGTTTTGAGTTTCGTCACCCTCAAAAGAATCAACAAATCTGATAAAACGGTTATCCTCGTTAAGTTGCGTTTCTTCTAACAAAGGAATGGATATTTCGGAGAAATCAGAAATGGTAATGGGGATTTCAGTACGAAGAACCGGGGCGAGGTTAGTTCCTGAAATTATTACAGTACCAGAACCATATGTTTTTCCAAAGAAGGCAGCAGTGGGATCAAATGAACTATTTAAAAATTGAAATTCATCCATATCCAGGCTGATATACATACTATCATTGTTGGCAAAATTATTAAGGTCATAATATCCGCTTAGTATGGCATTACCACCTGACGGGTCTATCAAATAAACGTCTTTAAATATAAACCCATTGTGCCGGGTAAACCGAATTTCGCCTTGAGCATAGTAGTAAGTATCGAGAAATAGAGGTCGAATATAAGCCGCATCTTCAGTGCCGACTATGAAATCAACTTCAAAATCATATGTATCCAGATTTCCCCAGATAACACCATCTCCATATGCCAAACCCGAACCCTCTGCAAATACTTTAGGCCCAATTATCGGTAAAATCCACAAATCAATATTCTTGAAATCTGCTTTAAATCTATATAGTGAATCCACATCCGGAAAGTTACCATCGATTGGTGCAAGTACATATCCGTTTATGTCGAAAAACTGCCCTCTGTTATCATTGCTGGCATAATATTCGGGGTATTTTGAAGAATCAGTACTTACTGAAATATTGGTATCAAAACGATCTTCTTTAGAATTGTAACGGCTGTTAATGTTTATATCTCCCGCCAGCATATTATTTAACCGAAATGCCTCAACATTAATATCACCCATAATAGTTGGCACCGTAGTGAGGGTTTGGGTGGTAAATTCCCCATTTAAGATTCCGCCAAAACTAATTCTGCCCCCTATGATTTGTGAGATTTTTTGAAGATCAACTTCTCCCAAATTATAGTTCACTGAATCTTGTGGTGAGGAACTAAAAGTGCCGTTTACTTCAATAAATTGTTCTTCACTGTCGAATAAAAAATTCTGAAATACAATTTTTTGGTCCGACCGGTATTGCATTGTTGGTACTCCGCGATTTTGCCATCGGTAAGTATCGCCCCCCAGATAAAAGTTATTGATATTCAGGGTTAGAGCATCGTCTCCAAGTATACCGGTTGATTTAAAAGTATGAGTGGCATTATCACCCAGATGTGCAATTGAGTTCGTTATAAATAGTGAATCCTGCTCCAGATCAGCTGAAAAATCAACATCCTGTCCCCTGAGGTTTCTATATTCCATTTGATTAGCAGTTGCCTGAATTTGAAGGCCTGAAAATTCTTTAAGTTTGGAATCCTGGCGAAACCCACCAGTAACCTGTATCACCAAAGAATCTGATATAAAATCATATACTTCAGTTTTGGCATCAACAAAGGTGAAATTAAAAAGCAGTCGATTGGAATTCACATTAATTGTTGAATTCAGCCTTGCTTCAGTTTGTACTTTCGGAAACGCAGGAAAGTATGAGGAAATCAGGTTTGTATTTTTTAATCGTGCGGTTACAGTAAGATTTTGATTTCGTATTACATTAACATCTTTCGGGATTGAAATTACGCTATCCAGCAAAATTTCATCCCGGAATCGATCACTAAAGTATTGCTTCCATTGGCCGGACAGTTTGTAAAGATCAGATGGGTGGTAATCGCCCTCTATGGTTGCATCAAAAGCTGTTGATGTAAACCGTAGTAATCTGTTTTTAGAAACGGGTTCATTGAAATCAAAATATAGCTGATGGCGGTCAAGGGTATCTGTTCCTGCAATAGCGTTTAATATATCGAGACTTACCTGACCATACATTTTATCCGGGTTTATTCCTTTAATTTGGATGGAATATTCAACATCAGCGGTAACTTGTTTCAAGCGTTCATCCCTTATCAAATCATTTACATGCAGCTGCTCCGCCTTACCCGCTAATGAAAACTCAGGAATGTCGGATTTTACATCAACCCATCCATTAGTAGTTAGTACAGAGCCATTGATACTCAAGCGAACATCCGGCTCATAAAAACCATCCTTCCAATTGGTTAAAACAGATAACTGATTATAAGTTCTGTCACCAATCATACCATCATCAGATTGAATAACCAATCCCCCTTCGCTTTCCCGGAAGTTTAGTGAAGAGCTTTTTATTTCGCCTCTTAAACTCAGGTCAGTTTGTTTAATTCTAGGATCGATAATATCACCTAAATCCAGCGAGTCAGTGGTAAAACTAATATTGAATGCATTGTTATCATCCCAATCTATTCCACCCGATAGGGCAATATCCCCTCTTGAACCGCTCATTTGAAAATTTACATTGGTATTGTTCAAGTCTCCGGTTATTTCACCTTCTAAAAGTGAAGTTGAAATTGCCTCTATTTGCTGCGTATTCCATTTTTGCTCACTTAAAACCTCAAGTTCATTTTCTCCTAATACCAACGACACAATGTTCACTCCATAGCTTAAGGCTGATAAATTCTTCAGGTTTTTCAAATGACCATTTAGATTTGCAATACTCTCGCCCGTGTATAATTCCGCGTCATTAATACTGAGTGAGTCTAATGTACCTTCTCCATTCCATGAACCTTGTAAACTTGATGAAAACAACGGGACCTCAGGCATGAACCGTGTTATATAATCGGGTTGAATGGAAAACCGCTCCATAAATAACGTGAGGTTTGACTCGGTGAACTGCTGAACTACATCGCCATCCAATATATTAACATCATTTGCCTGACCGCTAAATCGTACAGACGAATTACCAACTTTTAAATTGATGGCATTCAGCTCAAAAAAACGATCATCATTATATATTTGTCCATATAACTCAATTTCGGGCAGGTCAAGTCCCGGAGCTAAAAATTGCAACTGATCGATATCCACAAACCGTTGATTATTTGTGTATTCAAAGAAAAACTCCATTTGAATATTTTGGAAATGGAGGCTGTCGGGTACTTTAAAATTGTTGCCGTTTTCGAACGCATTACGTATCACTAAATTTCCATCCCGAACTCTAAACGCAGGGATAATTACCTGAAATCCTAGCCCATTATTAAGACTGAAATTATTTTCATTTTTTGGGAGTGATCCTGCTTTGGGTACAAAGGCCTTTTCTAATGAGAAACCTGATTGGGTATTAATGAAGGTATTTGGAGCATCAATATCGAGGTATTTAACAACCAATTGATTTCGAAATAATGACCAAATATCTAAATTAGCACGAATGGATGAGGTCTCTAAAACCGGGGTAATAGTAGCAGAATCCGAATAAATTTTGACATCATATAATTCGATGTTTAAGGGAAGAAAACCGCTGATCTGACCAATACTTAACACACCTTCAAACCTGTTATTAAAATGGTTTTGTAATTCTGTAGCCACCTGATCTTTAACCGGTTGAAGCTGCATTAAACCAACGACTGCACCAAAAAGTAATGCCAAGGTAAGTACCAGAACTCCAATAAAAGTCCAAAATACATTCCAGGATTTATGTAATAATCGCAGATACGACACTATTCAAAAACATTTAAAGTATGTTGCCAGGCTTCTTCTATAATATCAGTATTCACTACTTTATGTTGATAGGGTTTACCTGTCTGTTTTAATAAAATAAGCCAAATTTGCTCGTTCTTAACTTTTTTATCTGTTTTCATCCATTCAATTAATTCTAAAGGGTTGGATGAAATTTTTGCCAACGACAATTTATATAACGATTTAAACTGCAATAAATTGGCAGGCTCAATACTTGCCCCTAATGTATTAGAAGCATGAACAGCCGCAATCATTCCGGCAAATACCGCTTCACCGTGTGAATATTCAGCGTACTTTCCTTCCCTTTCAATTACATGAGCGAAGGTATGCCCAAAATTCAGGAAAGCTCTTTTGCCGGCCTCTAATACATCTTCAGCCACAATATCTGCTTTAATCTGTGCGCTTTTTTGAATAAGCGGAAGCCAGACTTTACCATCAGTCAATGAATTTGTATCTAATAACGATTTTATCTGATTCAAAATTTCGGGGCTGTGAATCATACCATATTTAAGCACTTCACTGAGGCCATTTACCCATTCTTCCTGGGGCAAAGTTTCCAGATATTTCACATCAGCAAAAACAGCCTCAGGCTGATAAAAACTCCCCACCAGGTTTTTCCCAGTCGCATGATTGATCCCCGTTTTCCCCCCAATTGAACTATCCACCATAGCCAATAGCGTTGTGGGAATATGAATAAGCGGAATTCCCCTCAATACTGTTGCGGCCACAAAACCGGATAAATCACCTGTTACACCCCCGCCTATTGCAAACAATGGCGTTTTTCGTTCAACACCATTTTCGAGAACAAAATCCAGGGCTTTTAGATAGATCCCTGCACTTTTGGCTTTTTCGCCTCGCGGAACTTCAAAAATATGAAGTTCAGTGAATTTCTTTTTTAGTACGTTTTCAAAATATTGCCTGTGATGTTTAAGCACATAAGCATCAACCATAACAAATGCTTTTTTGGAGCTAAAGGCTTGAATATAGCTTTCCAATTCTTCATTCAGGTTGTTACCAAAATGGAGCTTATACGTTTTTTGGGCTGATGTTTTAACTGTTATGGAATCAGACATACCGGGATATTTTTTCAATAGCTGCTTCTGTCATTTCATCTACAGAAGTGAATAACGGTGTTTTTATACTAACCTGTGCCTGTTTATAGAATTTTATTCGTGCTGAATATAAGGCTTTCAGCTCTTTGAAAAGTGTTTCTTTAGATTTTATTTTCCCCGCTTTATCAAAAAGAATCGGACGGTTATTACTGCGATAGACCCTTTCTACAATTTCATCTAACGGTGCATCGATAAAAAGCAGCAACCCGTTCATTTTTAATTGGTCAACTACATATTGATCCTGCAGTGCCCCACCTCCCAACGACAGAATACCCCTAAATTCTTTGGATAATTCCATCAGGTATTCCCGCTCTTTTTCCCGGAAATATTTTTCACCTTCTTCATTAAAAATATCCCGGATTTTTTTTCCTTCCCTTTGCTCTATTTCTGTATCCAGGTCACGAAAATCCCATTTTAGTTTCTTTGCTATTTCCTTCCCAACAGTACTTTTTCCCGAAGCCATAAATCCGCAAACAAATATGCTTCCTTTAAATTTTTCAAGTCTGTATAAATTCATGCATCAGGTTTTTTAGGTGTTACCATTTCAACATCTTCTTTATCGACAACCACAGCACCCGCAGGTGACCCTTTTGGTTTCCTAACATATTTCTTTTTGGTGATGATGACCGGTACTAAATTGGAGCCCCGAGCTTTTGAATTGAATGCCGCATAAGAAGCGGCTTCCAAAAGTATTTTCTTTGGCGGCATACCTTTATCGTTTCCCATTCGAATTACCAGGTGAGAACCGGCCACACCCCGGGCATGCATCCAAACGTCTTCTTTATGGGCTTTTTGGACTAATGTATCATTACTTTTGGCGTTTTTGCCAATCCAGACCGGATAACCCTGAATTTCCAGCGTATGAAATGGAAGCTGTTCTGTATTATCGTCGGCATTATCCTGTCCCCTAAATTCTTTTAGCTCTTCATCATGTTCTTCTTCCCATTCTTTGAACTCCCAGAGGTTTTTAATTTCTTTGGCTTCCTTCAATAATTTTTCCGCTTGTTTCTTTTCCTTTTCCATTTTTGGAATTCGTTTCAGGGCTTCTTCATACGATCGCTTCGCATTAGATGATTTTTTGTAATACCGCTGAGCATTTTCTGCAATATCCAGTTCTTGCTCTAATGGAATTTTCACTTTTTTCCCGGCGTCATATAAATCATCCAATTCTATTTCCTCTTTATTGACTGCATTCAGATGAGCATGTGCCATTAAAATATGACCCCACTGTTCATATTTTTCGGCACGCTCCAATCCCTTATCTGCTTCATACAAATTTTTTAGCCCGGAAGTTGTTCGCTTCACTTTACGCTTCAAATTTTTTAGCAAAGTGGATTTTTGCTGTTTTAACCTCTGGCTTTTAGAATGATTTTTATACCGGTATAAGATCAGCTCGTTTACATTTATAAATTCTTTTTCCGTTTTTAAGGAAAGAGTGTTTTCTGATAAAAGTGTTGTTTCACCGTTTTCCAGTAATCTGAATTCAGGCTGCTCTTCCATTTCCTTACATATTCTTTTGACGAAGGTTTCTATCTCCTTTTCATCCGCATTATCAAGGTCATGAATTTCAATCAATTCCTGAATATTTTGACGGGGGAGCATCGCGTTAAAAGCAATCAGTTTATTTTTGGTACTTTTTTGACTGATATCCCCCTCCACTTCAAAAACATCCAATACTTGTGGCTCAGGAGGTTCACTCCCGATTTCATCATATTCCTTAAATACATTGGTAATGTTACCATCTTTCGACAGAAAAGCATTAGCACGATTACTGAAAAGCCTGAAATGCAATTTATACCCATTCTCAAAATTAATGAAAACCCAACGGTCGGTTTCGGGGATGCTAACATTGGTAATTTTAATCCCATAAATATCCTTAAAAAAATCGATGGTATTACTTTTTTTAGCTCCTCTGTAACTATCCAAAAATAAAGCAATGTTACCCGGCGTTGAACTAAAAGACAGGCGGTACTTATGATCTTCACCAATCACAAAAAACTCTAAAAAGTTTTTGTACGGGCTCACCGCCTGCTCAATAAAACTATTAGTTAATTTGTTTTTAAGGTCACGCTTTAGATATATTAACTCGTAATAATTCATATAAATTCTGAGAGGAACTTAAAGGATTCATGCATTATCCAATATTTAATTCTATCGTTAATACTGTAGAAACACAATTGGGAAAAAGGGGAATTAATACTAAGAAATTCAGAACGTGGGAAGATAACAAGATTCACGCCACTGGTTTGGAATTAATAATCGGGCTGGATCAGGCTTCAAGTTTTATGGATTCCCTTTCCATCAATTTTGATTGGGATAGCTTTCGGGAAACAACCATAGCTAAAGAACTTGAAGGAATGAACAATCATCCCTTTCTTAAAATTGAAACTCTCACCAAATCTGCTGTAACCCCAACCATTGATGTAGAAATGAGTTGGCTGTTTGACATTGAACGCTGTCAACCGGCTCAGCCTAACGAATCGGGCAACTACAGAATTGAAAAAGCCAGCTTATGGATGGAAAAAATCAGTAAACAAGTAAACGATTTACTTAAAGAAGATAATATCATCACACGCTGGCATATAGAAATTGACGGTGACGAACACGGACGCTACCTTTCTGCTATAAACCTGATTTCATATTTCCAATACGAACTCACCTCGCCAAAAAGCCTCAACGAAATTCAGCACCTGGTGAGCCGGAAACTCCAAAATCTGTTGCTTAAAGCAAATAAGGTTATTTATTTATCTGACGATATTTTGGAAAAAACAATTGCGGCTTAAGGGATATTATTTCAATTCGACAACTCCCGCTCAAATCAATTGAATACAGATTTGCAAAAGATCGATTATCGAATAACCTAACTGCGCTTATCTCCCCTCAAACTAACGCTATTTCGGCTATGCTGCCTGCCGAAGGCACGCCTTGGGCGCAACCTCCGATAACTCCCAAAGCTACAATTACCAGCCGGGCGGAGGTTTTTTCATTTTTGGCTTTGGTACCCCGGACTGAAGTCCGGGGCTATAAAGTGTCGTCCCTGGCGGGTCTTGCTTCGCAAATCGCTAATCGAAAATCGGTCAATCGCAAATCCTCTAAAG
>JBBDLQ010000015.1:8632-11970 GCA_040878765.1 Balneolaceae bacterium | reverse complement strand
ATGTTCCATTTCGCAGGCTGATGCATAGAATTATTTCAATCGTATTTGTAAAATCCTTCCCCGGTTTTATTGCCAAGCTTACCGGCATCAACCATTTTTACCAGCAGTGGAGCAGGTCGATATTTTGGATCTTTAAAACCTTCATACAATACATTCAAAATATCAAGGCAAACATCCAATCCAATAAAATCGGCAAGTCGCAGTGGGCCCATGGGATGCGCCATTCCCAGTTTCATCACTTCATCCACATGTTCGGCAGCAGCTACTCCTTCTCCAACACAAAATATTGCTTCGTTAATCATGGGCATTAACACGCGATTACTGACAAATCCAGGAGCATCGTTCACAGGTACCGGTACTTTTGAGAGCGCTTTTGATGTTGTTTCAACAACCTGGTAAGTCTCATCATCGGTTTGCAATCCCCGAACAATTTCCACTAATTTCATTACCGGAACAGGATTAAAAAAGTGCATCCCAATAAATTTTTCGGGCCGGGAAGTAAATGCAGCTAATTTTGTAATGGAAATAGAGGATGTGTTGGAACCAAATATTGCATGTTTTGGAGCAGCAGAATCTACCTTTTTCCAAACAGCTTTCTTGATATCAAGATTTTCGGGAACTGCCTCTACAACCAAATCTACCTCTTTAACCCCTTCAGCTACATCCAGAAAAATATTGATCTGGTTTAACGTTTCTGCCTTTTTAGCTTCCGATATCTTTTCCTTTTTAACCATCCGGTCAAGATTTTTTTCAATAGTTGATACTGCCCGGTCTGCAAATTCTTGTTTGGTTTCTACCAGGTTTACTTTGAAATCATTCATAGCAAAAACATGAGCGATTCCATTTCCCATCGTTCCGCCGCCAATTACAGCCACTTTTTTTACGTCCATTATCTGCTTTTTATTCGTTGAAATTTAGGTTTGATTTTTGAATCAGGTTAGGGCTTTTGGAGGCGTTTTTCAAGGTGATTGAGTTGGTTTTCAGAAAAAATATTTATTGAATACTTGAATCATAATTCCACATGCTTACTATATGGAGCACATCCATTCCATGCGGAGCGTTTGGAACGAGATAAAACCAGTGTTTAAGTTGTGCGGCTTGTTTACTGGAAGCTGGAACTTCCATAATGGCGTTGCTAAGCCGGAGCTTAGCAACGAGGATTAGGGTGGATTAATAAAACGACATTAATGGAAAGATAATGTGTATATGCCGAGCTTCTTGTATCAGCTAAAAATTGAAGCGAAGATTCGCTGTAATACCCGGTTCACCGAATTCATTGATATAGGAAAAGTTAGCTTCAGGCACATTCTCCCATTGATTACGCGCCTGCACAAATGCATTTAAACCGCTAACAAGTCTGTTAGCAACCATGAGGGCGACGAGGGAAGGCAATTGGCTTCTGTTTTTATCTACACGTTCGCGGGCATCCTGATATTGAGATCTAAAATCGCGATTTTCCCAGTTCCAATTATATTCGGCAGTTGTAGGGTAAATCCTATGCCAGTTGCGGCTTCTTTCCTGTGCATCATTGTAGGCAGCTAAATCATCATAATTACCAACAGCAATCTTATAATCACGGGATTTCCCGGAGAAATCAGCACCGGCTTTACTTAGTGCAAGTGTGGTGTAATCGTTTTCCAGATAGTTTGCTCGGGCATCCAGCCCAAAATAGCTAAGTACTAAAACCACTTCGCCGGCAAGGTGATATTTACCCCGATTCCAGTTTTCGTTATCCGCATAATAATGTCCCCAGCCCGGAACCGCTAAAGACCTTAAAAAAGCACCGCGAGGCGATGGAAGGTCCTCTTTTTGCTGAACCTGAGCCTCTGCTTTATATGAAAAAAGTACAGCGAAAAGAATAATGAATATTGAACACTCAATATTGAACATTGAATGGATTGGTTTTTTGGGAGTTATATACTTCATTATTCTTTACTCAATATTCGTTATTCATTATTCTTTTTGCGCTCTCTTCCCCAATGTCGGAAAATGGAGAGGCTAAATCCAGCCATAAGTATAAAAGTTCCTGCCCACACTACCGAGATAAATGGTTTCTCATCAGCTACTATTAAAACCCATTCGGGTTCATATTCTTCTTCAAGACCAGTGACTGTAAGTATAATACTGTTCTCCTGCGGATTAATTTCTGTAAACTGAAATTCCAGGTCAAATTCAGGAATTCTGGATGGCGGGGAGTAAATATAACTTTGTCCGCCTTCGCTATAAACAGCAAAGAGTGGTTCTATAGAAAAAATTCTGTTACTTGCGGTATGAATGAGTTCTACCTCTGCCCTAACTCCTATAGTAGTATTAGGCGGGAGCCCGGCGCTGTCGGTTTTGGCATAATTCACAAATCGAATTTTAAACCTTCCTACATCCACGGTTTGTCCTGGGTTAAAAGTGATTTCCTGTACCTCCGGTTTCTCCTGAACTGAATCCTGAAGTGCAATATTCTGCATCATCTTGCTTTTGGAAACGCGATCGTTCTGGTCTTCCACGTATGAACTGCCTCCCACATATAAATAAATATCACTCAGTAATCCCGTTCGCACATCAGGATCAACTGACCACTGTATATTTTCCTGGGTTGATGAAGTTAGCATGGGATAAACTTCCGGGATCATATAAAACGGACGTCCGCCTTCAAGCGGTTCAAATTTAATTTTGTAATTCTGTTGCCCGCGCCGAACGCTGTTATCGAGTTCGTACCCTTCGTAGGTAACGGTATACCGGTTATCGATAATGACCGGCTCGTTCAGGTTTAAGACCAGCATTTCTTCTTTCTGGGTAACTGTAAATCCCTGTTCATCAGTTATTTCTCCCCTCTCCACAGCTAAATTATAATTAGCTGTATTCTGATCAACCAACGGTTCATTATACGCGGATGAAGCCAATATGCCTACCAGCAGTAATCCGAAACCAAGGTGGGTTAACGATCCGCCAACAACTATTGGGTTTTGTATTAAGAGCCGGACCATCACCCAGCCATTTCCAACAATTGCAAAATATCCGCAGAATAAATACACCATGTAGTATATGTCCCGAACATCGCCGATCATTATAGTCACTATAGTAACCACACTTGTGATTAACATTGGGTTGATGAGAGCAGATGCAAGAGATTCGGCATCATATTTTTTCCAAAATAAGAACTGCCCCAAAACAGTCAACACAGCCATGATCATGACAATGGGCATACTCCAGTTATTATAGAACTCAATTTCTGGCGGGGTTGGATTCTCAACAAATAGCTTTCCGAGAATTGGTGAGCTTGTTCCCAAAATAATTACCGATCCCAGAATCAGCAGCAACATAGCACCGGTTACGGTCATAAATTC
>JBBDLQ010000015.1:1223-8532 GCA_040878765.1 Balneolaceae bacterium | reverse complement strand
ATATTGGCGTTTCCACAGTGCAGCCATAGCGAAGCAATACGGGATGGTCATCATGGCAAAACCCAAAAACAGAATTGGGGGGTGGATCATCATCCAGGGACTTTTCAGCAGATCATTTAATCCGCTGCCGTCAGAGGGCACGAAATCCGGATTAGCTTGCAGGAATGGAGCATTTGGCATTTCCTCTGCTATAGTGCGAAATGGTGATGCTCCTAATTTCAACCCAAAAATATCCCAACCCAATATCATTGAGATCAAAAAGACCTGGGTCAGGGTTAAAAAGAAAAGTACCGGTGCTTTGTAAGGCGGGCGAGTCCATTTCATCAGCCCAAAACCCAGAAATGCTGATATTAATATCCAAAGCATGAAACTGCCTTCCTGCCCCCCGTAAAATGCCGACCAAAGGTATCGTGGTGTTAAATCGAGACTGGTATAATTGAATACATAGTAGTACTGAAACTGGTGCTGAAAGATCAGGTAAACCAATATTCCTGATGCAATTACCAATAACATTGTTTTGACCGCAAACAACCAGTTGCCGAATCGAAGCGTGCGGTTTTCATCCCGGTTAGCCGAAATATAATAGAAGATCATCGCGGCAACGGAGGTAACAAATGAGGCAGAGATAAGAATTTTACCGAGGGTTCCTAACATATAAACTTAGCCTTCGGCGGCATTTGTGAATTTACCGGGATCCGTTTCATTGTATTTGGAAGGGCATTTCATGAGCATCTCATCCGCATAAAAAATATCACCGCGCATTTCACCAATTACAACCAATTGATCAGCATCCTCAAAATTATTGGGCTTGGGTTTCGGATACACAACTTTTTTTGAAACACCTGCTTCATCAATCATGTAGAATGTAAAACGCTTGGTTTCTAAGGAAAATTCAGCTCCTTTTTCCTCATCCCAGATTCCCGGAATATGGGCGCTGCTCATAGAAGAAGCTCCTTCAAAAGTAGTGTAGGTACTGATGCTTTCCCCAAAGTTATACATCAACAACGAGGTAAAGCCTACTATGGCAATAATTCCTAAAATCAGTTTTGGTTTCATGCTTCTTTGGATGATTTAATTTGTTCTTCGAGCTTGCTCACTTTTTTATCTACCCGGAAAAGAAAAAACAAAAGTACCGCCCAAATAATCAGGCTTACTCCCAGTACCACATATATTAATTCGTTCGATGACATAAATTGTATGAATGCGCCGGCATCTTCAGCCACTGCTGGCCCACTCCATTGGTCGGCATAGGCTTGAGTCAGGGTATCAACGACGGCGAGTGTATCTTCTTGCATTAATTTTGAAATAATTTATAAGTAATAAATTTACGAATTCTCTAGTTCGAATTGCACCTTTTTATATCGGGATAGTATTTCATAAATCCAGTACCCAAGTGCAATAAATCCTATAAAAGCCGGGTATAAAATAAACCTTAATTCATCCGCAGTAATTTCACTAAAAGCCGGATTTCCATCGGCGCCGGGATGCAAACTTGTAAGCTGCCGGGGAACAACATATAATAAAAAGGGAATAGTAGTTACCGCAAAAATATTATATACCGCCGACAATTTTGCGCGTTTGGCATGGTCGTCAAAAGCAGAGCGAAGTACGAAGTAAGCCACATAAATCATTAATGCAAGGGCGGCTAGATTCATTTTTGGTTCGGCAAATGTCCACCACGATCCCCAGGTAAACCGGGCCCAAAGTGAACCGGTAAGCAAACCACAAACCCCAAATGCTACTCCAACACTAGCCGCCGAAGAGGCTTTTATATCAAATTCCATATCCTGATCGTTAAGGTATTTAATACTATACCAGAAACTGATGACAAACAGTAAAAACATGGTCATCCACATGGGAACATGAAAAAATATATTTCGCGCAGTTTGTTCGAGGATAGGGATTTCGGGTATCTCAATTAAAAAACCGCCAATTATTACCAGGGTCATCCAGGCAGCAACTACATATTTCCAGACTTTCAAGAGTGTTCGTTTTTTATTAACTATGGGAACGTTTTAAAGCTCAAAATATACGAATTTAGTGTTGATAATCTGAGGATATAATCTGTAAAAACTGTTTATGAACAATTCTGAAAAATCCATTACCCTAACCCCTTCCTGGAAAGCTTTTTTCTGGCGATACCTGATTGGGATTTTACTGATCCCAGTTCTTATAGGAATTTATCTGCTATGGAAAACCCGAAATATTCATAAAAGTATATCCTATATAATTACAGACCGGAAAATTACCGTGGTTGAAGGGAACTACTCACAGAATATTGACCTTGCCGATATCCGACAAGTTGCCGCAGGTGATACTCACTTTGGCGTGGGTAGTATTTCACTTAAAACACAGGGCCGCACTATTGAGCTGATTGGTTTAAAAAATCCAGATGGAATAGCGAATTCTATTGAAAAAGCGGTTGAAGCAGAATTACGCCGACTGCAAACAAGTAAGCAGACTACAGTCAGTGAAATAAAATACGATCCTGGCACCATGGACAGACTTGATTACCTGACCGGCCTTTGGCAGCAGGGACTTCTCAGTGAAGAAGACTTTAAAGCTGAAAGAGAAAAACTGCTTTAGAGGCCTTTCTCTTATTTACTCGTTATTCCTTTCACAATAAAATGTATATCCTATTTAATAAATTCTTTTGATTTAATCGGAATCAGATTATTTTAGTAGGCGTGAAAGGGCCTTTATTCATATAATATGCCTGTCTAACCAATCATATCATTCTAGTCGTTATGCTCAATTTTGTTAAATATTCCTGTTTAATAACATTATTTATTTTCGCTTTTATTCCTCAAAGTTCTTTAGCTCAGCTTGATGAATTTAAAGATAATTTTGAAGATGGAAGTTTAGATACCACCTGGAATGAAACGACCCATAACTTGTGGTACAGTAATTCTGAGGAAATCTACACTTTGACTGAACAGAATGGGGTACTTCAAATCGATTATGAACGAACAACCCAAAGCGGAAGTACATTTACGCTCGATCTTCCCGAACCGGTTGATGTTTCTGACAACCCGAGGATTAAAATATCCATTAAGTCAGATATTCCGTTTACACTAAGCTTATTTACTTTTTTTCAACTCAACCCTCCTCTTACTAAAAGTGTGGTGCAGGAAATTTCAGGTGGCGGCGAATGGCATACTTATATTTTTATATTAGATGAAGAAAGCTCAGAAAACCAAACACTGAAACGGGTCAATTTTTATTTTGATCATGAATATGACGGAAATAAATCCGGTACGGTTTTATTTGACAACCTTTCCATTTCAGGAACAATTATTGAAGCCATCAATATTCAGGCTTCCACTATTGATGGCAACACTATTCAATTAGACTGGAATTCATCAGAACCCGATGCCACCTCCATTTATAAAATATACAGGAGCACTGAAAAAGGATTTAATCCGGGTACCGAAACTTTTATTACCAATACCGGATTGAACTCATTCCAAAATACCGGTCTGCAAAACTATACTATCTACTACTATAGAATATTACCTGTAGACACTCTGGGCATTGAACAAATTTTATCCGAAGAAATCAGGCAGGAAACATACACTATTGGATTATTACCAAGTGTTGAAGTCGAAGACATTTCATCCAATGAGTACAGAAAGTATGAAAAAACCGAATTGATGGTATCCCTGGATGATGTGGTTTACGATAACCCTTACAATCCCGAAGATATTGACCTCCGTGCCAATTTCATTTCACCAAGTGATGATACCACAAGCATTTTTGGCTTTTATGATAATTACCTGAACCGGGACCAATGGAAAGTCAGGTTTGCCCCAACCGAAACAGGAACGTGGTCTTATGAGGTTTATGTGATTGATACTCCTGGTATAAGTGAAGCCGCATCCGGCACCTTTGAAGCCATTGAATCTGAACATCCCGGATATGTTCAAATATCTGATGAAAACCCAAATTACCTGCAATATTCCGAAGGCGATTTCCTGTATCCTATGGCCGTTTATTATCCCTGGAATGTTACAGAAATTGGGTTGAACCGGCTCCAAAATTACGGAGTTGATTTCTTTGGATATTGGAATGGCACTTACGATAATGCCGGAAATGGCGGCGGAAACAGGCTTATTGAATCCATGGATTCCGGACTCGGAAGATATGATCAAAATAAATCTGCCCGCATCGATCAGCTTATAGAATGGGCCGAAGCAAGGGATATGAAGATGATGCTGGCCATTTGGGCTCATCCATTTGTGCGTGATGGTGCCCCGGGCTGGGATCCTATCCACTGGTCTCCATATAATCCATATCAGGAAATTATCACAGCCTCCGAATTCTATACCGACAGCCTGGCCTGGACCTATCAAAAGAAAAACTTCAGATATGTGGTTTCAAGATGGGGATATAGCCGAGCTTTAGGTATTTGGGAGATCATGAATGAAATGCACGGAACCACCGGATATGTGGAAAATCCACAGGGAGGAAGAGACTGGGCAGATAAAGCTCATGATTATCTAAAAGAACTGGATCCCTATGACCGGCCAACAACGGCTTCTTTTGGCGGTACTGATGCCTGGAATAATTATAATGTAAAAGCCGATATGCCAAACCGTCACTATTACGAAGGCCAAGGGTATCCGCGCCCATTTAATGATAATGTCTGGGACGGCCTGTATAATGTTGTTGAGGTTTATAAGAGCCTGAAAAAAACAGAAAATCGCCCGGCATTTTTAGGTGAAGCCGGATACACAACCATGTTTTCTGAAGCGGGTTCGGATGATTATTTGATGGAATTCCATAACGCTTTGTGGGCCGGATTAACCAACGGAATTGCCTCTACCCCCTTTTGGTGGGATTTCACCACAAATTCCATTTTCACCAATTCAGTGATGGAGCAATATGGAATTCTGAAAAAATTTACAGACCCGCTGAACTTATCTCACATTCAGGCTGAACAATCCACTTTAATTGTTTCGGGAAGCGAGGCGTATGCCATGAGTACAGATACCATGGCATTCGGCTGGTTTTGGTCGTATGAATACGAGGATATCTCGAAGCTTGATGTAAGGTTGAAGGGACTGCCTACTCACTCCTATACAATCAGTTGGTATAATACCTGGACGGGCGATACCATAGCAGAAGAACAGGTAGTTTCAATTGAGGAAATGTTGACTACTAATTCCCCTGAAGTTGATCTAAACCGTCAGGATATCACTTTTCACATTCAACAATCGGAAAATGGCATGGATGCTCATTCTCTTAAATTCATGTTTTATGAAATGATCGCACCAATTACCGGAGAACCACAGGTTGTTTATTACTTTGCGGTTTATGTGACAGATGAAAATGGCAGACTGGTAGATCTTTCTGGACAGGATATCGACCTGATTGTGGATGGAGAAGGTACTCTTGACCAAACTTCGGTTACCACTGATGGAGGGTATGCAATGTTTAGTTACGCTCCCGAAGGCGGTACTAGTGAACCGTTTACTATAACTGCCTCATCAGAGGGACTAGCATCTGCTGTTATTAATGAAAGTATTGTCACCAGCAATGAGCAGGATGAGGAAATCGAAATTCCTGGCCGGTTTGATTTACAACAGAATTATCCAAATCCATTTAATCCTTCAACAGTGATCAGTTATCAATTATCGATGAATAGTGATGTTACACTTGAAGTATTTGATGTAGCGGGCCGAAAAGTTGCCACTTTGGTTAACCAGAAAAAAGCCGCCGGTTCATATGAGACCATTTTTAACGCAAGCGGACTCTCAAGCGGTGTATATTTTTATAAATTGAAGTCAGGCAATTTTGAACAAATCAAAAAAATGGTGTTAGTGAAGTAAAATAATTAACATACATTTTCATTCTCTTTAAACTGTTCTTGGAGTGATATTATGAAACAAGAGATTAAATCAGTTTTAACTGCAATTCTGCTCATCTTTTTAGCTTACGGAACAGCATCAGCTCAAGCCTGGGATTTTGAAAGCGGGGCGGGCGATTTTGAAATCACCAACGGAACCGTTGAGTCTACTTTTGATTTCTCCCGCAGCGGCATCCGGTCGCTAAAGATTACCGGATCGAATACAGAAGTGAATACTTATCTGGAAAATTCTGTTTACACCGATATTAATCCGCGGGATACCCTTCGATTTCATGTATTTGCAAACTCTTTTATCAACCTAAGCGAGTTCCACCTCTATGTGAAAAATGGAGATGAATTGGAATTGTTGAACCATTTCATCAGCCCGGATAGTCTTTTGCTTAGTCAGTGGAACACATTGGAGATGGTAATACCAAACAACGCATCGGATGTTCGCGCTTTTGGGTTAATGACATACAATTCTATGGAGGGCGAACCGGTTTTTTACGTGGATGATGTTGAAGTCGCCGCTTTCGATCCGGATTCTTACGAGCCAGAACCTATACTGGAAACCTTCGATTTTGAAGACGATTCCGGTAATTGGGAAATTGCAAACAACACCGGGGTTTTAGAAGTCTCGGATGACACTTCCTACAGCGGATTTCAATCTATAAGAGTTATTGCGAAACCGGATACCGATCTGGTTGAAATAGCAAATTATTCTCCTTCAAACTATGCAGATGAACAACTTTTGCGATTTATGGTTTGGGTGCCGGCCGATGTTTCTGATATCAATAGTATTTCCCCGTTCATTCAAACAGAAAACTTTAGCGTATATACCAATAATTTATACAACATCGGAGATCTGGAAACTGAATCCTGGAATGAGGTATCCGTCGAAGTCCCTCTTTATGTGCAACTGGATGCCATTGGCCTTCAGATTCTCGGAAACGAAAATGCCACCAATCTGCCGTCGTTTTATGTGGATATGATTACATCGAATCCGGGTTTTGAAGGAAATCCCACCCTAACACCACCATCTGCAATTACCGAGGATTCAACAAGTACAACTTTTGCATCTTTTAGCTGGTCGGCCGCAACCGGAAACGGAACACCTCGCTATTACATCTACCGAAATGATACACGAATTGACACCACTCAAAATCTTTACTACGTAGATACCAATCTCGCCAGCAAAACTACCTATAATTACCGCGTTACTACTGTGGACCCATTCTGGAGAGAAACCCAAAACGGCGCTTCAATTTCACTCACAACCGAGGAATTTGGAGCTTATCAAACATGGGATTTTGAAGAATCGCTGGAGAATTGGAGTATTAAAAATGGAACTGGGACGGCAACGCTGACCGATACCATGGCCTATAGTGGATTCATGGGAGTAGAATTAACAGCAAACCCCGATACCAATCTGATAGATTTTGCCATAGATGGAATCATTCC
>JBBDLQ010000015.1:0-1123 GCA_040878765.1 Balneolaceae bacterium | reverse complement strand
TCTGAAGGTGTTGGAGATAGTATTTCCTATAACGTGTACACTTTGCGTCACGAATCAGGTGGTGGTATGCCAATGATGTGGGAAGAATTAAAGGGAACTACAACAGCCACTTCCTTTGAAGTCACCGATTTATACTCCGGCGAATATTATGAGTTCTTTGTAACGGCAATAGATTATACCGGCAAGGAAACATTGGGTTCCAATTATGTGGACATAACCACAGACGATTTCAGCACCCACGCCACCTTCGATTTTGAACAGGATTTCCAAGGCTGGACGACCTCCGGCGGATCGGCGGAACTAACCGATTCCATTTCCTACAGCGGTGTCAAATCCGTGAAATTTACAAGTTCATCTGCAGAGGCCTTTTTTGAGCTCATTGATTCTGAAACAAATGCTCCCGGAACTCCAACAATAGGCAATATTCAGCTTGGGCATACTATTACTTATCGAGTTTGGGTACCTGAAAAACACCTGGACAACATTGATATTTTCCAAATTTGGTATAAAGACGGCAGCTGGACATGGAGTTCAAACGTGGTAACTATAGATGAAATAGAGCCGGATGCCTGGAATGAATTTTCCGTAACCATAAACCCGGAAACTTCAAACCTGAATAGTGTAGGATTTCAGATTATCCGGGTCGAAGATAATCCTTCCCCTACCGTATTTATAGATTTGATTTCAACTAAAGACCGACCAACGGTTCGGCCTAAACTCTCGATTCCAGGCAATTTTACTGTTTCAAATGTAACTGCCAATTCAATAAAATTATCGTGGGATAAATCAGTTGGCAGTAGCTATGCATTTAGCTATGAAATTTACAGGGCAGAGGAAGAAAGCCTCGGTTGGAGTGAATTTTCTCATGTTGCAAGTCCCATCATGAATGACACTACTTATATTGATGAAAGTCTTTTATCAAACACAACCTACCAATATCGAATTTGGGCGGAAACGGATTATTATGGGCGTACAGAATACGCTGAGTTGGAAGTGACCACCCTTCAAAGTGTCGGCAATGAACAGAATGATGAAATTCCGGACTCGTTTAATTTGCTAAACAACTATCCCAATCCCTTTAACCCTTCTACAGTGATCAGATATCAGTTACCAGTGAGCAGTG
>JBBDLQ010000014.1:0-7796 GCA_040878765.1 Balneolaceae bacterium | reverse complement strand
TTCAAAAACCGATGTTTAGTGGGAGAAATTTTGAATGTTAAATTATGAATTTTGAATTTCTAGTTCCCAAAATGTAAGGCAAGGTGTTCGATGGGACTTCGGATCACGGAGGTAATTTCAATTTCCATTTGTTTGGCACAAGCTCGGAGTTCTCCTTCATAAACTGAAGCTACGGAACCTACAAATCCCACTTGATGATCTTTAATTTCCTCTGAAAAATACTCCCTTGTTTTAGTCATAAAAGCGCAAAATCCATCATATATAATTTGTTGAATTTGAGAATGGGATGATTTCCGGCTAAAAATCCTGCAAACATCAGCTACAAATAATTTAGCCTCTTTGGGCTGTTGCAGAAGATAAAACAGGTTTTCTAAATCGAGGTCTTTTTCCTTTTCAAAATATTCCCGAAGCCGGGCATCCATTTTGTTTCTTAAATAGGACTCAAGTAATTTCTTCCCAATATCGCTTCCGCTGCCTTCATCTCCGTGCGGATATGCCACCGAAGGCATCTGATTCACAATGTTTCCATCCTGGAAAAAACCTGCACTTGAGCCGCTTCCCAAAATACACACAATGCCTTCCTTCTTTTCCCCAAAAAGCGCCAAACCGGCTCCGTCAAGATCTGTTTTTACATGAATTTCAGTAAACTCAAATGCTTCATCCAGAAATTTTTCTACTTCTTTTTTCTTTTGGGGTGAACCGCAACCGGCTCCAAAAAAATGCAATTGTCCTATGGCTTTCCCTAACAAATTGGGTTTAAGCTCCTTGGTAAGTACATCCATAAATTCCGGTGCCTTCAATAAATGGGGATTCAATCCATCCGTTTGGATAAACTGAGGCTGGCTGTCGCTTAACAACACCCAATCCGTTTTTGATGCTCCGCTATCTCCTACAAGAATATTCATGCGCCTATAGTAATGAAAAAAATTAACATCGTAATCTATTCGTTCTGGAATCTCTAAAAAAGCCCTTTTTTAAACAAATACTGTTTTGACAAAACACGGACGAACTCGGTATTATCCGGCCAATAAAAAACCGTATATCTATGAGCCTGACTTACACCAACTATCTTAAAATCGATAAGCTGACTAATCTTCAACAGTTTAAATCTGATTCTCCTGAGCATGATGAGATGCTATTTATCATTATCCACCAGGTTTATGAATTGTGGTTTAAACAAATTTTGCATGAATTCGGGAAGCTGAGAAATGATCTTGAGGACGGAAATACCTGGGGATCGCTCAAAACCATGCGACGTATTTTGACGATCCTGAAAACCATGGTTTCCCAAATTGATATCCTGGAAACGATGACGCCGCTGGAATTCAACAGCTTCCGAAAATTTTTAGGCCAATCTAGCGGTTTTCAATCCCTGCAATTCCGGGAAATGGAGATCATTTGCGGTCTTCGGTTCCCATTGATGAAAGAGGCACATAAAGATCAACCCAAACATATTGAGATTTTGGAACGGCGTATGGCTGAGCCGACTCTTTGGGAAAGTTTCAGTGCCTATCTTCGCACACGGGGACATGAGGTACATCCTAAACGGGAAAATGAAAAAGGACTGATTCATAATCCGTCCGATGAAATTCAGAAGATATTGACAGAAGCTATGAAAAATGATCCGGAAGCTGCCCTCATTACCGAACTATTTGTGGATTATGATGAAGGGTTGCAGGAGTGGCGATATCGCCATGTAAAAATGGTGGAGCGTACCATAGGCACCAAAAAAGGAACCGGTGGTTCGGATGGAGCTAAGTATCTTCATAAAACCCTGAACAACCCGATTTTTCCGGATCTTTGGGCTATCAGGGCTAAGTTTTAATTACAGGCTGTTCCTGTTTATTTTTGTATGGCTCCACGCTTTACTAAATTAGTGCCATCATTTTTCAAAAAAATAAGGGTACTTACTATGAATTGTCCAAATTGTAATGAAAAACCGTTAGGTATTCTTCCATCCTTTTCACTTAACGGGGTAAGTTTTAAAGAAAAATTTCGCGGATATTTCAGGTGCAAAAACTGTGGCACGCTACTTAAACAGCAGATAAAATCTACCAAACTCCTGAAGAACATTCCTGTTTATTCGGGCCCTTATAAAACCATATTTGCACTTTTTATGATGGGTTTTTTAGGAACTGCTTGGGGAATTTATTACCTCATTGAAATGAATTTAAATAACGCCAATCATTGGATATTAATTCCTGTTATTGTTGTGATTTGGTTTGTGTTTATGGTTGCTTCCAGCTGGTTTGAGACCAAATATCAGGTCATTGAAGAGGTTTACTCGATAGAAGAAATACCAAAACCGGAAAAAATATCTATTCCCGGAGTCTTACTTTTTATTGGGTATTTAGTAATCGTTATAGTGGGATTTCTTTATCTCGACGCTTCCATTGACTCCAGTAAATATGGGCCGGCTTTATATTCAACCGGAGCCATTTTATATGTAGCTGTAAGTATCGCAGGGGCCATTATACTCATAAATAAACTTTCTGATACTAAACCGGATTCTGCTTCCGGGTAGCACACTCCTAAACACTTTTCGGATGGAGTTATTCCGAAATATCCATTTACTGGTGATTCAGCTTGAGGTAAAAACACTAAGCAAGCTTATTTTTAGCTAGTAAAATTCATCGACGCGTTCATCAGGTTCAGTCCAAAAGAGAAGATTAAACAGGACTGGTTCATGAAGTGCTGGCGGAGGCCATGAAAATTGAACCCGAAGCTGCATTTGTCACCGAATTGTTTATGGATTATGATGAAGGACTCCATGAATGGAGATATCGTAATGTTAAAATGGTGGAGCGTACCATTGGTACCAAAAAAGGTATCGGCGTTTCAGATGGTGCATAGTATCTTCATAAAACCCTGAACCACCCGATTTTTCCGGATCTTTGGGCGATCAGGGCTAAGTTTTAATCTTAAAAACTTGGGTGCATGGCACCACTAAGATCCCTGCCTCTGCAGTTATGTCCACACAGTATTTTTCGGTCTTTATTTATACTTCTGTTATCTTAAACTGACGTTATTTTAGATTTTAGTTCTGCTTTATTAAGTTCTGTTGCAGTAACAATTAAACCTTGGGGATACTTTTATGGATTGTCCAAATTGCGGTAAAAAACCAATAGGAATTTTACCTTCATTTACTTTTGGTGGTGTTGGTTTTAAAAAAGCTTCGCGCGGGTATTTTAAATGCAAACACTGCGATACTCTTCTTAAGCAGAGTAAAGCCTCGGAGTATTCCAGCTTGATGAAATACAAAGGTCCATTTTGGATATTATACTCATTATTGATGGTCCTTTATATCGGTTCTTTATGGTTTATCTATTACATAATGGAAATGAACCTTGGCGGGCAGGTACCTTGGATTATTATACCGGCAATTATAGTCGTCAGTGTGCTAGTTTTCATGACAATGGATTGGCTTAAGTACAAATATTGGGTGATTGAAGAAACTACCTATGAAGAAGAAATTCCGGATTCGGAAAAAATGTCGACGAAAGGGGTTCTCATTTTTTGTCTCTATAGTCTGCTTGCTATAGCCGGTTTTATATTTCTTGAATTTACAATAGATGCAAGCAGTTTAAGGCCTTCGGTTTATGCCATTGGGGCCATAATATACATGATGTTGGTGATTGGGGGTGCCTTTTTTTTAATAAGCAAATTTACGGGCAAACAAGAGACTGAATCCTCCCAATAATCTAAAAAAATCCATACGGGAACTATTCCAAATTGTGTATAGGTTGGTCATTCCACTTTAGTGTAAAAGTGAAAGGAAGGTTGCTTTACTTTATACTTTCATTTGGATATGTTTTTATGGCTATTTTTTTAAAAAAAACGGGTATTTATGAATTGTCCAAATTGTAACAAAAAACCGGTAGGCCTGTTGCCATCTTTTAGTTTTGGCGGGGTTGGATTTACAAAAGCCGTACAGGGGTATTTTAAATGCAAACACTGTGGTGCAATACTCAGGCAATCAAAAGCTTCTACTATTTTCCCTAAGTACGAGAAGCCTTTCTGGACATTATACACATTACTTTTGGGAGGCATGCTAGGCGCTATTTGGCTGACCTACTATGTAATGGAAAATTATATGGATGATGAAAATATCTGGATCATATTGCCAGTAATTATTGTGATTGGCCTGATTTTCTTCCTGGCTATGGATACCATGAAAACCCGATTCTGGGTTATAGAAGAAACAAGCTTCGAGGAAGAAGTTCCTGAGAACGAACAGCTTTCTACAACCGGACTCATTGTTTTTGTCGCTTTTGCTATTATAGCAATAGGCCTCTTTATATTCCTTGACCGGACTATTGACACCAGCACCATGAACCTGACAATTTATACCACTGGTGCGATCTTATATATGTTGGCGGTTTTTGGTGGAGCTGTTTTAATACTGAACAAGTTTACGGGGCAGCATACAGAAGAGGCCGCAGAACAATACAACGTTGATTAATTTTGGGGATATTCTGCTTTAGGCAATAACCATCAAGAAGGTTATTTTCGGAGCGTTATTCTTTACTGAGTGGAATTCTATATCGATCTAAAATAATCAGCTATGCCGGAGATAAATCAGTTAGCAAACCAACTTACCCCCCACTACTCTCATTTCAGGGTTTCTGAGCGACTGCTTTTTACAGGACACTCTCACCAAGCCTGGCCTGATATAGCCCGGGAAGGTCAGCTCGAATATTTTGATGTCTGCGCCCGGGATGTTGACAACAAATGGGAGGCAGCTTTTGAAAAGACAGAGATCCTTCGCAACTACCTTCGCGATTTTTATGATGATCCGCACGGATTTTACTGCCGGGAGGAAAGTACGCACGTATTGTTCGTGAGCTGGATGAGCAGTCTGGATCTAAAGAATAAGCCCAAGATCATTTCCACGGATGGTGAATTTCATTCGCTATTCCGGCAGCTTCACCGGTTGGAAGAAGAGGGACTTGAATTTGTTCAGGTTCCGGTTCAACCCGATTCCTCTTTTGCGGATCGAATTATTGGGGAAATGGATGACCGGACTTCAGCTATAATGTTATCCCGGGTCTATTTTGAGACTTCATTTATTAATACTCATCTCACCGAAATTGCAGCAGCTGCCCGTGATAAAGGAATTCCGGTTTTGATTGATGATTACCATGGCACCAATGTAGTACCGCTTTCCATTCGCGAGGCTGGTTTGGAAGATTGTTTTATCCTCATCGGCGGCTATAAATATTTGCAGTGGGGTGAGGCAAATTGCTTCCTTCGTTTTCCCAAAAATTGTGATTATCGCCCAGCCATTACCGGATGGTTTGCCGCTTTTAGCTCAATGGACAAACCACGAACAAATGCCCCAGTTGAATATGATAACGGAAACCAGCGTTTTGCAAGTGGCACCTATGATCCCTCCTCTCAATTTCGCGCAGCCAAAGTGGTTGAGTTTTTTCGGGAACAAGGATTGACTCCTCAGGTTTTGCGAAATCAGTACAAAGTGCAGGTTGGATTATTGCGGGAGAAATTCCTTTCAAAAAATTTTAATTCATCCGTCATTAGGCTTACTCATGAAGAACCGCTGGAAAAAAATGGCGGATTCTTATCTCTCACCTCCCCTAATGCCCGTAATATCCGTGCAATGTTAATGGAGAATGAGGTTTTCACAGATGCCCGTGGAGAAATATTACGCTTTGGCCCGGCACCCTATATTACCACAACCCAAATTGAGCAGGCAATGGATGTGTTGGAGAAAGTGGTGAATAAAACATAAGGCAGAAAAAATCCCGTTAGGGATGAACACATGTAGCCACGGAATTTATTCCGTGGTATTATGCCAACAAAGCACCAAGTCCCGTCAGGGACGACCCAATATTCCCTTTTTTAAAAAAAATTTGTAAGGAATTCGTTTTTCATCGCTCTAACATATATCACACATAAATTAAATTTTTGGGGAAATATAAAAATAGATCAATATGAAATTTGTCTATCACATATATTGAACATATATTAATCGCGCGATAAAGAGTGACACAAACTGACACCTGCGCACCTTATATTTGCCTAAAACGAATTCAAAAAAAACAAACATTATGGCAGACTCAAACGACAGACTAAAGGCCCTTGATATTGCCGTAGGGCAAATTGAAAAACAGCATGGAAAAGGAACCATTATGAAACTGGGGGCCGAAGCCATCCAGGATATAGATGTAATATCTACCGGCTCCATTATGGTAGATTATGCACTTGGGGTGCAGGGAATTCCACGCGGACGTGTAACTGAAATTTACGGACCGGAGGCCAGTGGTAAAACAACTTTGGCACTTCAGGTTATCGCACAAGCACAAAAAAATGGAGGCTATGCTGCCTTTATTGATGCTGAACACGCTTTTGATCCGCGTTACGCAAAAGCGCTCGGAATAAATGTAGAAGAACTTCTGGTTTCACAGCCCGACAACGGTGAGCAAGCACTTGAAATCACAGAAACGCTAATTCGATCCGGAGCACTTGATGTAGTCGTTATTGACTCGGTTGCCGCACTTGTCCCCCGGGCAGAACTTGAAGGTGAAATGGGCGATTCCCATATGGGACTACAAGCGCGATTGATGTCGCAGGCGATGAGAAAAATTACCGGTATCATAAACAAAAGCCGTACTTCCTGTATTTTCATCAACCAGGTTCGCGAAAAAATCGGGGTGATGTTTGGAAATCCCGAAACTACCACCGGCGGACGGGCTCTCAAATTCTATTCCTCTGTTCGTATTGATATTCGCCGCATTGGTTCTATCAAGAAAGGAGATGAAGTAGTTGGAAACCGAACCAAAGTTAAAATTGCCAAAAATAAAGTAGCCCCTCCGTTTAAAGTGGTTGAGTTCAACATTATGTACGGAAAAGGAATTTCCCGAATTTCAGAAATTCTTGACCTTGCAGTTGAACATGACATTATTGAAAAACGGGGCAGCTGGTTCAGATACGATGGAGAACCTATTGGACAGGGTTCAGATGCAGCCATGCAATTCCTGGAGGAAGATGAAGAACTCGCCGGTAAAATTGAGAAGAAAGTCCGGGCTATATTAAAGGGTGATTTATTAGAAGACGGTGAAAAACCAGCCGAGAAAGAGGAGAAAAAGAAAGACAAAAAAGAAGCTGTTGAAGCCGAAGGATAAATATCAGCAACAACCGGAAGAGGTGTTGAAGCTTCTTCCGGCTTCGATTTCTGAGATTAAGGTCCAAAAGAAAAATACCAGCAGGTATTCCCTTTTTGTGGGCGATCAGTTTTTAATTGGTGTCTCAGATGCTACTCTTACTAAGTTAAACCTAAAGAAAGGCGTTGTAATAACGCCTTCTTTATTTAGGGACATTGAGGTATCGGAAAATAAATGGGCAGCCCGGGAATATTTCTTCAGAATACTTTCCCGTCGCGATCATTCCCGAAAAGAGCTGAAAGATAAAGCCTATAAAAAAGGATACTCTGGTGGTTTTGTGGATGAAATTTTGGATGAATTCGAGCAAAAGGAATACATTGATGATTATAAATTCGCTCAAAAATATGCCGCTGATAAATTTGAATTCAATGATTGGGGGCCATATAAAATACGAACGAATTTATTTAAGAAAGGAATCTCAAAACCAGTCGTGGAGGAATGCATACATAGTGTGTATGGAGATGAGGCTATCAAAGAAAGTATGCTCTCATTGGTTCAAAAAAAACAAAAACGATACCTTCGGGAGCCGGAGGAAAAATGGCGAAAGAAATTATTCGATTTTTTAATGAGAAAAGGGTACGATTCAGAGAATATTTTAAAATATATGGATGAACT
>JBBDLQ010000013.1:4335-7960 GCA_040878765.1 Balneolaceae bacterium | reverse complement strand
ATTGCTTTCACTGGTATTTTTTTAGCATTAATTCTGCGATTTTAAGGTCAACGGGAAAAGTGATTTTTAAATTCTCCCTATCACCTTCTACCATTTGAATTTTCCCGCCAATACGCTCCACAAGTGAAGCGTCATCCGTTCCTACAAATTTATCTTTTAATGCAGCTTCGTATGCCTGCATTAATATCTGCTTTTGAAATACCTGGGGTGTTTGAGCCTGCCACAATAATGAACGATCAGGTGTGGATTCAATTATCTGTTCACCATCTACTTTCTTAATAGTATCTTTTGCCGGGACTCCTACCACAGCACCATCACATTTTTCTGCAACCTCACAACACTTGCTTATTAATGCCGGACGAATGAACGGGCGAACAGCATCATGAACCGCAACTAACGTAACTTCACTCTTTACATGTTGCAATGCGTTATTGATTGAATACTGCCGCTCATCACCACCTTCAACTACTTTAAGTTCCACCTGTTTAGTTAAATCCTGCACCAAAGTTTCAATTTCCTTCACATAAGCCGATGATGTTGCAATTATAATCTGCACAACATCCGGTACTTCCAAAAACCTGGAAATGGTATGTTCAAGTATGGTTTTCTGCCCCAATTTAATCAGGGGTTTAGGAACTTCAGCACCCATTCTTGTGCCCGACCCTGCCGCCGGTATTATGACCGACAGTTTTATCATATCAAATAATTAGCATTGCATCACCGAACGAAAACATCCGATAATCTTTTTTCTTGGCTTCCTCATAGGCTTCCATCAAGAAATCGTAACCAGCAAAAGCAGCCGCAAGCATTAATAAGGTTGATTCGGGGCGATGGAAATTGGTAATCAAAGCTTCTGTAATTTTAAAATCATACGGAGGATAAATGAATTTATCGGTCCACCCGGTTCCGGCTTTAGACATTCCACTTGCCATCACGCTTGTTTCTATTGTACGAACCGCGCTCGTTCCAATGGCAATTACCTTACTCTTTTTATTCTTTAAAGTCGTATTAATTTTATCAGAAGTCTCTTTAGATATAAAGAAGTTTTCTGAATCCATGCGATGTTTGGTAAGGTCTTCAACCTCAACATTGCGAAAGGTTCCCCAACCAATATGAAGGGTAGTAGATAAAAACTCAGCCCCTTTCTTCTCAATTTTTTCTTTGAGGTCCTCCGTAAAATGCATCCCAGCTGTTGGGGCTGCAACCGCACCTCGTTCTGTGGCAAATATGGTTTGGTAACGTTCCTTGTCTTCCTCAACCGGCTCGCGCTCAATGTATGGCGGAAGCGGCATTTTACCCAGTTCATCTAAGCGGTCATATAAATCCTGATTAGGCCCTTCGTAAAGAAAGCGAATTGTCCTCCCGCGAGAAGTGGTATTATCAACAACCTCAGCCATTAATTCTTCATCTTCTTCGCCGAAGTATAGTTTATTGCCAATTCGAATTTTACGGGCTGGTTCAACCAAAACATCCCATAACATATTTTCAGGCATTAATTCCCGAAGTAAAAAAACTTCAATATCGGCTTCCGTTTTCTCCTTTTTGCCATTCAATCGTGCAGGAAATACCTTAGTGTTGTTATACACCAATACATCATCTTTATTGATGTATTTATGAATTTCTGAAAAGGTAGTATGTTCAATGGTTTTTTCGGCACGGTTCAGAACCATTAATTTTGCTGAATCTCTTTTTTTCAGCGGTTCTTCGGGCACGTTAAAATCGTCAATTTCGAATTTAAAATCGGTGAGCTTCATTTAGCTTTTTATATATTAATTCAGTACAGTTAGAAAAGTCGAACAAGATATACTTTTTTTTGAGGGATATCAATGCAAGCAATCATTCTCTGTTGTTTATTCTTATAGGCCAATTCGTTATACTTAAGTAATTGCTCTTACGTTAAACTGTCAAACTTATTTGATGAGCACCATGAAAAAATTATTCACCTTTACTTTTGTCTTCGCATTTTTACTAAGCTTTCAGTTATCTGCACAATTGCGTGATAATTTATCTACCTATTATGACTATACAGGACCTGTTGTAAATACTAAAGCCCAAACCATACAAAGCGGGTTAAATAATTTTTTCCAGGATAATGTAACAATGAGTCATACCTATTCTATGAATTTTGGTTCCTACGGCGGTTCATATCAAAACATTAATGCCTATACCAATACGCTCAATTTTATGTTCACTGAGAACCTTAGCGGCCGCTTAGATGTTTCATTTCTTCATTCCCCTTTTGGTGGTTCAAACCTGTCGAATAATAACAATAGCCTGGGTGGTGAAGTGCTCATAAGAAATGCCGAACTGAATTATAAGATTAGCGATAATGCCCACATCCATTTCCAGTACCAGCAGCTTCCAAGCAGCCCAAGCTTTTATAATCCTTACGGATACGGAACTTATGGATTTAACCGATTTAGCCCTTGGTATTAGTACTAAAATTTAATTGATGGCAGAAACAAACGGTAAAAGCTCCTCCGGTACTAATGATCTTTTTTTAAATGCTGCCATTGGTTTTTTGAGTGTGCTGTTGATTGTATTAATTGTTGGGTTATTTACCCGAATAATTTATCCGCGGATATTCAATGAGAGAACTGAATTAGAATCAGAGTTAATAAGTGATATAATTCAGATTGAGGTATTAAACGGATGCGGTGTATCGGGCATTGCAAATGCCTATACCGGGCATTTGAGAACAAATGGATTTGATGTTGTACAGACCGGAAATTTTGAAACTTTTGATCTTCAGGAAACCATAATTATCTCAAGGAGCGGTGTTATGGCAAATGCTTATAGAGTAGCCAATGCACTTGGGGTTTCTGAACAAAATGTAATCAGAGAATCCTCTCCTGATTTTTATCTGGATGTAAGCGTAATAATTGGGCACGACTTTGAAAAACTTAATACAAAATAATTTATGACGAACATTAAACAACCTGCTAAAAAACAATTTGAACATGCCTATTCCGAAGATTCCCCGAATTCTCAGGAAATGGTGAATATAATTACGGAAGCTTTACTGAGCCGTAAGGGAAAAGAAGTTACCGTAATGGATGTTTCTGAACTAACCACACTTACCGACTACTTTGTGATATGCCACGGTACTTCCGATGTTCAAATTAAAGCACTTGCTGATGCGGTTGAGGAAAGTCTCAGAGAAGAAGCCGGAGAGAAAGCCTGGAAAAAAGAAGGCCTGCAGGGGCGTGCATGGATTATCCTGGACTATGTAAATATTGTAGTTCATATAATGAGTAAAGAAAAAAGAGACTATTACGACCTTGAGCGAATGTGGAATGATGCAAAAGTAACTCACATTAAAGACTCTGACGAAGACTAACCCCTTTCTTTTGAAATCTTCATCACCTCATATTCTTGTCACAGAACCCATCCCCGAAAAGGTTCTTAGTTTTTTAAAAAACCATGCCGATGTTACCGTTGGTGATAAACCGGTGTATAACGATGAGCTAAAATTACATTCTGATATATCTGGTTACGATGCTTTACTGTGCATGCTTTCAACCCCGGTTACGGCTAAAGTTCTTGAAGCCGGTGAAAACCTGAAAATTGTGGCTAATTTTGCAGTTGGTTATGATAATATCGATGTAAAAGCTGCTCATGATTT
>JBBDLQ010000013.1:0-4235 GCA_040878765.1 Balneolaceae bacterium | reverse complement strand
TTGATGAAGCAGCCCTGGCAGAAGCCCTGCACAAGGGCTTAATTGCCGGAGCCGGGTTAGATGTTTTTGAGGAAGAACCCAAAGTTCACCCAAAACTATTAAATGCCCCAAATGCTATTTTACTTCCACATATTGCCAGCGCTACACATAAAACCCGTGAGGCAATTGGTATGTTAGCAGCTAACGCTATCGTTTCTGTTCTCGAGGGCAAAGCTGATTCCGAAATACCTAACTTGATTAGCCCTTAAATTTGGCTCATATTCGTTTCAAACTTTTTGAGCAGAGCTAAGTTGATATCTCCTATAAAAAATAAAACCTGGACCCTTGCATTCCTACTAACCCTGGTTGCGCTTAGCTATGGTTTATTTGAAATATGGGTTGAACATGGAGATCTTTCGGATGCGGAGCAAACCCAGCTTGCCAACGAGGCCATCAATAAAGCCCTGTCAAATTACCATGTTTTTGAATCTGACTTTGTATATCAAAGCAATCAATTTACCGGGTTTGTAAAGCGGCAAATTGAAAATTCGGCCCCCACTGAAGATATCATCACAGAAGCTGAAAATGATTATGATTTTTGGGGAGCTTCAGTTTTTAAGGAAAGCGAATTATGGCTATGGTCTAAATTTGGTGCCCAGACTTTTCCCGGCAACGATGTCTATGAAGATGAAATAATCCATGTAGATATTGAGCGAAGTAATAATGTCACTTTTCTGAGTTATTACGCTCCTCTTAAAATTGAAAAAGGTGATTCTAAAATTCAGTTCACCGTTATTACCCGAAAAAAAATTCAACAGGAAAATATCCTGCCTATTGGCCGTAATGCAGAACTAAAGCCCTCAACTATATTTCAGTCAGAATCTGATTACCCTGTTCATTTTAGTTTCTTTCAGCAGCCCCCGCAAAACCCGCAGTTTTCTACTATCCTTTCTACCCAAAGTATAGATTCGGCGGGAGTTATTTACACCCTTGCCGAGGATTACTCCATTTACAAATCGGCCCAACAAAATCAGTACTTTTTATACCGGGCTATTTTCTATGCAGTTTTGATATCCTTGATTTCGCTATTTCTGATATTCATTTCCAGGGAGCTAAGTAGTTGGAAGTCACTGCTGCTCAAGCTTTTCGCAATAACTTTGGCTTGGCTGTTCTTTTCAAACCTCGATTATGGAGTTGGCTGGATCGAAATTTTTTATGCTTTAGGACAACAAGATTTTGCTGCCGTTAAACCCTTGGTGGAATATAGTATACACTCCATTTTTATTTTACTTATTGCCATTATTTGTTTTAAACCGCTGCTGTCCGCAAAGCTTGAATTATTAGATCGCCCAAAAAACATACTCACACCCATATTATTACTCTTTGGAATACTCAACGCCTTACTACTGTATTTTTTCTTCATTGAAACTCATAATCTATTTGTTCAGTCATCAATACCTGTTTTAGACCTTGAGGTGTTCCCAAACTGGCAAACGCTCATCTTTTATATCTCTTCCGGGGTCTTCGCTATTTCATCAATAATTCTTCTCATTCTATTGGGATGGTTCTTATTGAAATTATCAGTAAACCCGCCCCTCATTTCGGTTCTCATTATTATTTCGGGATATCTAATCGGAATCTTTCTCATTTTCGCATTGAGCCTGTACCCTGAAATTGCTCTTTGGCTGGTATTTATAACCTCATTTTTATTTACATGTATACTCGGATTTATAATCCTTTCACACCTAAATCCGGATCTGTTTATTTATGCATCCAGACTCAGACTTTTATTATTACTGAGTTTTCTATCTGTTTGTATTACCTATGTTGCAGTTTATAAGGGATATTCCGAACGGCTCACCAATCAAATGGAAAGTGCGGCACAATTATTTCTTACTGAAGAAGCTACCGAAGCTGAGCAAATTGCCCGAAGCCTGTTAACCAACCTGGAGCAAACCGTCTCAATACTTACAAAACAGGATTTTATACAGCGACCTGCTTTTGTAGAAAACTATTTTACCCAACAAACCCAGCAAATAATTTCAGAAGAATGGGAAAGTTTTTCGATCTCTACTCAATTAGTGGATAATTCAGGAAATATTATTGCTGAGTATTCTTCCGACCTCGATTCTCCTGCGTGGACCCGTGCCTTCAATATGCTTTCCCTGGTAATTCCATTTGAAGAAGAACAAATTCGTGTAGCCAATTTACGTCCTATAGTTCGGGAAAGACCCCTGAACGAAGCAAATTCAAACTACTCATCATTCCGGCGGGCATGGATTCCTTTTTTTGAAGGTGGAGATCCGGAGAAAAGAACCGGCTGGATATTATGTTCTGTGTACCGGGAAAAACCACAGTTTGAAAAACCTTTACGGGCCGTTATTGCCTCAGAAGGAAGCAGTAACTGGAATGCCTCCATCAGTATAACCGAGTATGTGGATGGCCGGGCTTCCCGTAGAAATATAGTTGGAATTCCCCTTGAGCTACCCGGATACGTGCGCCTTCCTGATGGACTTATGCAACAAATACAACAGGATTCAACGGTTTTCCGCACAGTCAGACTTGCAAATCAGCATCTTCGTGAACTATTTATTGCCAATACTGATAATCAAATTATACGTGCAGCAACAAATCATCCTGGACTCGATAACCACCTGTTTTCTGTGTTACGCTTTTTCTTTTCCGTATTAATTGCCGGTTTATTTGTTTTAAGCAGCTTATCCTGGAAAAAAGACCTCAATATATTAGGACATAACCGGCGTTTCCGCGACCGGTTAATCGACCGGTTTATACTGGCTTCCCTGATTTGCCTTATTGCTTTAATCGGAACCACCTACTACGCTATAAAGAATCAAAATCAGAAAAGTGTTCAGGATCAATTATTAAACAAGCTTGAAAACCTGGCTGAAGCCATTACCTTACAAGAGGCTGAATCCCCGGAAAGCTCAGGCATTCCCCTTAATGAATTAACTTCCACCTTAGATGCTGACGCTTCCCTGTACCGAAATAATGTGGTGAGTTTATCTACGACCAGTCAAATTTACAGCCAGCACCTGTTGCCTCGATTATTACCCTGGTATGTGTACGAATCCATATATACAAGAGGAAACAGTCAGGTAACCCGAAAAGTAACCCTGGGAAATCAAGAGTTACTCATTGGATATCAGCCCTGGATGAATGAAGAAGGCGACATTGCCGGAATTGTTGCTATACCAACTTTTTTAGATGCCCCGAAATTTAATGAACAGCTGCTTTCAACAACCAGCTATCTGCTTGGATTTTACGTGATCATATTTGGGATATTCATCCTTGGGGCAGCCCTCATTTCAACCCAGTTAACCGCTCCGCTCGAAGCACTTCGCGAAGGCCTTAAAAAAATTTCGGGTGGCAATTTAGAAACTACTTTACCCGTAAAAAGTAAAGATGAAATCGGGTCCCTCACCAATGCATACAATGTGATGGTTTACAGGCTGAAGGATTTACAGGAAGATCTGGCTCAGGCCGAACGGGAAGCCGCCTGGAAAGAAATGGCCCAGCAGGTGGCGCATGAAATCAAGAATCCGCTTACTCCTATGAAGCTTAATCTTCAGCACCTTCAGCGACAGCTAAATGTTTCGGATAAGGATTTTAATAAGCTTAAACCACAGATCGAGAAGATCACCAAAAACATGATCGGGCAAATTGAATCCCTCAGTCAAATTGCTAACGATTTTTCAAAATTTGCACGTCCCATCAGTCAGGAATTTTCCCCTATTGAACTCAATGAGTTGCTGGTTTCTATAGCTGAATTATATAACATGGAAGATAAACTAACCATCAAAACGAATCTTTATGCTAAAGAAATTTGGGTTAGCGGAGTGAAAGCTGAACTGCGCCGGGTGATTGTTAACCTGGTTAAAAATGCCTACGAAGCCATGCCAAATGGCGGGGAGATAGTACTGAGCTCAGATGTAAATAAAATTGAGGAACTGATTTTTATTTCTGTAGAAGATCAGGGCGAGGGTATTCCCGATGAAAGCAGAGATCATATATTCGTACCCAACTTTTCTACAAAAAGCAGCGGTACCGGATTGGGGTTAGCTATCACAAAAAAAATAGTAGAAGAGCATGAGGGAACCATCACCTTCACCTCAACACGCGGAAAAGGATCAACTTTTATAATTCAGCTTCCTTCCTGGGATTCAGAATAAATCCTAAAACTTTTTTCGGGCAGTTACGATACAACACCCCTCATTGGATTTTGGTTGGATAATTTT
>JBBDLQ010000012.1:4616-8167 GCA_040878765.1 Balneolaceae bacterium | reverse complement strand
TCTGATTGAACCCGGATTTTTCCACCATGTTGTTCAACAATTTTCTTACAAATAGCTAAGCCCATTCCGTTTCCCTGATAGATTTCACGGGTATGCAGCCGCCGGAACATTCCAAATATTTCTTCATGGTGCTCTGTATCTATACCAATACCATTATCTTTTATCTGGAATTCCCAATGGGTTTCTGATTCACTGCTGGTAATTTCAATTTCTGGCTTTTGGCCTTCGGGTTGATATTTTAAAGCATTAGAAATAAGATTTTGGAACAACATTTTAATGGTTACCGGAACCCCTTTAATTACAGGCAGGGGGGAAACTTTAATTTCGGCATTTAATTCTTCAATATTACTGTGTAATACATTCTGTACATCCTGTACAACTTCTTCACAGTCTATTTCTGATTGATCAACATATAAACGCCCTACACGCGAATATTCAAGTAATTCATCTATGGAATTAGCCATTCTTTTTGCACCATCAACGGCAAAGTGAATGTATTTTTTAGCCTGATCGTCGAGTTTGTCTGAATATTTTTTTTCAAGTAATTCCATAAAACTTCGAACCATTCTTAAGGGTTCTTTTAGGTCATGTGAGGCGGTATAAGCAAAGTGCTCGAGTTCTTCGTTTTTATCATTTAACTGTTGAATAGTTTTTTGAAGCTTAGCCTGTTCATATTCAAGTTCTCCCCGAAGTTTATTCTCTTGCAACAAAGCCGATTGTAGTCCATTAAAAAGAATTGGGATAAGTAAAGCGGATACACCACTCAGGAAAATCAGATTAGAAGAAACTGCAATCCAGGAATCAAGGCCATATTCAGATAGGATCTCAAAATTGCCCCAACCGAAATGGATAAAAAACCCAATAGCGATACAAATAAAAACATTCAGCCCAACAGCGATATAGCCATAAATTCTATCGAGGCTGAGCACGGTAAAGATGGTGACGCCTAACAGATAAAGTAACCCAGGCCCAAATGAACCAAGATAAAGCAAGAGGGTAGTGGAGGTGAGATATAATATCCCATTGAATATCAATTTACGAGCGAAAACGGTTATTCCTGGTACAAATGCTACAAACAAAATTGTACCCATTGCCAGAACATCAACAAAAATCAAACCATAGAGATCTGTATTTATGGCTACATAAATTCCGGGAATAATAGCCAGTAAACTTAAGGGGATAATGTATACCACAGATGCTGAAAATAAATGATTTTGCCAGTAATGGAGGGAGGTTTCCGCCATTAATTCGTCGGTACAATTATGTTTTATAATATCCCGATACTTATGCCAAATTTGAGTTGTCTTACCCATTTTCTTTCAAAATAAATTCAAAGTGCAGATTTATGTTTTTGTATTATTTTTCATTTTTCAATAGTGAATACGAAAGTACTACCTTTTCCTTCTTCCGATTCTACCCAAATTTCTCCGCCATGGCGTTCAATTATTTTCTTTGAGATGGCCAAACCTATTCCGGTACCAGAATATTGATCCCGGGTATGAAGCCGCTGAAAAATTTGGAATATATTTTCCTGGAATTCCGGATTAATCCCAATTCCATTGTCTTTAACACTAAATTTCCAATGAGATTCTTGTTCTTCTACTAAGAGTTCAACTTTTGGTGTGGTGCCGGAATTATGATATTTCAATGCGTTGTTCAACAGATTTTTAAATACCTGCTTAATTGGGCCAGGGTTGGCCATAATTACCGGTAATTCCGGTATGATAATCTCTGCTCCACTTTCCTCAATATGCGACCGCTCTAAGGATTGTACCTCTTTCAGTACTTTATTCAGGTCTACTTTTTCTAGTGTGTTTTTATCCTGATTAAGACGCGAGTAATTCAACAGGTCCAAAATAATTTGCCGCATTCTCTGGGCTCCATCCACCGCAAAGTTGATATATTCTGTGGCTTTATCGTCCAGTTTGTCCCCATATTTTTTTTCTAACTGGGTGAGGAAGCTGGTAACCATGCGCAATGGCTCTTGTAAATCATGAGAAGCTACATAGGCAAATTGTTCAAGTTCAGCATTGGATGCAGCCAGTTCTTGTGCCCGTTGTTGTAGCTTAGTATTTAATTTTTCAAGTTCCTCACGTGCTTTCTTACTCTCCGTTATATCTTTAAAAAATACAGAAACTCCGTCAGGAGAAGGATAAGCACTTATATTAAGCCACTTCTCTAAAGGCGGATAAAAATCTTCAAAATCAATTGTTTTGTTTTCGTGCATTGCACGGTGCAAATAGGTGTAGGTTTTCATTTCAGTGGCTTCAGGAAAAACATCCCAAACGTTATTATCCACGATTTCACTTCTTGGTGTTTGCATTAAACGTTCAGCTTCCCGGTTCCAGTAGGTAACCGTCCAGTTTTTATCAACTGCATAAAATGCATCCCCGATACTTTCCAGGATATTTTCTTTTTGTTTTAAAGCTTCATCAAGCTCTAACTCGGCTTCTTTTTGGCCGGTGATATCCTGGGCTGTGCCCTCAACATATTTTGGTTCACCAGTGTCCGATTTGTATAAATCTCCTTTTACGCGGATCCATTTAATATTTCCGTTAGGCAATATAATTCGGTGTTCTAATTCTAAAGGGCTATTAGTTTCCAGCATATTTTGATGTTGTTCCATAAAGAAGTCCACATCATCTGGATGCATTCGTTCAAAAATCAATTCTTGGGTAATGGATATATTGGGATCAAATTCCCAAATTTTGTAGGATTGCTCAGACCAAAATGTTTCTTTGGTTTCCAGATTCAATTCCCAATAACCAAGTTTAGCAATTTGCTGGGCGGTTTTAAGTTTTTCATTGGTTTCCTGGATTTTTTGATTTGCTTGTTTCTTTTCGGTTATGTCGTGGAAGAATACAGACAAACCGGTTTCTGAAGGATAAGCACTTACATCAAACCATTTTTCAGCACCGGGATAGTATTCTTCAAAATCAACCCTAACCTGTTCTTCAACCGCTTTATGGTATTGGCTGTAGAATTCAAGTTCTACGGCATCCTCGTATTCTTCCCACAGGTTTTTACCTATGATATCTTCCCGGGGTTTATCTAAAAGCGCTTCGGCTTCTCTGTTCCAGTAGGTTATTGTCCAATTATGGTCAACGGCAAAAAAGGCATCCCCGATACTTTCCAGTATAGTGTTTTTCTCTTTAAACGCTTTTTGAAGCTCAATCTCAGCTGTTTTTTTATCGGTTATGTCCTGGAAACTACCATAGATGCGTTCGCATTTTCCATCAACAAATACAGCGTCTCCAATACAGCGTACATATCGGGTATTACCTTTAGCTGATATCAGCTTCAGTTCTTCATCAAAAGGCAGACCTTTATGAATGGCATTCTCTACTGCCTGTTGAATGATGGCCATGCTTTCTTCGGTATAAAACTCAAAACCACCGGTTAGGGTAGGGTTGTAATTATCACCTACTTCCAAAATTTCACGCGTGATATCCGACCAATACATGGAATCGTCTTTGTTATCCCTAATTATCAATTCCCAGCTTCCTACTTTAGCTAAGCGGTTAGTTTGTTTTAGTAATGATTCCAGTTCC
>JBBDLQ010000012.1:0-4516 GCA_040878765.1 Balneolaceae bacterium | reverse complement strand
ATATCTGAAATATCGCGTAATGCACCAATCATTCTGGTAGCTTTGCCATTCTCATCCCTAATAATGAATCCATTTTCTAATACATGAGCATAACTGCCGTCTTTTCTGAGGAACCGGTATTCTATACTCCATGTATCTTTTGAAGAATCCTGTAGTATGGAGTTCAAATCTTCCCGTGTTTCTTTTATATCAGCAGGATGAACCAGTTCTGCCCATTTATCAATAGGGTATAACTCTACATTAATTTCATAACCAAATAGATTTTTAAAGCCTTCACCCCAGTGTAAATTGTCAGTTTTTATGTCCCAGTCATAAATAGCATCCCGGGTAGCTTTAGTTACATAATCGTAGCGCTCAAGGCTTTCATGTAACTGTTCTTCATATACTTTACGGTCGGTTATATCAGTGAGCGACCCAACAATTCCTATTACTTTACCATTTTGTTTTAAAGGTGCCTCATTTACTTCAACCCAAATAATATCACCATCTTTTTTACGCATCTGAAGTTCATAAGGTGGCTGAACTTCCCCTGTTTTGATGGCTCTTTCGGTAAGTTGTTTCCCCAACTCATTTATGGGATGACCGGTAATATATTCCGTCCAGTCTGTCATAGCTTCATCCCCGGAAAACCCCAAAAATTCTGAGCTTTGTGGACTTATATAGGTAAGAACACCCTGGGTATCATGCTGATAAAACATATTGGTGCTATGCTCAACCACATTTCGAAATTTTTCCTCAGCAGCCTTTATTTCATCCCTTTTTATAATTTGATCAATTTTTTGGGAAAGCTGATTGGTAATGGCTTTAAGTAACTTATTTTCTTCCTCTAAAAAAGATAATTCTTCATAAGAATGCTCAGTATCAACATAATGCACTTCAATCAGCAGGTTTTTTTCTCCAAACCGATCATCGCTTTGTGTTAATGTAATTTTAGATTCCCCGAAATCATCAGTTTTAAAAGACTGATCCTTCCAAATAATTTTTGCTTCGGTAATTTCATTGAATTGAAACCCCGAAGGAATTAAATCTACAGTTTTGCTTAATAGTTCATCTATACTAAGTTCCTGTTCCTTTAGGTTTGATATTTCATATAGGCACCGCTGTTCTTTAACTCTTTCAATTAGGGAGAAATTGGATTCTTTTAATTGAAGCTCGGCTTTTTTCCTTGTGGTTATGTTTTGGGTACTGCCATAAATACGTTTACACACTCCATTATGCATAACCGGATGGCCTATTGCCCGTACCCATTTTTCATTGCCTTTTGCTGTAATTATATTCAACTCAAGATCAAAAGAAGTACCATGTTCAATAGTATTCTCAACGGCTTCAATGATAGCTTTTCGGCTCCATCCCTTTTTATAAAATTCTAAAGCCGAATCGAGATCAGGTTCAAAATTTTTAGGAACCTCATGCAGATCTTTAACAAAATTTGACCAGTATAGGCTTTCGTCCTCAAGATCGAGGTCCCAGGTTCCGATTTGGGCAATTTTATAGGTCTGTTCTAATTTTTGTTTGAGCTCATGTTCATGGGACATGTCCATCATTAAACCGCGAACAATAGCCGGCTTATCTTTTTGTTTAACAAAAGATATTACATCACGAATCCAGGCATATTCACCTGAACTTTTCTTAAACCGGTATTCCAGCTCATGATGATTCCCACTTTTGGTTTGTTCGTTGAAGATCTTAACTGTTTGTTGCCGGTCATCAGGATGTAAATGCTTTTCCCAAAATCCAGGGGTATTTATCCATTCTTCTGGTTCATAACCCAAAATACCTTTTGATTGCGGGCTTATATATTTTACCCTCAAAGTTTTAGGATCTGATTCCCATATAACGCCATTAATGGTTTGCACCAAAGATTGATATTGCTCCTTCGCCTCAACAATCTGCTTTTCAGCTTTTAACCGGTCAGTTATTTCTCTGAAATTATCTACTATACCTTCAATTGCGGGGTCATGAAGCATATTGGTAATGGTTCCTTCAAACCAGTGCCAGTTTCCTTCTTTATCTTTCAACCGTGCAGGAGGTACTTCTATGGGTACCCCGGGTTTATCCAGGCATTTTTGAATTTCTTCTGCCATCATTTCAATATCATCGGGGTGTACGCTTGATATAATAGACAATTCAAGAGCTTCATCGGGAGTATATCCGAGAACATTATTGATGGATAGAGAGGCATACTTTGGCTTTCCCTCAGGCGTTAAAATGAATAAGATATCATTTCCATTTTCAACTAAGGCACGATAACGGGCTTCGTTTTGCTCTAATTCAAGTTTGGCGATATGTTCGTCAGTTTTTTCAATAAGCGAAATAAAAGATCCGATGATTTCACCATTTTCATCTTTAGCAGGCTTAAATTTTATATTGAAAAATCTTGAATGTCCATCCTCAGATTTAGCGGATATTTCATTTTCTATTGTTTTCCCTTTAAAAACTTGCTTATAAATATCTTTTGCCTTTTCCCTTCGTTCTGGCTGGGTATATTCTAATATTGAATCACCTTTATTAACCTCCAGGCCAAAAATCTCCTTGTAATTTTCAGCAAACAGATTATTAAAATTTTGAATGATCAGCTGACGGTTGATGAGAATAAAACTGTCTTCCGTATTATTTAACATCAGCTTATTCTCTCTTTTACTGAGTACTTGAGAGGTGATGTTGGTAGCCGAATTAATGATGATTTCAACAGCACCTTTTTCATTTAACACAGGGGTATTTATTACTTTCCAATAAACCTGTTTGTACTCTCCGTCATCTAAAATAATATCGTACCGGATACTCGATATTTCATCGGTTTTTTTGGAATCAATAACTTTTTGAAAGGAACTTCGGAGTTTATCAACACCAGTAGGTTTTTCTTCTTCAGGATTGGCTGGAAAAGCTTTAAATAAGGATTTACCCAAGAGTTCATCTTCTTCTCTTTGAGTCATTTGTAAATAGGCATCATTTACCAGTATAAAAGTAAAATCAGTGTCATCCGCTTGAACAATAGAAGTAGGGGTGGGAGAGGCCTTAAATATTTCAATAATTGTTTTTCGATCCATCATAAACTAAATAAATTTCAATACATATTTGAATGCAAGGCACTTCTAAGTAAGAAGGGAAAAAACAGAAGATTACTATTTCTTAATTAAAACAAGACTATAGTATTCCACATACATTCATGTTTATAGCCAACTCTTTTGAATATTAAAATATATTAATATTTGGTCTGTATCAATAAAAAAAGCCGCGGTTAAGCGGCTTTTTAACAGGAATATAATTAAAGGTCAAAAATAGATTGATGCAGAAACTCGTGCGGCTGTTCCTATTCGTGTTTGTGAATCACCAGCCCTTAAATTTAAGTTTGCATCTGTGCTAAAACTAAAGTTTTTAGAAATGAAAAATTCTGCTCCATAACCTACCCCGAGGGTGAAATTTGTAACAGAATTTGAGTTTGGATTATTATTGGAACTGCTGGAAATACCAAGGTTACCAGTTGCATAGATAGCTATCATATCCATCTCACTCATGTAATACCTGGGCATAACTCCAACTGAAAATGTTTTAGAGCCGTCATTTGTATTGTCATCAGAGTCACTGAAGATGGTAAAGCCTAAATATGGAGCAATACTAAGTGTTTCATTAAACATGTAAGGGACTTCTATAGATGGTTGACCGGCTAAATTAGCTCTAATACCAAGACTTCCTGTTTCTGGCAGCAACTGCGCTTGTGCATTTATAGCAAAACCAATTAATAGAGTGACTGTTATCGCTGTAATTTTATTTACGAGTTTCATTTATATCTCCGACTATTTATTTGTTAAGTGATTTAAAACACGTAAAATATAATCTGCTAAATCAATTCTTCCAAGTTAAGTTATATAATTCTGTTATCTGTGTAATGTCATTATAATCAATGCCTTTTCCTCTTACTATTTCGGATGGGGGAATGGCTACTACTCTTAAAACATCCCTGTTAAACAAAGAGGCATTGGCTTCGTTATTATTGGCAATTTCACCCTCAATAATCAAGCTGAAATTATTGATATCAAATAAATAGCGAAGATTTACGAGATCATCTTCAAAGGGGACAGAAAAGGGAAGTGATTGCCATGCTGTAGTTCCTTCAAAGCGCAGGTAACCTAATACCAGGCCATAATCCACCATTTCTTCATCCAGATTATCCCAGCCATATTCTGCAATTGAGGTGAAGTCATCTATGGGTACAAAATCATTGGACCGAATGGTTATGGTGCTTGTATAAACCAGGTCAACATCACCTTCCACGTTATTATCATAAAATGTACAGGATGAAATGGTAAGCATTCCCAGCAGGAGAAGGGTAAATTTTAGTGCTTTCATTGGTTTCAGATTTGATTGTTTTTTTTGATAAGAACTTGCCTAATTATAATAGTGGAGGGAGGACCGAACTATAGCATGTTTTGATTAGGCAGTTCATGCTATAAACCTGAGTACCTGAGTTCTGCCGTAGACACGCCCTCGGCGGATTAAAAAAACCACTTTCAGAAGT
>JBBDLQ010000011.1:0-1487 GCA_040878765.1 Balneolaceae bacterium | reverse complement strand
CCGAACATAAAGACTTCAACTTTGATTTACTTTACGGCCAGGATGTAACTCCTGCTCAGGCTTTATCGATAGCGCAAAGTTTCCCCATGATGGCGGAAAAGCGTGTACTTATTATACGCAACTTTCTACAACTTAATAAAGGAGGAGGGGAAGACGGTTCTCCAGTTGGACACATCAACGATTTCATTTCATATATAGAAAATCCGAACCCAACCACACTATTGGTTTTGTTTGATGAAAAGAAACCGGCTGGAAACACAAATATTGGTAAAACCCTTAAAAAGAGCAAAGAGGTAGGGTTTTATGAATTCGAACGCATGGCCGATTATTTGATCCCGGATTGGGTAATTGATTGGGTTCGGAGCCATCACACGAAAAATATAGAGCCGGCAGCAGCCCAGTTGCTGGCACAGTTTGTGGGTAATAATCTCCAGGTACTGTCCACAGAAATAGATAAAGTGTGTACTTTTGTAGACACTTCTGATACCATCACAGAATCCGATGTAAAAAAAATTATCGGTTCATATCGTGAATTTACGGTCATAGAGCTAAAGGAGGCCATGATTAAGCGAAACCTGGAACAATCGCTATATATTTCGGAACAGATATTGCAACACACTAAATCAGACACGGGAGAATTGATTCGTCTCGTGGGGTTCTTTAACAGTGTGTTCGTAAATATCTGGCAGATTTTGAGGCTTTCCGAAAAGGGGATTGCTAAAAACGAAATCCAAAGTGAGTTGGGCATCGGCAGCAGCTGGTACTTCAATAAACTTTGGGACGACGCCTCAAACTTTCGCTACGGTGATATGCCCCGGATATTCGAAGCCCTTTTGGATGCAGATCGCTCTATTAAAGGTTTCAGCACATTAGACTCCACTTCGATTTTATTCTTCCTGGTCAAGCGAATCATCGGGTAGTATCGATTCGCGCTTAGTAAGAATCGAAACTAAATAAATTGTGGAGTTTAATTATGAATGCGTTTCAGGGAACATCAGTAAAGAATTATGATGATGAAGATTTAATGGAATATTTCCAAAACGGGGTAGAGCTGGCCTTCAATGAAATTGTTTATCGATATCAGGATCGCCTTCATAACTTTTTGTATCGATATACGCACGACCATCAGGATTGCGAAGATCTGGTGCAGGAAACTTTTCTCCGTGTTCATAAAAGCAAGCATTCCTACGAGCGTATAGCCAAATTTTCGACATGGATGTACACTATTGCGTTAAACCTTGCCAAGAGTTTGTACAAAAAGAAACAGCGCATGTATAAAGTTTCCATCCACAAAGATGAATCTGACCCCGATGATAGAGAGCTACTCCTGGAGGACGAAACGATCCTTCAGGACGATGCTCTTCATGAAAAACTGTGCATGGATCAGCTGGAAAAAGCATTACTGGAGCTACCGGAAGACTTCCGCGAAGTTATTATCCTTCGCGACCTCCAACAGCTATCGTATGAGGAAATATCGGATATTACGG
>JBBDLQ010000010.1:1678-8258 GCA_040878765.1 Balneolaceae bacterium | reverse complement strand
TGGTATGCATACATTATTGGCTTGTGGTACCCGGGCGGATAAATCTATCCGCCCTACATTCAATTATATTATTAAGATTAGTAGCGTGGACTATTAAAACCTAAACAAAAAAGGGAAACCTGTCTGGGTTTCCCTTTTTTCATAAACGATGTGCTGATCAAAAATATCAGATAGTCAATTCTTTTTTGGCTTTATCAAAGAAAGACTGATCTACCACAATACGGCCGCTGTTTTCATCAATAATAATTTTATTCTTACGGCGGACTTCAACCTGAGTCTGTGGAGGAAGGGCCATGCCTAAAGCGGCTCCCCGATCCATAGCAACAACTGCCATTCCGTTGTTTAATCCGTTGCGAAGGCGGTTATAACTTTTCAGATATCGGTCGTCGATCTCTTTTTCTACTTTTTTACGTTTTTTCAGAAGCTCTTTTTCTTCATCTTCTGTGGATTTAACCACTTTATCAAGGTTGTTGCTCTTCTCGTCAAACATTTTTTGAGCGGCTTCCAGTTCTTCTTTGGCTTTTTCAATTTCGGGGACAATCTCTTCCTTTCGCTTTTCGATTTCTTTCAGGCGAGATTCCGCATTTTCGATTACCTGTTTTTGTGCTTCAATTTCTTTAGTCAGAGCATCATATTCACGATTGTTGCGAACACTAAGCTGCTGGTCCTCATATTTCTGAATTTTTTCTTCAGAACTTTTTAAATCGAGCTTCAGCTTATCGTATTCAACTGTGAGATTTGTTTCTTCTTCTTCAAGATTATTAAGGCGTGCTTCCTTTCGGGCTATATCTGTTTCAAGATCGAGAACTTCTTCCGGAAGATCACCCCGCAGCTGTTTCAGCTCATCAATGCGGCTGTCAATGTATTGGAGATTGGCTAATTTTTGTAATACTTCGTTCATGGAGTGATGTTGAGGTTTATTGAATAGTTTTCGGTTCGGTTTCCGACACATAAACCTGCATCGGATTGGTTACTGTTCGGGTTACAGAGATTTCAATTCCTTCAAATGCTTCAGATAATTCATTTCTTAAAGCCTCAGCTACCGGAAATTCACTTTCATAATGACCTACATCCACCAGCAAAAAATTATCTTTTTCTGTGAAGTAGTCATGATATTTAATATCGGCCGTAACAAAAGCCTGAACACCGGCCTTCATTGCTTTTTCTTTTAAAAAGATTCCTGCCCCACCGCATACGGCTACTTTCTTGATACGGTCCACATCCCCGGAATATCTAATGGCTTTCACATTAAGCGCTTTTGATACAAGGTGTAGAAATTCATTTTTCCCGATTCCGTCCTCGGGATATTCTCCAATAACGCCCATTCCAAAATTTTGGGAGGTGGAGGCTAAATCAATTACCTGGAAACTGCCTTCTTTCAGCATTCCCTCTGTTTCCAGGGCATTTTTCAATACAGAAACATTATGGTGATCAATGATGGCTTCAAAACACTTAAGGCCATCTTCGCGGCTGTTTACATCAAAATAATGTGCTTCCTCGGCTGAATGATAATTCAGTAGTTTGAGTACCGCTTCACTGTCTTTATGGGAAGTTATAAGCCGGATTTTTCGGCTGATATCATAATTTTTGTCTAAAAACCGAAGTTCATCTAATCCCAGCATATTGGCCAATACAAATGATACGCCATCAAGAGCAGCATCTAAATTGGTGTGAGCAACCAGTAAGCCAATATCATTTTTTATAAGCTTGTAAATTATTCGGCCTTGCTCGTTGGTGGGATTGATACTTCCTATCTTGGTAAATATGAGCGGGTGATGAGCAACAATAAGTTCGCAGCCTTTTTCAATTGCTTCAGCTACTACGGCTTCGGTAACATCAAGGCAGGTAAGAGCAGAGGTTACAGGGGCATCAGGGTCTCCTACAAGTAATCCGACATTATCGTAATCCATTTTCACTTTAGGAGGGGCCCACTGGTTCAGGAAAGTAGATATTTGTCGGATTCGGGTTGACATGCTATCTATCCCCTTGGTGTTTAGAATCCGACATTCTGGATGACGGTGAAATTATGAATTTGAATACAGTCAATATCAATAAGTAACCATTAATTACAATGTATCAAGAGCTTCCAAAAATAAGGCTTATTGATGAATGATAAAAGCTTATCTTACGGTTAATTACACATAATCATAAAAAAAGCACATTTTTTGTTATGAGTGACCAGGATATTGCGACTAATTTGAAATCTATAAAGGAAAAAATAGATTCAACCTGTAAAAATGCAGGGCGGGATCCCAAGGAAATTACCTTGGTTGCAGTTACTAAAACCAAGCCAAATGAGGATATTTTGGAGGCAATCACAGCCGGACAGCTTCATTTTGGGGAAAACCGGATGAAGGAGCTTGAAGATAAGATGAAGGAAATTGAGCTTCCGGAAGTAGTTTGGCACTTCATTGGAAACCTTCAAACCAATAAAATTAAATACATTGCTCACCGTGTAAATTGGATTCATTCCGTAGAGAAATCAAAATATCTTAAAGAAATTGAGAAAAGAGCCGGAAATGAAAACAGGGTGATAAATGCCCTGATTCAAGTAAATATTAGCAACGAACAACAAAAAGGGGGCTGCAAGCCAGAGGATCTTGAAAAGATTTTAAAATCGGCACAGGGTTATGAACATGTTCAGGTAAGAGGCTTGATGGGAATGGCAACTTTTGTGGATGATCCGGAAGAGGTCCGCTCCGAATTTAAGCTGCTTAAAGAACTTTTTGACACACATCAAAAATATAACAAAGGCAGCGTGAAATTAGAGCACCTGTCTATGGGTATGACCAATGACATGGAAGTGGCTATAGAAGAAGGTGCAACCATGGTTAGGATAGGAAGTGCTATTTTTGGGGAGCGTAACTATGGTTGATTTATTGCGTAGTAAATCCCACTTTTCTCTTAACTAAAATAGTGAGGGCATTATGTTATTCGGATTACCTTGGCCGGCAATTGTAGCGCTTGTGGCAATAGTTGGCGGTTTGTTTTATGCATATAAAGAACAAGAACTAAAAATGGAAGAACGGAGAATGGGAAGCTCACGCGAGCTTAACGAACTTCGGCAAATAGTTCATAACCTAAAATCCAGGATCGAAAACCTGGAAGCTATTGCGGCTGAAGAGAAAAAACGGCCCTCTGCCAAAGATGTAAATCCATTGGGAGATATTGAATTTGATGATGAAGTTGATGGACAAAATGCCGATAATATTTCCTCAAGGACTAAAAACCGAAACTAACAATTGAAATATTATGTCAGGTGAAGAATTTATTATCGCAATTGTGGCAATTATCGGTGGGTTGAGCTTTGCCGGTTTCTTATTTTGGAATGTATTTAGCTTGATCAAACAATGGATCAACCGAAAAAGCGGAAATACAGATATTAATCCTCAGTTTTTTAAAGCTTTGGGTGAATTTAAAAAGAATACAGAACGAAGATTGACTAATCTTGAAGCCATTGTATCAGATATTGAAGAAGAGCATTATCTTGTGGACGATAAAAAAGAAAACATGGGCGATATTGAAATTGAAGAGGAAGATGTTCGTTCAGCTCAAAAAAATGACAAAGAAAGTGACAGCAATCTGCGTAACATGTTAAACGAATAAATGTTATTTTAATTAAGCTTTAAGGACGACAAAAAACATTTATTTATGAAACTTACTCCGCTTGAAATAAAACAACAGATATTTGAGAAAGCTCTTCGTGGGTATGACACGGCCGATGTGCAGGCTTTTCTTACATTGGTTTCCAATGAATTTGAGCACCTGCTGAACAAGAATAAAGAACTTGAGCAGGAAATTGAAAAGCTTACCGATCGTGTAAAACATTACGAACGGGTTGAAGATGCACTTCACGAAACCTTGCAGACAGCTAAAGAGTCGATGGAGCAAAAGCTGGATGGTGCCAGGCAGGAAGCTAATAATACACTGGAAAAAGCTGAAATGGAGGCCGATGCCATCATTAAAGAAGCGAATCATAACAGGCAGCATATTCGACAGAGTATATTACGATTACTTGACCGCCGGGAAGAAATTATCAACGGTATTAGCTCCTATCTTGAAAATGCTAAAAAATCGATAGAGCAATTCAGTAAAGATGAAATGGAAGTATTTAAACTTCCCAAAGAAGTAAACCTGGAAGAAGCTATTGAGAAAACCGAAAAGGCTTCAAAATTCATTTTGGATGAAAATGAAGTAAATGAAGATGATGAGGCCAAAGAAAAGGCGCAAAATGCAGAGGAAGAAGAAGATGATCATGCATTTCCACCCGGAAGCGATCGCCTCGATGATATTCTGGATGAAATAGACTAACTCTTGTCGTATTTTCGGTTTCATTTTTATTTACATTTTCAATTTCTCCCTTTTAATATTTAGCTATATGAAATACGATACAGTTGAGGCTTTTCGGGCCAAACGTGATGAAGCTGTTCGCTATATAAAATCCGAAATCGATTTTATGCCCGAGTATTTACTAATCATCGGAACCGGACTCGGACAGCTTGCCGATGAGATCGAAACAAAACACATTATTAGTTATTCCGACATCCCACACTTTCCGGTATCCACAGTAGAAAGCCATGCGGGGAAACTTCTTTTTGGAAAATTAGGTGGTAAGGATGTAGTAGCAATGCAGGGCCGCTTTCATTATTACGAAGGGTATACCATGCAGCAGATTGCATTCCCGGTACGAGTTTCTAAAGCTATTGGTGCCCAAACATTGTTAGTATGTAATGCCTGTGGCGGGTTAAATATTAACTTCAGCCGGGGAGATATTATGCTCATCAATGATCATATCAATTTCCTTGGAGATAATCCGCTTATTGGGCCAAATGATGATGAACTTGGCCCGCGATTTCCTGATATGAGTGAACCTTATACCGAACGATTATTAGAGCTTGCAGAAAATGTAGCCTTGGAAAAGGGTATTAAAATGCACCAGGGGGTTTATCTTGCTGTATCCGGCCCGATGCTTGAAACAAAATCTGAATATCGGTATATGAGGCAGCTTGGCGCCGATGTTGTAGGCATGAGCACGGTTCCAGAGGTGATTTCTGCGGTACATATGGGGATGGATGTTTTAGGAATTTCCGTTATTACGGATGAATGTTTCCCTGATGCACTTGAGCCCGTGGAAATTGAAGATGTACTTGCCGCTGCCGCAATGGCCGAACCTAATCTGACACAAGTATTTATTGAAGTTTTAGAAAGGCTTTAACTAAAGCAGAATAGGCGGCGTTTATTTAATAATAGTTAGCTTTTTGTTTTCAGTAAATTCAGTTGTCGTAATTTTATACAGATAAGTTCCGGATGGAAGCCCATCTGCATCAAAATTAACATAATGAAGTCCGGCAGATTTATATCCTGATTCCAGTGTCTTCACCTCTTGTCCCAATAAATTATACAGGCTTAAATTCACATACATACCCTGGTCAATTTCGTAAGAAATAAGCGTACTTGGGTTGAACGGGTTAGGGTAATTTTGGTGTAGTGATCCTCTGCCGGGTATTTCCTTTTCCTCCTCACTTGATGTGGGCATATAATCGAAGGTTTCACACGAACTCCAGTAATAGGCATATACCTTGCTTTCATCCTGAATAAAATAACCCCGGTCAGCATCGTAATACCCAACACATTCAGAAGGTACTGTTTCCCGGTCGTTCCAGTCATTTCCATCAAGGAAATAGTAACCGCCCTCGTCGCCAGCCTCAACCTCTGTTGTGTAAACAAAGATATTTTCTTCAGCCTCTTCCATGGGTTCAATACTCCAGTCGCTGCCATTAATGCGGGTAAAATCACCGGTAACATATACACCTCCGGAGATATTATGATCAGCCATGTTTACGGCAAAAGTAACGGTTATTGCAGATGGTTCAGTAGTTTCTTCAACTATAGTTTCGCAGGTTCCCCATTTATAACCTAATTCTTTATTGTTGTTGCCAATGGTAAATGGCCGCTCCGAATCGACAGAACAAGAATCGGGAATAGTTTCTCTGATGCCATCAATTTCTCCGGTTTGAAAATAATAAGAACCCTCAGCTTCGGGAGATAAATAAGTGGTATAGCTGAAAATACCATCCCCCTCATCATACATTTGTTTGGTTTCAGCAGTATCGCTCCTAGAAATATTTCCAGAAATATAAACTCCATCTGAAACATCCTGTTCAGTCATATCAACTTTAAAAATCACCTGTACTGAATTCATATCCCCGTAAAAATCAGGATTCATCCATAACCCTCCGCCGCTGCCAATAAAGTTATCGGTGAACGGCTCAAAAAAGACCACGTGATCATGGGAAGATCCTTGCGCCCATGGTGTATAACATGGCGTTGTTACCCAGGCCGATTCCCAAAAAATTACTCCATCTCCGCCAGATGACATCACTTCTTTGGTAAGGTCAACCAGGTAAGCAAGCTGGTGCGAAGGGGATGGAGGCCCATAACCTGAAACAAAATCATTAATGATGTTTCCACTGTTATCAAAATTCCGGTCGGTCCACGGATAGCCCGTTTCCAGTATTATGATCTCCTTATCGGGATAAGTTTGGGAAAGTTGTTGAATTTGATTTCCCACCTGTTCAAT
>JBBDLQ010000010.1:0-1578 GCA_040878765.1 Balneolaceae bacterium | reverse complement strand
TCAGATTCAGCCGAAACGTCGCGCACTGCCTGAATTCCAGCATTAAAAAGTTTTGCATGGCGGCTCCAGTCATCACTGAGAAATTCCTGTCCTTTGTAATCTTTATTCATAGACCGGTGTCGCATCATGCCTCTGTTTGTTTCATTGCCAACCTGAACCATTTCAGGCATCAGGCCTGCAGTATCGAGCTTATTTAAAACCCGGTGGGTATAATTATAAACAGAATCGGCCAGGGCATCTTCATTTGGACCAACAGAATACCAATCGTTAGGTAACACCTGTCTGCCGGGATCGGCCCAAAAATCAGAATAATGAAAATCGAGCAGTACTTGCATTCCGGCTTCTTTGGAGCGTTTAATCGTTTCTTTTACATCTTCAAAATCACTGTATTGCCCTTTAACTCCATCAGGTTGTGAGATACTGTTTTGCCAGGCGGGAGTAACCCAAAGCCGAACCCGTACCAGATTGTTTCCATGATCTGCATAAATCTGATATACATCTTTTGGATTTCCGAATTCCTTAAAATCAGCCCCACAATCTTCCATTTGATTTACATAGGACAAATCGTTTCCAAAGTAAAAATCCTGGGCGAAGACATTAAAGTTAAATCCAAATAAAAACAGGAAAACCGAAATAGGAACATTCTTTGAATTCATCATAATAATTATTGATAAAAAGTTATCTTCAAAAAGTATAATTTAAATTTTTCAGTTAATAACAGCATTATTTTTCCACAAAAAGCGTTACTTTTCCACAAGGTATTGCATTAATGATTACAATTCCTTTTTTATAATAAATAACAACAAAAAGCCTGCCTTATATGCACATGCATTTTGATGGATTCGATGACGAGCAGTGGGATGAATTCAAGTGGGAAGCTCACTTAAACGAAGTTGAAAAAAAGAGCGAACAGCTTCGGAAATTTATTGCATCCGATCCAAAAGGAAATACTCCCCGATGGATTACTTTGCTACAAGAAAGCCAGAATGAAGATGATGCTTTCGAAGCTTATGTGGAAGAAGAGCTTTTAATGGATGAGGCCTATTTCCCCGAGGATGAGGATGACTGGGAAGACGAGGAGGACGACGAATGGGATGATGAAGACTTTTTGTTTGGCCTTTCGGATGATGGGCTAATGGATATGGATGAGGAGGATGAATTTGACGAGTTTGATGAGGGGGAAGAGTGGAAAAGCCTCAGTAACGATTACATTTACTCTGATTATGGATCACTCGAGGATTTGGATACTTACCATGAGGCAAAAAGGCTCGCTGTAGACATTTTGCGATGGGTTGAGAAAATTCCTTCCAAACTGCAATCAAAGGATTTTCAGGACTTTGTGGATGAAACGCTAAAAATTGGAGCAAAGCTTGCCGGCGGACATTCCTTTGGTTTTGAGCAGGATTATATTGGCGCTAATATCGCCTATTCCAAAAAAGCACTTGGAAGTGCAAATCGTGCATTGGAACTGATGCAATCACTCAAGAAAAAATCCCTCTTCCAGAAAAAAGAATACCTTGAATTCCATGCTGATTTATTCGAACTGCGAAATGATATCGGCATATATATTCAGGAACT
>JBBDLQ010000009.1:0-1498 GCA_040878765.1 Balneolaceae bacterium | reverse complement strand
ATTCTCCTTTTTGATCCCTTTCTCCTATTTTAGCTTGTCCGGTTTTAATCCTTCATTACCTAATTTTCCCTTTGTGACTTTAGACCTCTTTGAACCCGCCGCCGTTACCCAAAAAGAACGGGTGAATAATGCCCTCGGCGAGGGGCTGCCTCCGCATGACCCGGGCGTGTATACTATGTACGATAAACACGATCAGGTGCTGTATGTAGGTAAAGCTAAAGACTTGCAGCAGCGGGTGACGTCCTACCGGTATTCCAAATCAAAAAAAATACAGCGGATGATCGCTCACCTCGAGCGTATTAACTGCGAGGTGTGCAATTCGGAGACCGATGCCATTCTCCTCGAAAACCTGCTGATCCGCTCACTTCGTCCGCCTTTTAACACCGTTAATAAAAAGCCGGAGACGTATTATTACATCTCCACTGCGCGCCGCGGAAATATGCGCGAATTTCGCCTTTCCATGCGGGTTTTGGATGATTATCCCAATGTATACGGCTGTTTCAAAGGGCACTTGAAAACCCGGAAAGGCCTCGGCGCTTTACTGAAATTACTATATGTTTTTAACCGGCCGGTACAAAGCGCCGCGTATTTACCCAGCCAGCTGCTAAACCGCATCACTCCCCAAAAATTCCTGCTGGAACTGGATACGCAAACCGGGGTATTGGTGGATCAGTTTTTGAAAGGAACCTCAAGCCTGCTGGCCGATGAATTTGAAGAACATATTCTAAGCCTGAAATTCAAAGACCTCTTCACCGAAAATTATTTTGACAATGAACTGGAAATGCTCCGGATGTTTTACACCCTCGGCCCGGAACGCAATTTCCGGATGAAAAAGGAACTGGGGCTGGATTCTGTCCTGATCAATCAAGATGAAATTGATGACCTATTGGTGTTGATGAAAGGCTGAAGAATATTCAATTGCCAACACGGAATATCCAATGATGAAGTGATGAAGTTAGGGTCAGGTGATTTATCAATGGAGGAAACCCTCAACCGAAAGATCTTCGTCCAGCTCTTCCCAATGAATTCCAACACCGCCGCCAATAAAGCGCCAATTATTTCGCTGTTTTTTGGAGGCATCACGTAGTTTAGGAAACCATTCGAGCGGAACGGCTATTTCCCTTCCATCTTCAAGCAGTACAATTAGTTTCTGGTCTGCAAACCAGACTTTTGTGGCTTTCGCCGGTTTATTTTTAACTAAAGTATTCATTCCACGCTTTTTCTAATTGAGTTGTGTTTTGCTCAACAAGTTTTCTAATCTTATTTAACTCTGCAGAGTGATATCCAGTTGAATATGCAAGTTCAACGGGGTTTATCCAAAATTTACAATATCCATCCCCGCTTTCCACATGTATATGTACGGGTTCATTACCTTCATTACTGAAGAAAAAGAAGCCGTATCCGTCTATTCTTAGAACTGTTACCATAGATATATATTACAAAAACTCGTTGAGTGGTTAAAAAACAGTATTAGAACCTTCGAGCGTCCGTTAGGTCC
>JBBDLQ010000008.1:0-8306 GCA_040878765.1 Balneolaceae bacterium | reverse complement strand
CAACCCAAGAATGGTGAATTCTAATATTTAACGAATTATCTAACTTCTACTCTGTCAGGCCGAGGCATTCGCCCGGTGTGTGCCCTCGGCACACAACCCACCCACCACAACGATGGTTGCCCAACCCTTCGATAACCATCTGAACTTTAAAAACCAAAAAGCCTCGGGTTTTTATTTGTTTGTTTTAACTACCCAGGGTTGCATTCACTAACGTGAATTTACCCTGGGTTATGCACATGTGACCCCATTCGGGGTCATGAAAAAAACTTTTAAAATGTTGTCAATGAATTATCTAACATCTGCAAAGATGACTCGATTCCCGCTTTCTTACTCCAACCCTAAAACCCCCAATCCCTGCTCGAAGGTTATATCAACAGGTATGTTCTGTTCGGATAATTTATTCAGTGAAGCATTTAGCTGGTCTGTCTCCACGGCATATTTTTTCACAAAAGCATCAACTGCTGTATAGTCGCCATTACCCTGCAGGGTTAATATTTCTTCGGAAAGAGCATCCACTGCCTCTCCTACTTTGTCAAAATTGATGCTGTAGGTTTCGGTTTCTTCATCATAATTGAAGGCATCCATTTCCTGGAAATAATTGAACCGGATCAGGTTTGCCCGGCCATGAGCACTAGACGAGCCAAAACGTATTGACCGGAAAATACTGGCCAAAAAAGTAACGTAATCTTCTTCCTGACTTCCATCTTCAATCATTCCTTTTTCACGAAGTGAGTTCACCATATACAATCCCAATACATCAGCTTTTCCTTCTTCCAGGGCAGATGCATGGTTTTGGAGTGCTTCCCTGACCGTGCCATTTCCGTTAATGGTATTTTTAATTCCGAGTCCGTGTGCCACTTCATGAAACATGGTATTCCCAAAAAAGGCATCAAAACTGATATACTTCCGCTGGTCTTCTGCAATTAAAACTTTTGAAATTAGTAGCAGAATCTTATCGTATTTGGCCTGCATTGAGTTTTTCAACTGTAGTCGCCGGGTTCCTTTTTGGAGCTGTACTTCCTCATCATTGGGAAGGTTTATAGCGATGGTTTTGGAACCTGCGTTGGCATCCCCGGCATAATAAACGGCATCATAAGCATTCAGGTCAGAATCGGTGCCGGGAGTTTCAGATTTATATTCATCAGGAACCGGTAATCCACGCTGTAATTCAGGCAGTACTTCGGCATATTTTGAAAGCCGGTCGCTCCATTCTTTATCTTTAATAAGTACAAAAGCTTCGTGGGCCGCTTTTGCCCCAAATAACTGATCTTCATAGGTTTCGATTGGGCCTATTACCACTTCAATCGTATTATTCTTCATATCCATCCAGGCGATATCACTTTCCTGATATTCATCGGTAAGCAATGCTTCGGCTCTCAATTTCAGGTATTTTTTTAAACCGGGATCTTCCGCCAATTCTGCAGCTTCCCTTAATTTTTCTGCTGCTACTTTATGTTCCTGATCAAAAGCTACGTGATAAGGAATAGTCAATAATTCCCCATCCCCGCCTCTTCGAACAAGTGTATACAGGTCTTTTTTATCCTCAGATTCCCAGGCTTCGAATTCCTCGGTAAGCATATCAGCAGGATAGAAATTTGCACCTGCAGGTTTTAACCCAACTCCTTCAATAAAGGGTTCATTACCATTCAGTCGGTCCCATGGCCCATAATTGATTTCGGCAAATCGCTGCTCTTTTTCACTCAGCCCCTCCATCAATTCTTGCTTTACACCATAAGCCTGTTTCCAAAACACTTTTTCCATCTCTTTTGCAGCATCGATCAATAAAGGGATCATTTTCTTTTGATTTTCCGTGAGATCCGATAAATCTGCCGTCAGCGTAAAGGGTGTATATTGAGCAAGCCGGTCATCAATGGTCATTGATTGATCAGTTTGATTTGTACATGTCACAAAAACAGACATTATTAACAAAGCTGAAAATATTTGTATGGTTCGTTTCATCATTTCTTTGAAGTTTAGTATGATTTATTATGAATTTAGTTCGGCAATTTCATTTGGCAGTGATTCATCCTTAATAATTCCCCTTCGGTTTAATTCTGCCAGAATCAGTTCCGTAACATCACTTTGAAAAGGAAATTCGTACCGGATATCCAGCACGTAAGCCTTCACTTTTAGTTTTAGAATAAATCGCCGCTGATGCATCTCGTTTTCAGTTATAATACTGATGGGTTTCTGCAAATACACAAAACGGGAGGCCACAACAGCCTTGTAAGCGATCTCCTTCACTTCTTCTATGGGAGATTCGGCTGGTAAATAAATTTCAGTTATTACCTGACAATCGAGTGCACCTGTGTTGGCATTAGATACCGCGGTTTTAATAAGTTCTCCATTTGGAATGGTAACTACAGAATCTTCGGGAGTGACAATTCTGCTGGATCGTAATCCTATTTGCTGAACTTCCCCATAATGTTCATTAAACTTTATTTTGTCACCAACCTGAAATGGCCGGTCAAGGATCAACATCACCCCGCCAAAAAGATTTTTCATCACATCCTGGGAGGCAAGTGCAACTGCAATACCCACGGATGCCATCACCGTAATAACCGTGCTGTACGGCGGCTGAATAATTCCGGCAATAGCAACATAAATAGCCATAGACCACAGCACCACCCTGAAAATAGGTATCATCCTTTTTATGCGAAGCCGATACCGGGAAACACGTTCCGAAAAATTATCCAGCACTTTGCTTATAAAAACCGTCACATAATAGGTCGCCATGAAATGGAAAATGATGAAAATCATTTTTTTCCAGGAAATGACTTGCTCTAATCGAGCAATAGCCTGCTTAGTTTCTCCCTCAACATTTGCAGCAGCAGAATCTACTTTTGTTTTTGTTTTCGATTGCAGTGCCTGAGTAATGGAATCGAGGCGGGTCAATCTTTGATTAAGCAGTGAATCTACTTTTTGAATAAATGAGGAATCTGGTTTAGTTAGCTGAAGATTAACAGAGTCGGTGGGAGTGGGTGAATTGTTTTGGGCATACGACAAATTCGTGCCGAAAATTCCCGGCATAAAAAGAAACAGGAGTACTGAAACCGATATGTTTTTGATGAAATACATGACTTTTAATGTATGAAATTTGCCTCTTTTAAAACCCGCACAACCTGCCGGTAAATAAGATGATTCAGCATATAGCCGTAATCGGTTTTATAGAGAATGGAACGTGATGTTAACCGGGAAATCATCACCTTACTTTCCCTGACCGGCTGATGCATAATTTGGGAAAGTTCTTCAGGATTAAGGGAATCATGTAAAATAAAAGCTGCCAGCGCAAATAACTCCGGGCTTTCCAGTTCTTCTATCCTGTTGATGGCACCAAATTCGAATGGCTTAATAATGAAGTGTGTATCATCAAAATCCTTAATCGATCTGATCCAGTAAATCATAGCTATGGATGAATTTCCTTCCGCAAGCTTAGCCAGTTTCTCAAAATAGCGTTCCATTAAAAACTCTTGTGTTTTCTCCTCATTATCCATCAGTTTTCTAAAAGTTCGGCTTTTCTTTATGGCCTCATCAGGTAAAAATTTGAGCTGATATCCGCTGGCCCGGTGGCGCCGAAGTATAAGATCTTCAATTTGCTGCTCATTCAAATGATCGGTTTGAACAGTATGGGTAAAATAATCTGCCACGTTCAGCACTTTATCTAAAAACAACCAGCCATAACGGGTGCTGCTTGTGATCCACAAAACTTTTTTATTGGTTTCTGAAATCAAATACAGGAGTTGCTCAATGGCCTCAAATCCTGAGATATTTCTTATATAGCAGTTTTGGATATTCTCTAATATTACCACTATTCTTTTTTTCTTTCGGCCAATTGCATCTATTAGTTCTTCAGTAGATGAAATATCATCCAGATTTAAAGCGGAACTTACCTTCTCAATAACCTGCTCTGGTTTCCAGATTTTTTCCTGAAAGTTGATCTCGATCACCTCATGTTTTTTGAGTACATCTTCCATCAACAAGTTGATGAACAAACTTTTTCCGCTTCCTTTTTCGCCAACAATGGCAAAGGTTGAAGGAAAATTATTTTGCCATAATTCGTACCCTTTTTTAAACCGCTCAAACTGTTCGGGACGACGGATATAAAACCGGTCTTCTACTTCTTTATTGAAATCAAATAACCTGCGATAGATAAATGGAAGGCTGGCAATTTGATCATCCGTCTCCGACAGAAATGTTGCGAGATCAGTTTTGTCACCCTCAAGTTTTTCCTTTTCGGCAAAGCCCAATAATTTCTTTATAGTCCCAAAATACTGTTTCGTTTTTTTCCACAAAAACCGGCCGAACAGTTCGGCTGTTTCTTCAAATTCAGCCCATTTTACCTGAAGCTTCGTTTTCCAGTCAATAGCCCTTTCTTTGGCCATATATTCGGCCCCGGCCATACGGATTTCATTTACATCCTGTTTTTCCAGCAGCATCGCCAGTTTAGAAAATGCAGCCTCCCTCTTTCCAGCAAGTTTTGTAACAAGCTCATCCCTTTTCTTGTAAACTTTTTCCGAGAGTTCGTTCAGCTTGGTTTTGGCGCGTTCCAGTCCCTTTTTAGCCACTTCAAAAGGTTCTTCCTCATCCGATTTTTTAACCTCATCAGCAATTTCAAGGTTGGTGTATATTATTTGTGATATTTCCTGAAATCCTTGTAAAACTTCCATCATAAACTGTTCAGGTTTCACCTCCTTAGGCATAAATTCCTTAGCCAGGTGATTATTTATAACACGCTGAACCAATACCTGCCAGTCAACTTTTTCAAATTCATATTTTGGGGGAAGTTTACCTAAATCCAGTGTTTCAATCAGGGTTGCTTTTTCCTGAAGGTTTTTTGTCCACTCAGGAATGGCGGATGTAAATCGGTCTAATTTGGTGCTTAAGTCCGCTTCTTCAATAATTTCCCTGATAGGTTTGAGGAGTTTGAGCTCGATGTGTTCGTTCATCTGCTCGCGGTGCTTACTGCTCAGCCCCCGCACTTCTTTTATGGACTTATGCTCCGACTCATCAAAAATACTTATGGCCTTATCAAGCTGTTCGCCCAGTTCTTGCTGGGGTTTTTCAATATTGTTACTGAAAAACTCATTCACAGATTCACTAAATCCGGTGACTCTTTCCCCTACCTGTTCATAAAGCGTTTTAAAACTCATTGACAGATATACCCGGTTTATAAGCGCAATGTGTAATTCATTCCAGGTTTCAGCATTCCGTTTTTCAATTCCGGTAACACTGTTTTCTTTTCTTGTGATTTCGGAGTTCGAATATTCACTTGCAGATCGTTCAATGGTTCCGGTAAGGGAAATTCCTTCAATAATATTTTGTTCTAAATCCAGCAAAAGCTCATCCAGTTTTTGGCTGTAGTTAGTTTTAAGCTCAGCCAATTCAGCGGAAGCCTCATTAAAAAACACTTCTATATCATTCTCATCGGGTATGTTTTTTGTCTTTTGAGCTTCCCCCTTCTCCTTTTCTTCTATAGCATCATTATCACTTTTAGAATCTGAATCTGATTCTTCAATATATTTTATCAAACCGGTTGAGTGAAGAATCCAGGCATCAGCTTCTAAAAGCATTTCTGCTTCCAGTTTTTCCAGCTCATCATTCCAGTTTTGAATCCAGTTAAATACTCCCAACAGGTTCAATTCAACGATGTTTTTTAAAGGAACTTTATGCTTCCAGGCCGGCTCAGGTTTTTGCTTGCCATTCCAGATGGATCGAATATTATTTCCCGCTGAATTAAAGCCTTTTTGAACGGAAAAAGCGGAGCCTTTTATAAATTTCCCGGCTATGGTATTAGGGGAATCACCCGGTAATACGGTAAACCGGGCTTCTTCCTGAGTTAATAATACTTCTTTGGATATGTTGGCCGAAATCTCCCGTAACTGTGAAATCCATTCTGAATTATATTCCTCTGACTTATTATCATCTTCATCCTCAGGTAGTTTTTTTTGATGCCCGGGCTTCAATTTTTCAATAAGAGCATTAAAGGCTTTTTCGATTTCCCCGCCTTCAATAGTTTTAAGCGCCTTATTGATGATCTCACCGAACTTTTGGGTATCCTCAGAAAGCTTATTTAGCATCAGCTGCTTAGCTTCTTTCAGCCATTCATCCTTAAGCTGACTAATAATTTTGTCCCTTGAATAATCGGAGTGCATATATAATTATAACTGTAATTTTAATTGCTGCAGTATAATACCCTATCCGCACCAACAATAAAACAAATAATAGGTTGGCTGAAAGCTAAATTAAATATCAATAACATACTTTATCCTTTTTTTAAACTCTTTCAATGGTTTAAAGAATATCTTACATTAACGGCATCATCTACTAAGGCAAATGACTTACCGAACTACTAACTCCAGCAGAAAAATGCGTACAAACACATTGTACCGGGCGCTCCCTTTGTTGATCATGTTCCTGTTCACTGTTTCTGAGAGTTTTGCTCAAACACAATTGCAGCGAGTATCAAATACAGCCCGTAGTGACGGAATGGGCTATGTAGTTCGCTATCACCTTACAGCCCCGGTCGATTCATTTGAGATTATTCAGCCTGCTCCCGATCTCATCCAAATGGTGCTTTACGATAATGATATTGATACCACCGGCCTCCTGCTTCCCGAACAAAGTGAAAAACTGAAAGAAGTTCGGTTATATAAATTACCCTATGGTTATGGAGTGGATATTTACCTCACTGAGGAAGCTTATTTTAAATCTAATGCCTACCTCGATAAAAACGGAATAGATATTTTGGTAGGTTTAACGTTGTCATCCCAACATGAAGTTCAAAGATATTGTCAACAATTTTTGGCGAGGAATTGGTATGAGGAAATAGTTGATGATGATGCTTTGGATGTATCTCCACCGGATTCCACCCCCTATCTTGATAATTATATTAACACGAAAAATAAACTTCGGTTCGATAAAATTGTGATCGATCCCGGCCATGGCGGCTGGGACCCGGGTTCCATCGGATACAAGGGAGTAAAGGAAAAGAATATCACCCTTTCCGTTGCAAAAAAATTAGGCGCATATATTGAAGAACATCTCCCGGATGTGGAAGTAGTTTATACCCGAACTGACGATTCTTACCTTGGTTTAGCCGAATTAGGACACTTTGCAAATATTGCAGAAGCTGATCTGTTTATTTCCATTCACTGTAATGCCTTTAGAAACCAATATATTAGAGGGGCTGAAGTCTATTTCCTGGGATTACATAAAAGTGATGCGGCTTTTGAAGTAATGAAAAGAGAAAACAGTGTATTTAAACAAGAAGTAGATTCCGACCTTTCTGAAGAAGATCTTATGGTTTACGAACTTGCACACAGCGGGTACATTGCAACCAGCGAGAAAATTGCCTATATGATAGAAGATCAGTTTAAAAATCGTGCTCAGCGCAAGTCAAGAGGGGTAAAACAAGCCGGTTTCCAGGTGCTTTTTGAAGCATCCATGCCAGCGGTTTTAGTGGAACTTGGTTTTATTTCCAATCCGGCCGAACAACGTTTTTTAAGCAGCGATTACGGACAAAGTATTATGGCATCGGCACTATTCCGGGCTATTCGGGATTATAAAATTGAATTTGAAAACAGGCAGGCGTATAACGCTTCAACAAACTAACAGTACATGTCTAAACCCTTAGTAATTGGTGTAGCCGGGGGAAGCGGTTCAGGGAAAACCACCGTAGTAAATTATATATGTGAGGAATTTGCTGCTGATAACATCCTCCGAATTGAACACGATTCCTATTATCGTGAACTCAAATACCTGCCTTTCGAAGAACGGGTAAAACAAAATTTCGATCATCCGGCCTCCCTCGAAACGGAATTGATGATCCGTCATATTGAAGCACTTATGGAGGGTTATCCCGTGGAAGTTCCCGTGTATGACTTTGACCTCCACACACGAAAAGAAGAAACCATCACGGCTACTCCCTCTGATGTAATCCTGATTGACGGCATCCTCATTTTTTCGGAACCGGAATTACTGAATCTAATAGATGTCAAAATTTTCGTTGATACCGATGATGATGTCCGGCTGCTGCGAAGATTACAGCGCGATATTCAGGAGCGCGGACGTTCCGTGGATAGTGTGCTCGCTCAGTATGAAAAATTTGTGCGTCCCATGCATCTCGAATTTGTGGAGCCAAGCAAGCGATATGCCGATATCATCATTCCCAGGGGCGGTAAAAATAAAGTGGCTTTACAGATGGTTTCGGCTCTTATAAGAGGAAAAATGAATGCCGTGGGTCCCACTAATACCTGATATCATAATCTTTGCCCTTGTAACTGCCAACGGTATTGCAGATTATGATA
>JBBDLQ010000007.1:0-8512 GCA_040878765.1 Balneolaceae bacterium | reverse complement strand
GGGTGGAATTTTTTTGTGGTGAATATTATGCAACCTTTCGGCGTCCGCAGGTCCCGGAAGCGTTGCGATGGTTGGGGAGATTGGGAGGCCAATTCAGGCATCGAACGCTCCAGGGTCTTGATGGACGCCTGGAGGTTCTTTTGGGTTGAATTCAAAGGGTTCATAATTTAATTATAAACTCTATATTTGGAGATAATCAATCTAAAAAGTGAATACCATTGCAAAAATTATTTCCTCCGAGAGAGCACTTTAACGCTTATTCCCATTATTTAGGTGCCATCATTGCAATTGTGTGGTTGGTTTTTTTAATGATCGAAGCAAGTGAAGATTCAACCGGCCGGCGGATCTCATTATTAATTTATGGTTTGTCGGTTATATTTATGTTTATGAGCAGCGCTGTTTACCATAGTTTAAATGTGCAAAATAAGACCGAAGAGCTGTTTCGTATGTTCGACCATATTTTAATCTATGTACTGATTGCCGGAAGTTATACGCCAATGTGCGTAATACTTTTAGAAGATGGCTGGCAGCTTGGAATGTTGTTAGGCATATGGCTTTTTGCCTTAGGCGGGATTCTTAAAAAGATATTTTGGCTCAACGCACCCCGATGGTTCTCAACGCTTATCTATTTACTGATGGGATGGGTATCCGTAATCATACTTCCCATGATCTGGAATTTGATGCCCCATTTATTTGTGTACTGGATTGCCATTGGTGGTTTTTTCTATACAGCCGGAGCAGTTATTTATGCCATAAATAAGCCAAATCCTATTCCCGGCAAGTTTGGTTCTCATGAAATCTGGCATTTATTTGTAATGGGAGGAGCTTTTTCTCATTATTGGGCGATCTACAAATATTTACCGGGATTTAGTCTTCCAGCTTAATGAAGTTTTTAAATTGTTTATTGATCATTGCTTTTTTGATGCTGCCACTTACTGCTGCAGGGCAGATATATGATTTCTATACTTTTAATCGTCCGGGCAATTTAGATTGGCAACAAATTAAAACTGAACATTTCCGCATTATTTTTCCAAACGGAGAGGATTCCCTCGCCCATCGTTCCGCCGCAATTCTTGAAAGTCATTATGCTAAAACCTCCGAACTTACCGGTGGTACACTTACCAATTTTCCGGTGATCTTGAATAACTATAATAGCCTGGCAAATGGTTTTGTGACCTCCTTTAATTTTCGCTCCGAAATCGAACTGTCTGCACTGAAGGGGAAGGCGATGAATCCACAAACGGGCGATTGGCTGGAAACGGTTCTACCTCATGAGCTTATTCATGCCGCTCATTTTAATATTCAGATTCCTAAGGAAAACAAGAAAGCTAGCATCCCTAATTTTATCAGCCTTTTTTCACCGGATTTAGCCCGCACTATTCATGGTTTCCCGCCGCATGGCTTGCATGAAGGCCTTGCTGTTTATTATGAAACGGAATCGGTTGCACCTATGGGTGGCCGGGGTAATTACACGTTTACAACAAATCGATTTAATGCCAATTTCGGAAGTCCCGGCCGCTGGAATATGGGGCAAACTCTGATTTCTTCCGATTATTCCCAACCCTATAATCGCCATTATATTTCGGGTTATACTTTCATCGACTGGCTTCATAACAAGTATGGAGATGATATTTCCAAAGATGCCATACGATTTCATTACCACAATTTTTTTCTGGGATATGGCTATGCCCTGAAGGCAAAAACGGGGAAATGGCCGGGTCAGCTTTATGCCCTTTATGAAGAGGATTTAGAAGCTGAGGAGGAAAAGCGATTAGCTCAAATTTTGGTTAATACCAGCGAAAGGTCTCATCTTATTGAAACACCATACAGCGGTGAGGAAGCCCATGCTCCCAAATGGATTTCCGATAACAGCCTGCTTTTTTATGGATCTTTCTACAATGGACGGATTGGATTTTACCGGCATGACCTGCACTCAGGAAATTTTAGTATGATCAAAGAAACCTTTAGTGTGGGTGATTTTAACTTTGAAATTCAGGATGGCAAGGATTTGTATTTTAGTAATTACAAACGAGACCCCTTGTTTGCCAGAACTTTTTCCACAGATATTCAAAAACTTAATTTAGCCAGCGGAAAAACTAAAAAACTGACTGATGGAGCAAATGTGTATGCACCCACTTCAAACGGCGAACGCATATTTGCCATACAGTCTAAGGGGGCGGGTGGTAATATTGTTGAGGTTTTAGAGGATGGCCGGATAGAAGTGGCAAAAGAGTTTAAAAACGCGATGCCGGTGAGCCTCAAATTCAATCCGCAAAAAACGGAACAACTTGCAGTTATTTTAAATAAACGGGGAGTACAGGCACTTTGGGTTTCTTCCTTAAATACTCTTTCTGTTGATCTTGAAGAAGCACCAATACTGGCTTTTAAAGATGCATCTGTACATGATGCAGAATGGCATCCCGATGGGACAAAAATTTTATTTACCATGGATGCTCCGCCGGCCATGAATGTGTATGAATATGATTTGAATACTAAGCAGGTTGTTCAGCTTACCAGTTCCTTATATAATGCTTTTGAAGCATCATACACACCTGACGGTCAGAAAATTGCCTATGTGCTTCAGGTTGAAAACGAACGTAAGATTGCAATTCTGGGACGTGCAGATTTTTTCAATCAGGAGGTTGAAAAAACCCGGTATTTGGAAGGAGAAGCATTGCAGGAGGAATTAGACCGGCCCTTATTAGGCAGCGAGCTCATCGATTCGGTTCAATCCATAGAAAAAACTCCCTATTCAAGTGACTTGTCTTGGCTGAAACCACGGATGTTTTACCCGGTAATTGAAGAAAAAGCCAAAACCTATCAAACAGGAGTGGGGGTTTCCAGTATCGATGCCTTGTCGCGGCAGGCGTATTCAATGGAATTTACCGGCATTCAAAATCGATTGTGGTATGATCTGTCTTATTCCAATAAAATGTTTTATCCGGGTTTTGTAATTAGTGCCTTTAGCGATCCTGAGTTTTTTGCCGTCATTAATCCCAATACGGATGAAAGTTTTTCCTTAATGCGGCAAGATCGCGGAATAAGCCTTTCATTTCCTTTTGAATATACATTCCGGGGCGATACCCGGCTTTCTTCACTTTATTTTGAACCGGAATTTTCGGCCGGGCAATTCAAGTATTATAACCTTCAGCCCGATGAGTTGTCTGATTTCTCAACCAGATATAAAGCTGGGTTATTTTCTCAGCTTAACCTGGGTATTTTGAATCTCTACCGTGATATTCAGCCTTCTTCCGGGATTTCCTTTTTTGGGTTATATGAACAAGGTTTGAATGAAACGAATTACACTATTCAATTTCCCGGCGGACCAAGGAGTTACACCGGCGATCAACAATGGGCGGCTTATTATGGAGCCTTTGGTTTTGTATCTCCGTTACGAAGGTGGAATCAATCGCTTAGGCTTGGCTTGAGTTTTTTACAACAAAGCCCTAATCCGATTTACAGTAATGATACGATCATTCCGCCTGGCTTTTCGGGTACTACATTCCCGAATGAAATTGATGGATCAGGTTTCAGGAATATTGCCCGGTTTAGTACGCGGTACACTATACCACTCTTTTACCCGGATAATGGCGGGCTAACGGTACCGTTCTATCTGAGCAGCATTTATTTAACAACTTTTACACATACCTTAACTGATATGGACGCCAATGAGTTAGTGGAATCAAGCCGCAGTATTTTCGGAGCAGGTTTCCATGTTCAATTCAAAGTATCTAACTTGTTGCTTGATTTAGGGGTAGGCCTTGCTTACGAACCCACCAGAAATAACACTCAATTTATATTTGGCCAGTTTTAATGAATCGACTTATATCGTTTTCACTTATAATTATTTTAGTAATTACTGCTTCTGTACTTTTAACCGGGTGCAAAAATCAAAAACCAGACTCTCCCCAGCCTGTTGATAACGGAAACCGAAAAAGCCCTATAGCTATTGCTTCAATAAAACATGACGGAACTTATATAAAAGTAGTTTACGGGCAGCCATATCGCAGGGGACGTACAATTTTTGGGGATTGGGAGCCTTATGGTGAAGTATGGAGAACTGGCGCTAATGAAGCTACCGAAATCACATTTACAAATGCTGTTCTGTTGGGAGATCAGGCTATAAGAGCAGGCACCTATGCTTTATTCACGATTCCAGAACCAGATTCTTTTACGGTTATTTTAAATCATGAATTGGGACAGTGGGGGGCTTTTGAATACAAGCCGGAACGCGATTATAAGCGTATGAAATTCCCGGTTCAAACATTAGATACACCGGTGGAAGCTTTCACCATACAATTTTCAGAGCCTGAATACAGCATGACCACAATGACTATGAAATGGGATGTGGTGAGGGTGGATATTCCTATACGATTTTACGGGGAATAAAAAAGCTGATTTAGTTATCAACCAGTTTTAGCAATGCCTCGGGCACCTCAATATCCATACGTAAAACCTGAGATGCATGGGTTTTACCCTGGGCATCTAATTTTAAAGAAACCGTTCCGCCTCCGCCAAGACTTTCATTCAGCATAAAATTCAACGCGCCTATATTGGGAAGTTCATAGCGTTCAACTTCACCTTTGCACACATATTTCATATGCTCTTTTACGCGTTCTGCCGTCAGGTTTTCTTTTAGAAAGGGATAAATATCAGGATGGCGTGCAATGATTCCCACATTACTTCCATTTCCTTTATCGCCGCTGCGGCCATGTGCTATTTTAAGGAGTTTTACGGTAGGCATAGTACTTGATTTTTTTTCGGTCTCAATTTTTGCCAAAGATAACCTCATTTGAAATAACTTCACAATTGGACTCTATATGATAAAATCGGGACGAGCTAAAAAACCATTTTGTCAAAATGTGAACACACATTAAGCCCGTTCATCCATTTCAATCCAGGTCAAGGTTTTTTCATCAATACGCTCTTTCAGTTCTTCATACTCTTTTGAAAGTTCACTGAGTTCTTCATATTCTAAACTTCCAGCCCCCATTTTAGCCTCCAGGGCTGATTTTTCCTCCTCTAACCGGGCGATTTCTTTCTCCAGTTTTTGATACTCCTTGCGCTCTGTAAAGCTTAATTTTTTTGGTTTTTTTGCTTCACTGGTTTTATCCTGTTTCTTTTCCGGAGGCTTTTCGGCTTTTTTTTGCGGAGCTGAAACCCGAACTTCCTTTTCTTTTATCTCATCCCGGTATTCTTCGTAGGTGCCATGGAAATCCCGGATATTACCACTGCCCTCAAAAGCAAAATAATGATCAACCAGTTTATCCATGAAAAAACGATCATGAGATACGATGATCAGGCAGCCACTGAAATTAAGCAGGAAGTCTTCCAGTTTATTAAGGGTGAATAAATCGAGATCGTTGGTCGGTTCATCCAAAATTAAAAAATTTGGGTTTTTGATGAGCACCATCATCAGCCCCAGGCGTCTTTTTTCACCGCCGCTTAATTTTTCAACAGGGGTGTACTGCATTTTGGAAGGAAACATAAAATGTTCCAGGAATTGGGAAGCCGTGATCTTATCTCCATTGGCCAGTTCAATAACTTCAGCCACCTCTTTAATCACTTCAATAACCCGTTTGCTTCCATCCAGTTCAACGCCCTGTTGGCGGTAATGTCCGTGAATAATGGTTTCACCGGTTTCAATTTCCCCGGAATCAACCGGTTCTTCTCTGGTAAGAATTTTGAGGAAAGTGCTTTTTCCCACCCCGTTTTTACCAAGTATTCCGATGCGTTCACCCTTCACAAATGAATAACTAAAATCATCCAGAATAACGATATCATCATAGGCTTTGGAAATATGTTTGAGCTCCATGATTTTTCCGCCCATCCGGCTCATGTTCACATCCAGCTGCAACTCAGATTCTTCACGGGCTGAATTGGCTTTATCTTTGGTGTCGTAAAACGCCTTAATCCTCGACTTCGATTTTGTGGTCCGGGCTTTGGGGCCGCGGCGCATCCACTCCAGCTCTTTCTTCATTAGCTTGCCGGCCTTCGCAATTTCAGTGGCTTCAACTTCTTCGCGCTCAGCCTTTTTTTGCAGGTAATACTCGTAATTCCCATTGTGATGATAAAGAGTACCATAATCCAGCTCTAAAATGTGGTTACAAACGCGATCCAGGAAATACCTGTCGTGCGTTACCATAAGCAGGGTCATAGAACTCTTGGTAAGGTAGGCTTCCAGCCATTCAATCATGTCAACATCAAGATGGTTGGTAGGTTCATCTAAAATCAGCAGATCGGGTTCATCTAAAAGCACAAAAGCCAATGCTACTCGTTTTCGCTCACCACCCGAAAGTGAAGCAATAGGCTGGTCAAGGTCGTGGATATCCAATACACTAAGAATTTGTTCCATTTGCTGTTCCACATCCCAGGCTTCGGCAGCGTCCATGGCTGCTGCGGCTCTTTCATAAGCTTTTTGGGTTTGTGGGTTGAAATCTTCTGATTGATCGTGAACCGCTTTTTCATAACGCTGAACCACCCGGATTATGTCTGAATTTCCATGTGCTATAAATTCGCTGATAGTCATTTTATCGTCTAACTCAGGTTCCTGGGCCAGGAAGCCAACCTGAATTCCGTTGCGCATCATGACTTTGCCAGAATCGGGTTCCATCTCTTCGGCCAATATTTTAAGCAGCGTGGATTTTCCGGTTCCATTAGGGGCAATAAGGGCAGTTTTATCCCCTTTAGAAATGCCAAAAGTGAGGTCTTCAAAAAGGGGTTTTATTCCAAAATGTTTGGAAAGGTTCTCTGTAGACAGGTAGGTCATGAAAGTTGTGGAGTAGAAAGTGAATTAAAAACTCTTTTGATGAATAGTTAAAATACGGATTTTATTGCGGGAAATTAGAAGATCATAAATTAAAATTATTAGGATTGATACCGTCCGTCATTCTGTTTAATCTGTACACCAATTAACACCAAATAAAAAGCATTGGATTTTAGATCTCCTCCACATTCAAAAAATCAGGAAGGCACTGAGCGCAGTATAGGATTTGAATTTGAATTCACCGGCGTGGAAATGAAAGATGCTGCTGAAATGATAACCGGACTTTTTGGCGGTGAAATTGATCAGGTTAGTGGGTACGAGTTTGTAGTAAAGAATACCGATTTTGGAAAGTTCTCCCTCGAACTGGATGCCAGCCTGTTTCTGAACAAAAAATATGAGAAGGTATTGAAGTCGGTAGGCCTAAATGTTGACAAGCTCAAAAACAAGGAGAAGCTGGAAGATACACTTCGTGAAATGGCATCCACGGTGGTACCATTCGAAATCATTACCCCTCCAATTTCAATTTCAAAACTGGGGAGCCTGGTGGCATTGGTTGATGAACTTCGTGAATGGAAGGCGAAGGGCACAGGCAGCTCTTTTTTTTATGCGTTTGGATTACATCTGAATCCTGAAGTCCCGGAATTATCAGCCGATAGCTTGCTGCGGCATTTAAAAGCATATGTTATGCTGGATGCCTGGATTCGTAAAGATGCAGATATTGATCTGAGCCGAAAACTTACACCATATATAAACGAGTATGAGTTAGAATATATCAGGTTTATTTTGAGAGAAAACTACAAACCTGACCTGGAAACCTTGATCAGGGATTATTTCAAATTTAAAAATTCCAGGAACCGCCCGCTCGATATGCTTCCTGTTTTTATGTATATGAATGGGGAGTTAACTCAGAAATTGCTGAAAGAAAAACTAACCTCCGCCCGCCCAACATATCATTACCGTTTGCCTAATTGTTCACTGGAGGATGAAAACTGGTCGCTTGCCTCCGAATGGAATCGTTGGGTATTGGTGGAAGAGTTAGCGGATGATGAGCGGGCGTTAGATCAATATGCGAGGGCATTTCTTAGTATGGATGACAAATCGGTTTTTGGTATTAAAAAGAAATGGATTAAGCTAATGGAGCGGTGGGTTACAAATGTCAGATAGAGAACCGGTTATTGGAGTTACAGGGCCGGAAGAAGGCGGTCAGGCTGCCTGGCTGTTCACAGCATTTTCTATTATAATTGCAGGGGGGAAGCCTTTGCGAATTACCACCGAAATGCCACGTGATATTGATCAAATTGACGGCTTAATATTAGGTGGTGGCGCCGATGTAGAACCATTGAAATACGGGCAACAACGTGTTGAAAGAGCGATACTTCATCGGGATAAACGAACCATTTTTGAGTGGTTATTATCAATTCTGTTTTTCCCGGTCTACTGGGTTGCCCGCTATTTTCAGTATACCAAAAAATCACCTGTTGATTTGAAGCGTGACCAGTTGGAATTCAAGCTTCTGAAACAGGCAATTGAACGAAATCTCCCGGTTCTGGGAATATGCCGGGGAATGCAGCTTATGAATGTACATTTTAAGGGGACCCTGCATCAGGATATCCGCGGGTTTTACGGGGAGCAATCGCAGGTGTCGTCCATCTTTCCTAAAAAAAGGGTTGTGATAAAGGATAACTCAAAACTATGCGAACTCCTTCAAACTGATATTTGCAACGTAAATGCCCTCCACAATCAGGC
>JBBDLQ010000006.1:0-1579 GCA_040878765.1 Balneolaceae bacterium | reverse complement strand
GCGAAACTGACTTTGTTGCCCGCAATGAAGAATTCCAGGATGATGCCGATTCTTTCCTGAATGCCGCATTCGATAACGAGATCGATAATGTGAAGGACCTTTTGGCTGTTGAAGTTGATGGACTTTCTATTGAAAAGCATCTGGAAGAAATGGTTGGTAAAATCGGTGAGAAAATTGAGATCAATAATGTGGTTTTGGTTAAAACCGATGGAACTCTTGTTTCATATATCCACCCTGGAAATCAGTTAGGTGTTCTCGCTGAATTTGACGGCGACCTCACAGATCTGGAAATCGGGAAAGATGTAGCCATGCAAGTTGCAGCTATGAAACCTATTTCTGTAACGCGCGACGGCGTTGATTCTTCACTTGTTGAGAAGGAACTTGAGATCGCCAAAGAACAGTTACTGAATGAAGGCAAGCCCGAGCATATAGCTGAGCAAGCTGCCAAAGGCAAACTTCGCCGCTTTTACGAAGAGCGTGTACTGCTTGAACAGAAGTTTGTGAAAGACAACAGCGTATCCGTCAAGGAGTACCTCGAGCAAAACGATGCTCCCCTGGTGAAGTCGTTTCATCGGCTTCAACTTGGCGAAAACGCTTAATAAATTTTTTTTACCTTAAGGCTGTCAGAATTGACAGCCTTTTTTTTGGCCAATAATTACTAATACAGGATAACGTGGGAAATAAATACAACAGAGTGCTTCTCAAGCTCAGTGGGGAGTCATTATTAGGTGAACAAGGACACGGAATTGACGCTGACATCCTCAGCGAATATGCTAAAGAAATTCAATCTATTCAGGAAGCCGGCGTTCAGGTTTCTGTTGTGATTGGAGGTGGGAATATTTTTCGGGGAGTTAAAGGAGCCACCCAAGGCATGGATCGCGTACAAGGCGATTACATGGGCATGCTCGCCACTATGATCAACAGCATGGCCTTGCAGGATGCCCTCGAACAAATTGGCGTTCAAACCCGCCTGATGAGTGCCATCCGTATGGAAGCAATTGCCGAACCTTATATTCGTCGCCGCGCGGTACGTCACCTTGAAAAAGGCCGTGTGGTAATTTTTGGAGCCGGAACCGGAAACCCCTATTTCACTACCGATACTGCCGGCTCGCTTCGGGCCATCGAAATTGAAAGTGAAGTTATTTTAAAAGGTACCCGGGTGGATGGTATTTTCGATTCCGATCCCGAGAAAAACGGTGATGCCAAAAAATTTGATGTAATAACTGGGGATGAAGTCCTTAAGCGCCGCTTATCCGTTATGGACCTAACCGCTTTTACCCTCTGCCGCGAAAATAAAACCCCGATTATTGTTTTTAATATGAATAAGAAAGGGAACCTGAAGAAGATTGTCGTGGATGGTGAAGATGTGGGAACTACGGTGGTTTGGGAGTAGCAGTCACTTAATTCACTTCTTTTATGGAACGCGGATGACACAGATGCTGCGGAGGATCACTGAGTAAATGTTTATACTGAAATGCGATTAACCTGCCGAAGGCACGCCTTTGGCGGAACGACCGATTTTCTATGGACGATCTTGCCTCCCCTTCTTACTCCTTCCTTCTCAACCGGGATTAACAGG
>JBBDLQ010000005.1:5271-53127 GCA_040878765.1 Balneolaceae bacterium | reverse complement strand
TTACGTATGGCCCCTTCAGGGCCGTGCAGGAAAAGATCCTTACATATTTTGTCAACGAATTATCTAACATCTACAAGGGTGAGAACCAAGGGCTAATTTTATCTTCGCCCAAGGCGTGCCTATGGCAGAACTCACGTTAATTATAATTCAGTCGCGGCTTTTTTTATACCATACTGAATTTTTCAGAATTGTACTTATCCAGTTTGTTATGTAGAGTTTTTCTGGCAAAACCTAAAAGTTTTGCTGCTTCGGTTTTATTATTATCAACAGAATGAAGCGTTTCTTTAATTACTCGTCTTTCAATTTCATCTAAACTTGTGCCAACCGGGATATGCATATAACCATTGAAATTATTGTTATTCCCGTTAAATAATTTTATTCCTGGCTTTATTATAGAAACTGGCAGCATATCAGGGGTAATTGTATCTCCTTCAAGTAAAACAATACTTCGCTCAACGGTATTTTTTAGTTCACGGACATTTCCAGGCCAGTCATAATTCTGAAAAATTGATATAGTTTCGTCAGCGAATTTCACATTATGAAGATTATATATCTCACAATAGATGTTTTTATAATAATCAGCCAGAAGTGGAATATCTTCTTTTCGATGCCGCAGGGGGGGTATATATAATTCAATAACATTCAAGCGAAAATATAGATCTTCCCGGAAATTACCGGCTTTAACCTGGTCACTTAAATTTTTATTTGTAGATGAAATCAGGCTTACATCAACTTGTATTTCATGTTTTCCTCCCACTCTTCTGAATACTCCTAACTCTACTGCACGTAACAATTTAGCTTGTGCATTTAATGACATCTCACCAATTTCATCAAGGAATAGTATTCCATTGTCAGCCATTTCAAAACAACCCATTTTTTGAGAAACAGCACCTGTAAAAGCACCTTTCTCATGGCCAAATAGCTCACTTTCAACCAGTTCGCTTGGTATAGCTCCACAGTTTACAGTAAACATCGGTTTACTTCTTTTTTTGCTGTGATAGTGTAAAAGATTTGCAAAAACTTCTTTGCCTGTCCCATTCTCTCCGGTAAGTAATACGGTGGCATTCGATTTGGCAATCAGTTGTATTTTGCGGTAGAGATCGAGCATAACCGGGCTATTGGTTATTAAAACCGGCTTATCCAGATCTTGCTTTTTTACCCTCGAATTTTTTAAATCTTCAGCAGTATTATAAACTTCCATTATTTTTCACTTGTAGTATTTTGATTTCTTATAGCAGTATTCAGAATTCACCAATTTCTGTCTGATACGATTCTAAAATGATAAAATTTGTCTATTGTAACATTACAAGTATTATTAATAGGCTTACATATTTTACAGAATAAAAATCACTGTTCAGTAACATCCGGTACATTATTTGTATGGGCATCTTCCGGTAATCAAGTAAATAGCGTCCAAACTACTCTTCAAGCTCTCCTAATATTATTACAGTACCAATTGCCTGTATTTATAAAATTTTCCCCAACAGTAAATTATGTAACCATTTGCCTCCATTGTGTAACAGTTACTCTGTGTTAAATAGGCATTTTGTAAGCGTGATAATTATATCACAACAACCCGTTTTATCGGGTAACACTTAATAACATGAAATCAATTAATACATATATCAATAGTACTACCTTAGCAGTTCTTTTAATGGCTGTTGTAATGGTGGGATGCAGCAATAACAGCACTAATGCTGATGACGATGATCTAATCGAAATCCCCATTCAAACTGAAAACCAGGCAACCATTAACCTGAGAACAGCTGGTAACTTTGTGATCCTGGCAGGTTCAGAGATCTCTAACATTCCAACTTCTGTAATAACAGGAAATATTGGATTAAGCCCATCAGCAGGTTCTATGATTACAGGTTTTTCTATGGTTTATACCACCGGCGATCAATTTGCAACCTCTTCTCAAGTAACAGGGAATTTATATGCCTCTGACTACGGAGATCCAACTCCATCTAATATGACAACTACAAAAGGTGATTTAACCACTGCTTATAATGACGCGGCCGGAAGAACATCTGATGATATCGTATTGTTGTCAGGTAATATTGGCGGATTGACACTTACCCCGGGACTTTATAAGTCTAGCGGTTCGCTGGAAATCTCTTCAGGTGATCTTACTTTTGATGCCAAAGGTAATGGTAATGCAGTCTTTATTATTCAAATTGCATCTTCTTTTACCACAAGTTCTGATCGTAAGGTAATATTAGCCGGTGGAGCAAAAGCCTCAAATATTTTCTGGCAAGTAGGCACATCAGCTACACTTGGTACTACTTCAGTAATGAAGGGAACCATCATGGCTGACCAATCAATAGCCGTCAACACCGGTGCTTCTCTTGAAGGAAGATTACTGGCAAGAATTGCAGCGGTAACTATCAATGGGAATACCCTGGTAAAACCCGCCAATTAAAACAATGGTTGTAAAACACCTGTTCAAAAGACAGGTGTACAACCTTTTATTAATCCTCACCCCATTAAATAAATCGAATTTTTAATTTCAAAAACTAAGAATCAAAATGAAAACTTATACTAAAATTACCCCTTCAAAAGGGCTCAAACAATTATCATATGCTATAGCTTATACTTTAGCGATGATATTCATATTTAACACCGCCGTTTTTGCACAGCCTGCTGTTCCAACTCTGTCTTCACCGGTAGATTCTGCAGAATTTCAACCTCATAGTTTAACTTTATTGTGGAACGTTTCCGCTAACGCTGAATCTTACCAGTTACAGGTTTCAAGTGAAGAAGATTTCAGCAGCACCGTTTTTAATGAAACCGGCCTTACAGATTCTGCACAGTTTGTTGAAGATCTGTCATTTAGCACCATGTATTACTGGCGTGTAGCCGCTACAAACGGAACAGGAATAAGTGATTATTCAACAGTATTCACTTTTACAACATGGGATTCAATTCCTAAAGGTCCGGCTCTTGTTGACCTTGGTATGGCCGCGGAATTTGCAATTTTAGCTCATACCGCTGTTACCAATGTTCCAAGTTCTGCAATTTTAGGTGATGTAGGACTAAGCCCGGCTTCCGGTTCTTTTATCGATTTAACTGAAGATGAAGTAACAGGAACTATTTATACCGTAGATGCTTCCGGCCCTGCCGGTTCAGTAGAAGCCGCCTCTATGCTGACTGAGGCTAAAGATGATTTGACCACTGCCTATAACGACGCAGCTGGAAGAACTGTAGCTCCTATTGGGATTGCCGGAAATATTGGTGGACAAACACTATATCCGGGCTTGTATAAATCAACCGGTACGCTTGAGATATCTGCCGGTGACCTGACATTAGACGGTGGCGGACATGATGACGCAGTTTGGATATTCCAGATCGCCTCAAGTTTCAACATGACCTCAGACCGAAAAGTATTTTTGATTAATGGTGCCAACGCCGCCAATATATTTTGGCAGGTAGGTTCTGCAGCTAGTTTTGGAACTACTTCAGTGATGAAGGGAACCATTATGGCAGCAACACAAGTAACGTTAGCTACAGGTGCAACACTTGACGGACAAGCTATGGCTTTAACTGAAAATGTGACCCTCCAGCAAAATGCCATAAACTTACCGGAAGGCTCTGTTTCAACGAGCAATGAAGTATCAGATAGTCAACTACCGAGCAAATTCACACTTTCTCAAAACTATCCGAATCCATTCAACCCAACAACTAACATTCGGTTTGGGTTAAATGAAGCTTCTGATGTTCGCCTTGAAATATTTAATATGTTAGGCCAAAGTATGGTAGTACTTGTAAATGAGCGAAAAGCCGCAGGCTGGCATAACGCCACCTTTGATGCTTCTTCTTATTCAAGTGGAATGTATATCTACCAGATTACAGCCAATGGCATCCAGTCCACAAAACGAATGATGCTTATCAAATAACATCCTTTGAACATTTTAAATGGTATAAAAGCCCTGCGCATATTTAATGTGCGGGGCTTTATATATCTATATTTATTCATCTTAAAAAGTAATAATAAACAGTAATTTATATAACTAAATTTCGCTTTTATACAACACTGTATCTGTATTTAAAATGCATATTAATGTTTTAATGACAACCAGATAATTGAAGAAAATTAACTAAATAAAATAACCGAAAAGGTTTTGAAAACTTTTTCATGTTATAATCAAAGCAGTTCCGGAGGAAAACCGGGGCTGCTTTTTTTTTGTAACAAACCATCAAAACACAGCCACCGGGTTTACGCGGTGCTATACATATGTGATTCTTAGAAGAAAATGTGTCAACCTTAATTAGTAGCAATGAAAATTAACCTGAAAACTGTCAACCTGAATCAGGAAAAGACGAATCATAACATATCCCAAACATCCCACCAATCACTGTTTTACTGTACTGAAATTGCAGAACCAAAACTGCTACCATCGCCACCACTAATTCTTACAAATTAAAGTGGCAAATCCCTTTGTGTATTCTGATATTTAGCCCACTTTTTCATCCATAATTTTCATGGATAATTCATATAAAATAGTTAGCCTCTGCGGCACATAACTCACTATTATAAATCAGAATCAGCTTTCATTAATGAAAATAACCAACCCAATATTACCCGGCTTTAATCCAGATCCATCCATTCTAAGAGTAGGGGATGACTATTACATCGCCACATCAACCTTTGAATGGTATCCTGGTGTACAAATTCATCACTCAAAAGACCTTGTAAATTGGAAATTAATTACACGACCGCTCAACCGGACTTCTCAGTTAAATATGATTGGAAATCCGAATTCCTGCGGTGTGTGGGCTCCGTGTCTTTCCTATCATGAAGATACATTTTATCTGATATACACCGATGTTAAAACGTTCCGTGGTGCGTTCAAGGATGCTCATAATTTCCTGGTAACTTCCAATGATATTATGGGGGAATGGTCAGATCCTGTTTACCTGAATAGCTCCGGTTTCGATCCATCACTATTCCATGATGAGGATGGTAAAAAATGGCTGATGAATATGATTTGGGATCATCGGTATGAAAAACATCCGTTTGGCGGAATTCTGCTCCAGGAATATTCTGAAAAGGAGCAAAAACTGGTTGGGCCTATTCAAAATATATACGAAGGAACGGATATCAAACTGGTTGAAGGCCCTCATCTCTATAAAAAAGATGGTTACTATTATTTGATGACGGCCGAAGGAGGAACGGTATTGCGCCATGCAGTTACAATGGCTCGATCAAAAAAAATTACGGGCCCATATGAGACCGATCCTGAAAATCCGGTATTGACTTCCTACAACAATCCTGAACTTGAGCTTCAACGGGCCGGACATGCCTCACTTGTGGAAACACAAAATGGTGAATGGTACCTGGCGCATTTGGCCGGACGCAGAATGCCAACGAGAGGTCGTTGTACCATGGGTCGTGAAACCGCCATCCAAAAAATGACCTGGACCGAGGATGGCTGGCTGCGTGTGGCCGATGGTACCAATGAACCAAAATTGATCGTGGAAGGGCCGGAACTACCTGAACATAAATGGGAGGAAGAACCTTCACGCGATAATTTTGATTCAGAAGAACTGAATATCAATTTCCAATTTTTACGGGCAGATCTTTGGGAAGAAGAATTAATCTCACTTACTGATCGCCCGGGTTATTTAAGAATAAAAGGAGGGGAGTCGCTTAATTCTCATCACCGCCAATCGCTGGTTGCACGTCGTCAGCAATCCTTTTTCTATACAGCCGAAACCAAACTGGAATTTAATCCGGACACTTTCCAGCAAATGGCCGGACTCATTTGTTTGTACGATAACCGCAACTTCTACTACCTGCATGTAACCTGGCACGAAGAACTTGGCCGCTGCATCGATATCATAATGAATATTGGGGCTGAATATGCCGAACCTTTACATCAGCAGCGCATTTCCATCAATAATGAAGGCCCGGTTTATCTGCGCGTAAAAGTAGATTACGACAAACTTCGTTTTTTCTACTCTGAAGACGGTAAAAACTGGACCTTTACCGGCCAAATACTCGATGCCAGTACTCTGTCTGATGAGTATGAAAAACCCGGAGGAGACGGCCACTTTACCGGAGCATTTGTAGGTATGTGCTGCCAAGATCTTTCAGGCCGTAAAAAACCAGCTGATTTCGACTATTTCGAATATCATAACCGTACCGAAATGGACAAAACACCCACTAAAGCTATTGATTATTACTATAAAGGTTGATTTTTAACTGGGAATGGGAGGATGAACATTATGTACAAGTGATACATAACATCAAAGTAATCCCAAAAATCACACCCATCACAGCATAACGATGGCAGCTATAGACAACCATTCATGTGATCAACGATTTGCCCATCAGTAGTATGGTAGGCTCGCATAAGATCTGCAGTAAGGCAGGAGTGGATGGGGTAAATTTGAATGGTTTCGCCAATATTTATCTGCTCAAAAACCTGAGGACTACACTGTATAATACCATGTTCCTGCGAAATGCTTTTTAAATAAGTTTCCTTAGATAGATGATTAAGCCGGGGCTCCCCAAAGCTGATAATGTCATTAATTTCAATAGAATCCTTAGAAAAATGAACAGCACCGCCGTGAATGAGTACCTGATGGCGGTCTTCAAACTTCTCAATGACCGGGCATTCCAGATACACAGCAATTTCATTGGGCGAGCAGGAGCCTATCTCAACCTGCATCCAGTCGTAAAACACAAAGTTTCCGGGACTTATTTGATCAACCGGGTCAAAATCATCCAATACGCTACAGGAAGGGGTGTCACCAAAACATATAGGTAAATCAGGAAATTCAGCTTTCAGAAGAGCCAGCTTTTGAAGGGATTCCCGGGCTATTTTCTCCACTTCTATTGACGAACGCGCCGTATATGTTTGTCCGGCATGACAATAAAATCCGGAAGGGTAGAAGTGAACAGATTCCTCAATGGTTTTCAATACTTTTCTGATTTTTTGAAATTCTAAAACCGGAATTCCGCTTCGTCCATAATCCGGATCAATTTCAATATATAAGCCGATTTTGTGATTTAAAATTTTATCCATTTGAAACACTACCGCTTCAGAGATAACCAATGTTTTTAGGTTAATTTTTGATGCTAAATTATTATAAGATTCAGCGGCTAACACATTACAGGGGAAAGCGATAGTTATATCATTCCAACCATCTTCTGCAAAATAATTTGCCATTTGCAGGGAGGAAACGGTTATACCTTTTACCCCGGAATCCCTAAACATTTTGCCAATAAATCTGGATTGGTGTGTTTTGAAATGCGGACGAAATTCGACCTCGTTTCTTTTTGCTTTTCCAGACATTTGCTGAATATTTGAACGGACTATGTCGAGGTCAACTATTAGCGTGGGAAATGGGTGAAGCATAGTTTTTAATTAGTTTTTAGTGTCCAGCCTTTTATTTAAAATTTTAGTTCGTTCTTCTTCACTCAAATCACTTTCAAAATCAAAAAGAGCCTGATCCCATGAGCCATAAACCAGGTTAGGCAGCATAAACCAGCGACGTCCAAAATATTCGGAATATCTCTCAACAATCGAATCTCGTTCTTCCTGAGAAATATCTTTAGCCGGTAAAAAATCGTTCAGGTCATCCCCAAATATCATTAACACCCTGTAGTTTTCTTCAATTATTTGTCGCCGTTTAATTTTTGAAGAATTCCATCCGGGTTCTTCACCGTTAGTCATAATATTATCCTGAGTATCTGAAACCGGAAATCCCTCTTCAATCAAATTCCGGCGTGTGGCTTCTTCAACTTCAAAACCTCTGTTACTTATATAAAAGATGGCGATGTTTTTTTCAGCCGCATAATTTGTAAAATCAACGGCCCCCGGAATCCCATCTGCTTTACCTTCATTGCACCAGGCATTCCAGTCATCAATATTAAAGGTCTTGTCCTGTTTTATCATCCGGGCCTGGAAAGGTGAATTATCGAGTATTGTTTCATCGATATCTAAAATAATAGCAGGAGGGAGCGACCTATAGCCATCAGATTCTTCTTGGTTTAGAGATGCGGTCCAGTAAGAATCTTCAAGTGGCAATGATAGCATTCGTGATGCTGTGGAATAAGTTTGAATGGCTATAGCTTTGTATTCAGCCGAATTCTGTACCCAAAGTGTAGCTTGTGCGGTTGAATTTTCTTCTATATTAATATTTTGAGTGGTACTGCATGAGGTAAAAACTAAGGCTGCCAGTATAATTAATGATGGCTTAAAGGATATCATAGTGAAGATTTGATTAAATTTTCTGTTAGGAGATTATTCGTTTTTCGAGAGAGTAAAATACAATTGTTGGGTTCAATAAAAATTACACAATTATTAACGGCACAAAGATAGTAAATCACAATTATACCTAAACATTTTTAGATTGGAATGTTATTAGCGGAATAAAAGCTGTATTTTTAGTGAATACATCTATGAGCACATCAAACCAAAAAATTATAGGGCGGATAGAGCAGGTTAATTTACCGGAATGGGAATTTTATAACCTTGAGGCCAAAATTGATACAGGTGCTTTTACATCAAGCCTGCATTGTCATCACCTCGAACCATATACAAAAGACGGCGAAAGCTGGATACGGTTTTATATGTTAGATCCTGATCACGATGCCTATAACAACCAGCTAATTGAGATGCCTCTTCACGATAAACGTGAGGTTAAAAGCTCGAATGGTGAAACAGAACTCAGATATTTTATAAAAACAAGCATTAATTTTTTTAATACTGAATATACCATCGAGTTTTCACTTACCGATCGTTCGGCAATGAAATATCCATTGCTGCTCGGCCGAAAATTTCTTCGTAAAGGGCCCTACATTGTTGATGTGACACGCAAAAATCTTACACAAAATTCAAAGACCAGGGAGTCTTAAATAATGAAAATTGGAATTCTTTCCAGAAATACTGCACTCTATTCAACAAACAGATTAGTGGAGGCCGCCGAAGCAAAAGGACATGAAGTAGAAGTGATTGATCACCTGAAATGTGATATCGTTATAGAACAAGATAATCCTAAAATATACTACAAGAGCAAAAAGATAAATTACCTTGATGCAATTATTCCAAGAATTGGCGCTTCCGTTACTTTTTATGGTGCGGCTTTAGTTCGCCAATTTGAAATGATGGAAGTATTTACGGCAGTACATTCTCAGGCTTTGGTAAGATCAAGAGATAAGTTAAGAAGCCTTCAATTGCTGGCAAGTGCCGGTGTGGGGTTACCTAAAACAGTATTCACTAATTATTCCAAAGAGGTTAAAAAGCTGATAGAATCGGTTGGCGGTGCTCCCTTAATTGTGAAATTATTAGAAGGCACGCAGGGGCATGGTGTAGTTTTAGGGCCTACCAAAAAAGCAGCAGAATCCATTATTGAAGCATTTCATGCCATGAAAGCACGCGTTATTGTTCAGGAATTTATATCCGAATCGAAAGGTGCAGATATCCGGGCTTTTATTGTGGATGGTAAAGTAGTGGGTGCTATGAAACGACAAGGTAAAGAAGGTGAATTTCGCTCGAATTTACATCAGGGGGGAAGCGGTAGGCTCATTAAATTGACCAAACAGGAAAAAGAAGCCGCATTAACCGCTGCCCAAGCTATGGATTTACAAATTGCAGGTGTAGATATGCTTCAATCAGACCGTGGCCCCTTAATTTTAGAAGTTAATTCATCTCCGGGTTTAGAAGGAATTGAAAAAACCACTAATAAAGATATTGCCACAATTATCATTAATTATGTGGAAAAAGGAGTAGCGGAACGTAAGAAAAACCCGGCACGCCACAAGAAAGCAAAAAAGCATGCCTGATTTTTTAACTATTAATAAGCAAAAGATAGGGCTGGGTGAGCAGAAAATAGTGAACCTAAGTATTGCCCGCCTGCCAACGTATACAAATATCGATTTAATGGTATTGGTTTATCGCGCCCCTGAAGACGGACCGGTTTTATTATTAACCGGCGGTTTACATGGAGATGAAATCAATGGTGTGGAAATAGTACGCAGAATGATAGAGCGTAATATCGTAATACCAAAAAAAGGTACTGTGATTGCCATTCCTATTGTAAACATATATGGATTTATCCAAAATTCGCGGGGACTACCGGATGGAAAGGATATAAACCGAAGTTTTCCCGGGGCAAAAGGAGGCTCACTCGCTAAATTACTTGCCTATACTTTGATGAAAGAAATTATTCCTGAAGTGGATTATGGAATAGATTTCCATACTGGAGGATCGGCCAGGGCTAATTTCCCGCAAATACGGTGTTCATTTAAACAAAAGAAAACCAAACAATTAGCTAAAGCTTTTGGAGCTCCTGTATTGATGCACTCTTCATTAATTTCAAAATCGTTTCGAAGTGCGGCTCATAAAAAAGGAAAAGAAATACTCGTTTATGAGACCGGAGAATCGCTTAGATATGATGAATACGGTATAGAAGAAGGTATAAACGGAACAAGACGATTAATGAAATATTTAGGTATGACAGATGAAGCTCCGGATGCCAATAAAACAAAAGAGTTTAATAATTCTACTTGGGTAAGAACTAAATATGCCGGATTATTCATAACTAAAGCTGAACTTGGCGAAGAGCTTAATAAGCGGCAGGTAGTGGGATTAATAAAAGATCCATACGGAGATCTGAATTCCAGGGTGTTAGCCCCGCATAACGGTATGGTAATTGGCTTAAATAATTGTCCTGTAGTAAATAAGGGTGATGCCCTTATTCACTTTGCATATAACAAATAAATAAACGGAACATTGGAAATAGATTTATTATTCGCAGCAATAAAACAGTCGGATTGGAGAAAAGTATCGAACGATGGAAGTTTTGAACCGAATTCAGTCCAAGAGATTGGCTATGTACGATCATTCGAAGGTACTGAGGCTGAATCCATTATCAATCATTACTTTAGTGATGAAAGTGAGGTTTTATTAATTGTATTAGATCCGCTTAGAATACAATCTCCGGTTAAATACATACAGGAAGACGGTTTTAAATTTGTGGCCATACAAGGGGCGGTTTCTGTGGATGCTATCATTGATAAAATTAAGCTTGAAAAAAATAAAAACGGGAAATTTTCAGTACACGTTAAGCATTTCGATTGAGTGATAATCCCACATATTGCTTTCTCATAAATTGTGCATCTAATGACTCACGTGCTAAAAATCTTTTCAAAAAACATGAAAGTGAAATACAGAAGTATTTTCCCGGGGCCGAATACATTTTTATTCAAAAAGAGGATTCGATTGCCCAAATTGCACGTCAAAAAGTAAAACTTTATTCTCATATTATTGCATGTGGCGGCGATGGCACTGTAAATCAGGTTGCAAACGGAATTATAGGCTCATCAGCTATAATGGGGGTATTACCTTTAGGAAGCGGAAATGATTTTGCCAAAAGTATCGGGTTGGGAAATAATTTTAAGGTAAACCTCGATATACTGTTAACCGGAGATATTACCCATATAGATGCCATAAAAAATGAATGGGGCTATTTTCTCAATACTTTTGGGATCGGTGTTGATGGTATGACGAATTATTATGCGACCCGAAGTCCCATACACCATGGTTCATTTCGTTATTTCTGGGGAGGTTTAAAGGCATTAATTCAATCTGATCCTTTTACAGTAACAATTTCAATTTCAGGGGATACAGTACCGGTCAAATATCGGGCCTGGATGGTTGCTGTTGCTAACGGGAAAAATGAAGGAGGGAAGTACACTATTTCACCAAACTCAGTTAACTATGACGGCAAAATGGAAGTAGTTGTTGTAAAGGATATTCACCGGATACGATTAATAATTGAATTTTTGAAATTGTCGATAGGACTGCCTTTTCATAGTGAGATAATGGATGTTTTTGTGATTAAAAATAGCTGCACAATACAAACGGATAAACTGCTAAAATCACATGCAGACGGGGAGCAAGTTGAAAGGCGTAAGATCAATAATTATAAAATGATAAAAGGGGCACTTCCAGTAATTACAAATATTTCTGTTTTTCGTGAAAGCGCTTCATAAAATCTTCACGGACGTTAGGTATACTTGAATAACTTCTAAAACCAAAGGAGGTTGTTATGAGAGGTCCGGTAAAAATTATTAATCGAAAAAATGATCTTAAAGATGGGTACCTGATTCGACTTGAATTAGGTTTTGTAATTACATTACTCATCTTTATTTCCGCATTCAAAGTAAATATTCAACCATCTGAAAAAGACACTAGTCTTGAAGTTGAACGACAGGAAGAAGTTTATATGGAAGATATCGTTCAAACTAAACAAGAACTTAAGGCGCCACCGCCACCACGGCCAGTTGTGCCAGTTGAAGTGCCCAATGATGAGATTATTGAAGATGAGCTCATAGATTTGGACTCTGAACTTGATATGGATGCGCCGATGGATTTACCTCCACCGCCGCCACCATCTGATGATAATGAACAAGAAGAAGAAATATTTGTAGTTGTAGAGCAAATGCCTGAACTAAAAGGAGGGCTTGCTTCCATTCAAAAACGCATTAAGTATCCGGAAATGGCTCTTAAAGCAGGTATTGAAGGTCGTGTGGTAGTACAGTTTGTAATTGACGAGGAGGGTAATGTCACCAATCCTATAATAGTACGTGGAATTGGCGGCGGATGTGATGAAGAAGCTCTTAAAGCTGTTAAAGAAGCCAAATTTGTTCCTGGCCGACAAAGAGGTAAGGCTGTAAAAGTAAGATATAGCTTACCAGTTTCATTCAAACTTGAAAAATCGGAAAGAAACTAATCATTAAAAAGTGTACATGTTGAGGAGTGAAATAAAGAGTTCTGGGCAATCTAAAGTTCAGGACTCTTTTTTTTGAAATCAAAAATCGTACTTTTTAGATCATCAAATCCAACTGGCTTAACCAAGTACTCGACAAAATCAGTTTCTTTAGCACGTTCGCGGTTAATAGGATCTGAATTGCCGGTAATATAAACGACAGGGGTTTTATTGTTATTATTGCGAAGTGTAAGCATGGCATCAATTCCATCCACGTCATCTTCAAGCATTATATCCATTAAAACTAAATCCGGATTATTACTTTCAATACTTCTAATTGCATCACGGCCTTTAGTCAAAATTTCAATTACCTCGAAGCCAAGCCTTTCTATCATTTTCGAAAGCATAAGAGATAATACTTTATCATCCTCAACAATAATAATTTTCATTCTATTATCGATCTGTAGTCTTTAAATTATTTAGTATATAAGCTATTCAATTTTTTACAAAGAAATCAGAATAATTAAAAGGATGTAATTTTAATTATAGTATAATAATCTTCTTATAATTTATATTATGTAAAGTAACAATATCATAGTTAATCCCTTTCTCTTCTGTTAAACAATGCAAACCTGCTATGGTTTTTAAATCAGACCAGCTAAAACTTCCTGTACCTTTAATAAATCCGGAATTCTTCCGGAATTTTCCAGTATTTCCTGATGAACTATTCTCCCCTCCTTATCGATTACAAAAACAGATCGTTTTGAAACGCCCTTCATACCGTAATAATCTTCATAAAAAGTATCGTACTTTCTGCTTACTTCTTTGTTGAAGTCGCTTAGGAGCGAATAATTTAGATTATTTGCTTCCTTAAATGCCTTCAGCACAAAAAAACTGTCTATACTGATGCCAATAACTTCAGCATCCAGCGAATTATAAATTTTAAGATTATCCCTGGTGGAACAAAGTTCCTTCGTACAAGTACTGCTAAATGCTAATGGAAAAAAAAGCAGGACAACATTTTTCTCACCACGAAAGTCTTTCAATGATACTTGTTTTCTTTCCGTGTTAATTAATGAAAAGTCGGGAGCTTTTACCATGATATTGAAATGAATGGTTAGATGTTATTTTCTTCACCCTTAATAAATCGAATGGTAGTGATTAGAATTCCCGCTGATAATAGAAGTTCTGATATCCAAATAAAGTTGAGATCATTTAAGCGTATAAAATACAACCAATAGCTTAGATAAGAAGCTGATATCAGGCTGATACCAATTATATAGTATCTTCGTCTTCGTTTCTTAGCCTCATTTAGTGTAAATACCAATACTGTAACAGCTAATGCTCCCCCTTGGTAAATGGCATTAATTAATTCTTTAATAATAATAGAATCAATGATGAGCGGAAAAAATAAAAAACTGACAAAAGGTAATGCGGTTAGATAGATAGGAAAACGGGCAAATACTGGCTTAGATTCCCTTATAAGAACAAGTAGTCCGCTTATATAGAAAGTTACAGAAACTAATTTACCCCACTCAAATAAATCTATTGAAAATTCAATTTGAAAAAGGTCAAACAGATACGGTATGGTGATAAATAGCGCTGCCAGGCTGAAATATAGATCAAGTACAGACCTTCGGCGCAGAAATAATTTGAAAATCAGTATAAATACTGATCCAAACGAAAGAGAAACTACTAGGTCAATCCATTTAGCCGGATTCATTAGTTTTCCGGATTACGATTTTGCAGCTCCCTTTGCATATGTTTACCATTTTGATAAGTCAATACCAGGTCTGCTATTTCCTTTAAAGTGCTTCTCTCCTTTCTCACCATTTGGCTAACAAACTCAAATAATGAAAGTGTTTGTTTACCTTTGGTAATCTCTCTCTCCCAATCAATTAGCTGAATGTTCTTAATTAAATTATAGAGAGCAACGCGGTGTTTGGAAATCTTATAAAGTAATTTCTGAATATCGTTAGCAACCTCTTCATCCATTTCAAAAGATTCTTCAGGATCTGTGTAAGTATTCAGGTTTAATGGGCGGACACTTTTAATGGCATCTTCAATAACCTTCCGGTAATAATTTTGCTGAGCGTGATCTAAGTACATCAGGATTTCGGCAATTGATCGACCTTCCGGAGGGGATTCATCATAAGGAACCGAATCTATAACGTATTTAAGGGCTTCGGCTTCATGTTCAAGGTAGGAAACGTCGTCTAATAAGGAATCAATCTGACTTTGTTTTATATCCATTCTTGTAAGAGTATTTAAGACCAGCTTGAAGATGCCGGGGTTGAATCATTTTTTTCTTGCTGCTCAATCATATCAACCAAAGACATTCCTGTATTCCATTCCTGATCTCTGTCTCTTACTGAGTGTATGTTATTTTCTTCCTGGAAATCCCAAAATGAACCAAATTGCTGGTTTCTGTATTTTCGGAGGAATTCGAGCCGGTCCTCTACATCTTCTTTTGGAACCAATAGCCGTTGTTTATCATAAATTGCATCTTCACGGGATTCAAATACAATATCATAATCTTTACTCATAACGATGGCTTCTTCCGGGCAAACCTCTTCACAATAACCACAGTATATACAACGGAGCATATTAATTTCAAAAAATTCGGGAAATCGTTCTTTCTCATCATCTGTTTCGTTGGCTTGCATACTGATGGCTAAAGGCGGGCAGGCACGAGCGCATAACCCACAAGCAACACAACGTTCTTTATTATGATCTTCAACCAATACGGGGCGGCCGCGAAATATGGCCGGTGGATTCCATTTTTCTTCCGGGTATTTGAGGGTAAAAGTGGGTTGAAACATTTGTTTCAGCGTGTACCACATCCCTTTAAAGATTTCCGGAAGGTAGATTTTTTCCAGAAAGTTAAGATTCCTTTCGTTCTTATAGTTTCCACTTAACGCGTTTACTGTCGGTTTTTCGAGATTCTTAGCCATTCAATTTAAAACAGTTTCGTGTAGTTGTTAGCGTTCAAAAATAAACCATTGTATGGTTAGCATCAAAGTTATTTGTGAGCTTTTCTATTTTATTTTTGACGGAAAACCATTGTTAAGGGAACACCAATAAAACCAAAACGTTCCCTGATTTTATTTTCAATAAACATTCGGTAATTAGGTGGTAAATCTTGTGGGCTGTTCATGAAAAATTTAAATACCGGGGGATTACTCTTCACTTGTGTGGCATATGTAATTTTAAGCTGCCTTCCCCTTTTCATTGGTAAAGGCCTGGAGCCAAGCATCTGTTCCAGGAAATCATTGAATTCTGAAGTTGAGATTTCCTTTTTACGTTCGTCTATTACTACCTGTGCAAGATCAATTACTTTAGGTACTCTTTTTTTATTGAGTGCAGAAATGGTAATTATTGGAACATAATCGAGCTGGGGAACCGAGGTATAAATATATTCTTCAAATTCTTTTACTGTGTTCGTATCCTTTTCAGGCACAAGATCCCACTTGTTTAACACAATAATCAAACCTTTGTTGAATTTTTCAGCTTCGCGAAGCACTCGTTTATCCTGGGTATCAAAACCCTGCATGGCATCTACCAGTAAAATGGCCACATCACATTCCCGTATTGCCTTTTCTGTTCTCACGGTGCTATAAAACTCAATGTTTTCTTTTACCTTGGTTCGTCTTCTAAGGCCGGCAGTATCTACAAGTATATATTCTTTGCCGTCATACTCAAGGTTGCTGTTGATGGAATCTCGTGTAGTGCCTGCAATATTCGTTACAATAGCCCTTTCATCCTGCAATAGTGCATTGAATAAACTGCTTTTCCCGACATTGGGCCGTCCAATAAAAGCCAGTCTGGGACTTTTAATTTCCGGTTCCGGTTCAGCTTCAGGCAGCAGCTCAACTACTTTATCCAACAAATCGCCTGTTCCCATTCCGCTGATAGATGAGACCGGATATAAATCATCAAAACCTAATTCATAAAACTCCGTTGCGTTTAAGGCACGTTCTTCATTATCTGCTTTATTGGCTACCACTATAACGGGTCTTTCTTGCTCGCGTAATAACTTTGCTACCGATTTATCAAGTGTATTAATGCCCGTTTCCACATCAACAACAAAAAGAATGACATCAGATTCTTCCAGAGCAATATGAACCTGTTCGCGGATACCCACTACCATAACATTCATATCTTCAGGTAAGTAACCGCCTGTATCTATAATCGTAAAATCCTGACCGTTCCAAAAAGTTTCGCCATAGTGACGATCACGGGTTACCCCATATTCATCATGAACAATAGCTTTTCGTTTTCCGATGAGCCGATTAAAAAAGGTGGATTTCCCTACGTTTGGGCGTCCTACAATAGAAACTACTGGAAGCATTTTATCTGTTAGATTCTTAGATTAAACAAGCAATAAAGGTACGCATAATTCAGCACTTAATTTACAATGCTTCAAAGCTTTTATAATAACTTCGGATTCTTCGGAGCTCTTGCTCTTTCGATCTTTTTATTCATCTTTTTTATTTTCTGGCTCGCAGGTATTGCAGGTATCACCCTGCCCTACGACGGGGGTAAAAAGAAAGGAAAAAGCTGGCAAATTATTTTGGCTGTACTCGTTCCTGTCTATCCCGTTTTATGGCTCTTGTTTGATATGTATATGCATCGCAAATATATGCAGGAAGAATGATCTCCCGCCTAAAAAGGTAACACGGCTCTAATTCTGTAATATATATTTATGTTTTGATCTGATAATAGATATTCTGCAGGTTGGGCAATGCCTGCACTGTGGCTGACATTCAACCCAAATAGCGATAATTTATTACCAATTTCTGCACCTGCTCCCCATTTATATATGGTTCCCGTTTCTCCACTCGTAGATTGTCCACTCCAAACAATACCACCATCTGTAAACACATTTAGGTTGACTCCGCCAAATTTCACTATCCCCAAAATAGTCGTTTTTAATGAGGGCAATAATGGTATTCGATACTCAAAACTGCCAAAAGCTACTTGCTTACCGGTGATAAATTCCCGGTATCCTCTTACCCTTTCATTATCGCTGAAAAACCGTACCGGCAGGTCAAACGGCATATTAAAGTATATATTATCATAACGGGAGAACCCTATGTAGTTTTGTGGCAATGCGTTCCCCCATTGCCCCTGATATCTTCCCCGTAATAAAATCCGGTGCCATCCAATGGTTGGAATTATTACGAAGGAGTTAATATCTGCGGTAATAGCTTCAACATCTGTTCCTAAAATCTTATCAGCTGCTTTTAAACTGACTTTAATACCATAACCATCAAGCGGATGAATTACATTATCTCTCCAGGGATACTGTTTTTTTATCTGCCAGCTTAGTTCCAAATTAGAAACTGTGGCACTTTGCGGTTGTTTGATTGTTGGGGTACTCTCAAGTCGCTGCACTTCTAAAGGCTGTGTACTATAATACCTGAATTTGGCCATGAATTTTGATTTCTGATAATACCTTTCAAATAAATCCAGAGGCCAGGAAATTGAGAAATCGCCGCCTGTAGATTCTTCGGAAAGAAATATATCATTATAGAATTGTCCGTTTTCAGGGATTCGATATAAAGCAAAACCTAATGTAGGATATAGTTGATTGTTTATATAGTAAATCGCTCCATACGATTTGTTTTGAATATCAGGAATGGAAAGCCATCCTCCTGCTAATATGATGTGTTTCCCCAACGGTTCGAGCCAGTTAGTTGTGGCAAAAACTCCCCAGTTATTATTGTTTTCGTAATATGGAAGTCCAAATGATGTAACATGAACCAGGTTTTTAAGTGATCTATAAGGGTATGTAGAGGAAATCAAATCAGCATCCATTTCTATTTTTGATGCTATCTTATTTGGAGGGCTGTGTAATTTCCAGCGAGAATAATCTTTTGGAATTTCAATAGTTTTTGGATCTATTTTTCGTTCTGTTTCTACAAAAAACAATTGATCTTTGGATCTTGATTCAGAGGCCCCGATAAGTAAATGATCAGCCTTAATAGTATCAACAGCCGAAACCCAGCCAAATACTTCTCCGCCTGTAAACAAATTCGTATAACGGGTTTCTTGCATGGATTCCAGGTCATAAATAAATACATTAGGAACTTCATCCCTTAGTGAAGTATAGGCGATTTTATTGCCATATGGACTTAATACTGCTTTTCTATTATCCACTGAATAGTCATTTAAAGATACTTCTGTATTGTTTTCAGGATCTATTAATACCAGGTTTCTGTTTCCGGCGGCATCAAACCTGTGAACCAGCCATTTCTGTTCTCGCGCAATCCAAAGCGGCCAAAGTAACTGAATATCACCTGAATATTTTGTTATTCGTCTCTCCTCATTTGTATTTAAATCGAGTAAAAATAGATTGCCGGTTCCGTTTTCATTAACCACATAAGCTATTTCATTGTCAGCTGGTCCGGTTGTGGGAAATTTTGCCCTGCGGCTGAAAGTGACCTGCTTTTCTTCTCCGCTTACCACATCATACATAAAAACATCGTTCAATAAGGATGACCTCTCGCCTCTTGTCAATTTCGAATATAGCAGCTTCGAGCCATCCTTAGACCAGCCTAAATCGGCATTTATGCTTCCTTCGCCAATTTGTTTTACCTCTCGTGTGGTATCATTCTTTATAAGATGCAATCGACGGACCGGCCGCGACATAGATTGTAAAGACAGCACGGCTATCAGGGTATCTTTGGGACTAATTGCCGCATCATAATAGAAATTCCCTGGAAAACTGAAATCATTAGCATGCAAAGAATCAACCCGTTCCATTTGGGAAGCCATTGTATTGTAATACACATTCATGTGCTTGCGCCAATCATCAAAAAAGGCTCTATATCCACCTGCAATAGTTTCATCAAAGGCTTCATTAAAATCGTGATATTCGAATAATCCAATCGCTTTATTTCTGTATTTAAGCAGATCTACCAGCGTGCTGTCTCCATATTTATCCGAAAAATACCGCAGTTGTGAATTCCCCAAAGCGTACAATAATTTTCCGTTTTCTAAAGAATGCCCTGAATTATAGTTCAGATCATCATCAAAGATTGCTTTCCGAAGCCAGCGGTCTCCTCTTTGTGCATCCCATTTTTCGGTTTGGTATTGAGCTAAACCTTCCGTCCAAAATCTTGTAAATGGTGTCGCAAAAACATATTGCAATACACCTATATTACTTTTTACGGCTTCAAAATGGAAAATATGAGCTAATTCGTGGGCTACTACTTTTCGCAGCCATTTTTCATCTCCGGTCCAGATTTCACTATAATCATTTAAATGAACCCAAATAGCCGTGTATGACCGATTAAATGGAACGGCAAACCCATTGTTAATTTCATCTTCATCGGTGAGATAAATTCTGATTTTGAAGTTAAACTCAACCTCTAAGTTCTTAGATAATACGCTATAAGTTTGTTCGGCTATGGGAGCTACCTGATCCTGAATCCCGTCAATGCGCTTTGGATACATGATCAAAAAATGTTCTGTTTCGGCAACCTGCCATTTTAATTCGGGGTGATTTCTGCCGTTGGTTGAATTAAACCCCTGAGCTGCTGCCTGTGTTGAAATAAGAAGTGCAATAGCAGTGATAAATAGTCGTGTTTTCAAAAATAATAAATTTTAGAATGTATAATTGATGAATGAATAACGCCGATATTAGTCGGTGAGTTGCCCTCTTTCACCATCTGTAAGTTGATTTTGTTCCTCTTCTATTAATTTCCATTCCTCCACTAATTGCTCATTTATTTCTTTCAGAAACCGTGAAGGTTGAGTAAAATAATCACCATATACCGATTGTGCCAGTACCGGATAACTAAAATAAAGCATTTCCTCAGCCCGTGTTGAAGCCACATATAAAAGGCGCAATTCCTCATCCAATTGTTCTTCATCTTCTACCGAATACGCAGAGGGAATAATGCCATCCATGCATTGTATAATAAACACATGTTTCCACTCCAATCCTTTTGCAGAATGTATGGTACTGAGAATCAACGGATTTTCTTCCTTGGCTTTCTGTTCGGTATCAACAGCGGTTGCTGTAATGGGATCGAGAGCTAATTCTTCCAGCATTTTTGGCAGTGTGGTAAAGCTTTCTGAAACGTTAATAAAAGCTTCTAAGTCTTTAAGCCGCTTTGGGTAATCATCGTATCGTTCTTTACAGAAATTCCGGTAATAATCTACAATCAACTCAATTACTTTTGATACAGAGTGGTCATTATCCTTCAAATCAACCAACAGTTTACTTAATACCTTAAGCTGATCAATATAAGACTGACTGGTTGTATCGGATAAATCCAGCCGGTATGGATTTTTAGCTAAACGAATCCATTCAAATAGATCCTGGGCGGTTTTAGGTCCAATTCCATCCAATAACATCAATACCCGGTTCCATGCAATAGTATCCATGGGGTTTACCAATACCCGAACATGAGCCAAAACATCTTTAATATGAGCTGCTTCCGTGAATTTTTGTCCGCCATATTTAACAAAGGGAATATTTTTCCGATTCAATTCAACTTCCAGGTCAAAGGAATCACGTCCATTACGAAACAGTACGGCCATTTCATTCAATTCCATCCCCTGTTCCCGAAGCTGAAGCACAGCTTGCGTTACAAACCGGCTTTGGTCATGCTCACTCGAAGATTGTACCACCGCTGGCAGCTCACCTTTTTTATTATTTGAAAACAGTTCTTTATCGAATTTATAGCTGGCTTGTTTGAGTAAATTATTGGCTACTTCTAAAATTTGTGGGGTTGAACGATAATTTTCTTCCAGTTTTATAAGTTTGGTTCCCTTAAACCTATTGGGGAAATCCATGATATTTTGATGATCAGCTCCCCGGAACGAATAGATACTTTGAGCGTCATCTCCAACAGCCATCACATTTCCATGAACGCTGGAAAATAACTCGGTGAGCTCCGCCTGAAGTTTATTGGTATCCTGGAATTCATCTACCATAACAAATTCATTTTTAGAGGCTACTTTAATTCTTATATCATCATGTTGCGTAAGTAGTTGCCGGGTTTTTATAAGTAGATCATCAAAGTCCATTACAAAATTCTTTTCCTTATATTCCTGATAACCCAGCGCCACTTTTTCAATTTTTTCCTCCTGTGCCAGAAACTGTGGATATTGCTCCTGCAGAACCACCCTCAGGTCAAGGTGTTTGTTGATACATGTGCTAATGATATTCAGCAGCGTATTCTTATTCGGAAATCGTTTTTTCTTTTTTTGGAGGTTAAATTGTGTTCGCACAAACTGAATGACCTCCAAAGCATCTGCGGTGTCAATAATGGTGAAATTGGATGGATACCCTATAGCTTCCGCATTGCGATGCAGTAACAAACTGCAATAAAAATGAAAAGTGCCGCCCTGAACCTGCTTACACCGTTCATCCAAAATATTACTTGCCCGGTTTAACATTTCACTTGCTGCGCGACGGGTAAATGTGAGTAATAATATATTGGTGGGATTTATCCCGCTTTCCACTAATCGGGCAACTCTGTGAACAAGGGTTCGGGTTTTTCCAGTCCCGGCTCCTGCCACAACTAAGGCAGGACCTTTTTCATGAAATACGGCCTCCAATTGTTGTTCATTCAATAAATCCGCGTATGGAATGGTATAGTCCTCAGGACGTTTTCGCGGCTCCTCCTTTTGTAGAACAAATTTCTTCATGCCTCAAGATAGCAATCTGGAAGTATATGTAAAAATTATGTACTCTAATTTTTAAAACTATCAAGATCCAAAACTAAAGCAGCCTCGTTATAACTTTTAAATTTTCCCAAACGACATCCACTAAAAGTAGGTCGGACAGATTTGTCCGAGCGTGGGCATTGAAACACTGGCAGCCCCCTAATAACCTTTCCAAAGTGTACTAAAGAAACCATCGTAACTTGAGAAACCTTCTAACTTTGGAAAGGTTGGCTACAATTTCCCTTAATAAAATTCCTTCAAAAATTTAGTAAGCAGCTTTAAACATTGAAGGCATCATTTCTTATCTTCAGAAAAAAGACGGACAAAATACATTCATGCCCAACAAAAAAAGAATTCTTGTTACCTCTGCACTGCCTTACGCAAACGGACCAATTCACCTCGGACATTTAGCTGGCGCCTACCTCACCCCTGATATGTATGTACGCTATAAACGCAGAACGGATGCTGATGTGGCATTTATTTGCGGATCAGATGAACACGGTGTCCCAATTACCATTGCAGCCGAAAAGGAAGGTGTTTCTCCGCAGGATATCGTAGATCGGTATCACGAGATGAACAAAAAGGTATTTAAAGATTTTGGTATTAGTTTCAATTACTATGGCCGAACCAGTTCCAAAGTTCATCATGAGACCTCGCAGGAATTCTTTACCACGCTTTATGACAAAGGCTTTTTTAAGAAGAAAACTGAAAAGCAGCTTTATGATCCCAAAGCGGAAATGTTTTTACCCGATCGATACGTAAAAGGAACCTGTCCAAATTGTGGACATGATGAAGCATATGGCGATCAATGTGAAAAATGTGGATCCTCCCTCTCTCCCACTGAACTCATAAATCCAGTTAGTGCCTTAACCGGAGAAATACCTGAACTGAAGGAAACCGTGCACTGGTATATGCCACTTGGCAAGGTTCAGCCTAAACTGGAAAAATGGATAGATTCGCGTGAAAACTGGAAGCCCAATGTAATGGGGCAAGTTAAAAGTTGGCTGAATGATGGTTTGAATGATCGTGCCGCTACTCGTGATTTAACCTGGGGGGTTCCTGTTCCGCTTGAGGAGGCAAAGGGTAAAGTATTATACGTTTGGTTTGATGCTCCTATCGGATACGTTTCGGCCACTAAAGAGTGGGCAATTGAAGAAGGTGAACCTGATAAATGGAAAAAATACTGGCAAGATGAGGATACGGAGCTTTACCATTTTATAGGCAAAGACAATATTGTATTCCATTGTATCATGTTTCCGGTTGTATTGATGGAACATGGTGATTATGTGCTACCAAAAAACGTGCCGGCTAATGAATTTTTGAATTTGGAAGGTAAAAAATTATCCACTTCCCGCGGTTGGGCAGTATGGCTGCACGAATATCTGGAAGACTTTGAACCTGATCTGTTAAGATATGCACTGGGAACAACCCTTCCTGAATCCAAAGACTCGGATTTTTCCTGGAAAGACTTTCAAATGCGTATAAACACGGAACTGGCTGATGTATTAGGTAATTTTACCAATCGGTCGCTTTCCTTCACTTCTAATTATGCAGACGGCAGAGTACCTGAGCTGATTGAGCCTTCAAAAGTAGATAAAGAAGCACTAAAGGCCATTGAAGAACAAAAAGAGAAGATCACGCAGGCCTATGAAAGTTTCCGGTTTAAAGAAGCTATCAACGAAACTATGAATTTAGCACGCATCGGGAATCGTTATTTTACGGAAACCGAACCCTGGAAAACCAGAAAAAATGAGCCGATCAAAGCTGGAAATACCTTATACGTGAGCCTGCAGATCAGTGCAGCTTTATCCTGTTTATTTGACCCGGTACTCCCTGCTAAAATGAAACAATTACGCAATCAATTAAATCTTGATGAGAATTTTACATGGGATGACATCAACCCAAACATGCTCGAAGCAGGCACCGCAGTTACACAGGGTGAAATATTATTTGAAAAAATTGAGGACGATATTATTGAAGAACAAATTCAGAAATTACATGAAAAGGCAAAGACTACTGATCCATCACCCGATGTTCCTGATTTAAAAGATAACATTGAGTTTGAGGATTTCATGAGATTAGATTTGCGTGCAGGCAAAGTGCTGTCGGCTGAGAAAATTGAAAAGTCCAATAAATTGTTAAAACTTAAAATAGATATTGGCCTTGAAAAAAGAACTATAGTATCAGGGATAGCGAAAGATTTTAAGGCCGCGGACCTTCCAGGACAAAAAGTATGTGTGGTAGCAAATCTTGCACCCAAGAAATTAATGGGGGTCGAAAGTCAGGGCATGATCCTGATGGCCGAGGATTCAGAAGGTAATCTGAAATTCGTTGAAACAACCGCTGAACCCGGCAGCCCTATTACCTAATCAATTTCACAAATAATATATTTATCTGCTTTCTTAAAATTCTTATTTGATATGAATATCATTCAGTAACAGGTTTTGGAAAATTATCGACTATAATTCATCAATTAGAAATAACTTGGAAACACAAGACCAAACATCAACAGATTGCGCTATAAGTGAACTGGATGAATTCCCACTTGGTTGTACTACAAAAGATTTTAAAACAGTGTTTAGATTGTTTGCCCCAAGGGCTATAGCTGTTTCCGTTATAATATGTGATGAATTTGAAAAGGACCATGACCTTGAATTTCCTTTAGAAAAAAATGAAGAAGGAATTTGGGAAACACAAATTCAGGATACATTTTACGGTAAGTGGTACGCTTATGAAATCAAAGGTAAGGAAGGATATGAACCATTTTTTGTTCAAACACATTATCCGGTAGCCGACCCATGGAGCCAACAGGTAACTTCCCGGAATCATCATCTTCAGTTTCATAAAACCAAGATTACAGAACCTGCATCTTTCGATTGGGAACAGGATACGTTTGTAACTCCTGAAGATCCCCGGGATTTGGTGATCTATGAAACCCATATTAAAGACATGGTAGCCCATTCTTCAGCCAAAACTTATGTACAAGGTATTTATAATGATTTTAGGCAGGCTGAAGTTGGAGGCATCAAACATTTGAAAAAATTAGGCGTCAACGCTGTTGAGTTTTTACCCCTTCAAAAATTTGCCTACTTCGAACCACCTTTTAATAAAGAAACTCCGGAAGGCATTAAAAATACCTGGAACCCCTATTCCCGAAATTATTGGGGATATATGACTTCTTTTTTTCTGGCTCCGGAAACTATTTATGCCTCCGATGGAAGTTTAAAGCCAGGTGAAGTAGTTGGTGAATCAGATAAAGCCGAAACTGAACTTAAAAATCTGGTTAAAACACTGCATAAAGAGAATATTTCAGTGATCATGGATGTGGTGTATAATCATGCTTCCCATTATGATTTAAATCCACTTAAGTACACAGCCAAGGACCACTATTTCCGCCTGGATGAAAAAGGAAATTTCCTAAATGACAGCTGGACTGGAAATGATATAAAAACGAATTCAGAGTATTCCAGGAAATTAATTGTTGAATCTGTTAAATACTGGATGAATGAATATCACATTGACGGATTCAGGTTTGATTTGGCTGGTCTTATCGACTGGGAAACTGTTGCTTTAATTAAAGAAGAAGCTCAAAAGATCAACCCAAATGTCATCCTCATTGCTGAACCTTGGGGTGGTAATTATAAGCCGGATGGTTTTTCCGATCACGGCTGGGCATCATGGAACGATCGCTTTCGGAATGCTATTAAAGGATATAATCCAAAAGAAAACAAAGGGCTGATATTTGGGAAAATGGACCCCTATCTATCAAGATACGCCATTGAAAACCTGTTTCGCGGCACCTTGGAATCGGGAGAGCATGGTTTGTTCAATGAATCAAAGCATTCGGTGAATTATCTTGAAAGTCATGATGGAAACACACTGGGCGATTATATCAGAATAGCCTTGCACCCCATGAAAGGTGACAAAACATTTGATCACAAAAATAAAGCCACGGTTTTAACAAAAAAAGAATTAAAAACAGCCAAACTTGCGGCAGTTATATTATTTGTATCTCAGGGTATCACTATGATACATGCCGGGCAGGAATGGGCTCGCTCAAAAATAATTCAGGATCCGAAGGGTGTTGATCCCAGAAAAGGACAAATTGACCATGACAGTTACAACAAAGATGATGAGACCAATTGGCTGAATTTCAATGAAATTGCACTAAACAGCGATTTATTTAACTATTATAAAGGATTAATTAATTTACGGTTAAACGCTGCTGCTCTTCGCAAGGCAAGTCCTGATGATATAAATTTCAAATTTTATAATGATCCCCTCCATATCACATTTTCGATTGATGGAAAAAGTTCCGGTGATATGTATGATTACTTTGTATCATTGAACGCAAATTTTGATCGCGACTATGATATCACGCTGCCCGAAGGTTATTGGGAAGTGATCGTAGATTCTAAAAAGGCCGGTTTCAGAACCTTTGAAAGTGTACATGAAACATATGAGGTACCATCCGGTTCTGCAGTGGTCTTAAGAAAGTTGCGTGTAAGCAATGCATAAAATATTTTACGACCTCAAAAAATAATATCCTAAGGAGGAAATCACTTGGCTGATATCATCACACCCGATCGCGGTTCATGGAATTCGAAACTTGGTTTTGTACTTGCTGCTGCAGGTTCAGCCGTTGGCCTCGGTAACATTTGGGCTTTCCCGACAAAAGTAGCCACCGAAGGTGGTGCAGCTTATCTCATTGTATACCTGCTATGTACCTTTGCCATTGGTTTCCCGGTGATGGCAGCTGAAATTGCCATTGGCCGTAATTCAGGGAAAAATCCCGTTGGTGCTTTTAAAGCAATTAGCAGTAATAAGTTTTTCCCATTTGTTGGTCTTTGGGGTGTGATATGCGGAGTCATGATTCTCTCATTTTACACAGTTATTGCCGGGTGGGCATTTGGATTTGCCTTTGAGGAAATTTTCTACTTTTTAGCCGGTACTACTGTTTTACAGGATCTTTTCGGGGCGATTGGTTGGGGATCGTTTTCTACCCATATGAAAGGAACGGCTGACGTGCTCACTGATACGGGAAATGGTCTCAAAAATGCTCTTATCGCTACTGTATTTATGTTAGGAACTATCAAAATTATTACCGGTGGTGTAAGTGATGGTATTGAACGTGCCACAAAAGCCATGATGCCGTTACTTATTGGTATCATAGCCATCATGATCGTTTATGTTTTATTTCAGCCAGGAAGTTCGGAAGGTGTTGCCGCTTATTTACTCCCCGACTTCAGCCGAATAAATACAAACCTGATTTTTTCTGCTATGGGACAGGCTTTCTTTTCACTTTCCTTAGGTATGGGAGCGCTCATTACTTACGGTTCCTACCTCAATAAAAAGGAAAATATTCCACAAGCCGCCGCTTTTGTAACATTGGCTGATGTTGGCATAGCTTTTTTGGCCGGACTGTTAATTGTTCCGGCTATGTATTTAGCCCAAAGCAGCGGAATTAATATTAATGTTGGTGGTGAGCTTGCTTCTAGTACAGACCTTGTTTTTCAAATACTCCCTGCCCTATTTCATACTATTGGTGGTGGTGTAGGTATGTTGTTGGGGGTAACCTTCTTTTTACTGCTTAGTATTGCTGCGTTAACTTCTACAATTTCACTTCTTGAAGTCCCCGTCTCTTATGTAATTGATGAATTTGAGGTAAAACGCAAAAAAGCTGCATGGTCGGTTGGTTTAGGAGTACTATCAGTTTCAATAGCAGTAGCATTTTTCCCAGTATTAATTGGTGTTTTCGATAATATTTTCAACAACATTGGCCTGCCATTGGGTGGTTTCCTGATCTGTATATTTGTAGGATATTTCTGGAAAACTGAAAATGCCATAAATGAAATGGAATATGGTTTTGCAGGAATTAAACAGACATTATTCTCTAAAGTATGGCCTATATTCATCAAGTATATTTGTCCTGCTGCCATACTTTATAATTTGATTTCCAATTTCATATAAACTTGTTTGTTATCTAATTGGGCAGGTAGTATTTTTGGGCGAATTAAACAGAGGAAAAACTAAATAATGTCAAAAATTTCAACATCAGATTTCAGAAATGGAATGGTTCTGGATCTGGATGGTGCACTTTATTCAATTACAGAGTTTCAACATGTAAAGCCTGGAAAAGGCCCTGCTTTTGTTCGCACGAAATTAAAAGGCATTCTCAATGGAAAAAATATTGATAAAACTTGGCGTTCAGGTGAAAATGCAGAAACAGTTCGTATTGAACAGCATGAATATCAATATCTATACAATGATGGCCAGCTTTATTACCTAATGCACAGCGATACCTACGAGCAGGTACCGGTAAGTGCAAATCAGGTTGAACGGAAAGAATTCCTGGTAGAAGGCCAAAATTGTAAGGTACTTTTAAACGCTGACGAAGATTCCATTTTGTACGCCGAACCAAAAGATCATATTGATGTAGTTGTTGAAAAAACAGATCCCGGAGTTAAGGGTGATACTGCACAAGGCGGAAGTAAACCCGCTACCCTGGAATCGGGGGCAACTGTTCAGGTGCCTCTGTTTATTAACGAGGGTGAAAAAATTAGAGTTGATACCAGAACAGGTGAATACATAGAACGAGCTAAATAAAACTAATTATGGATTTAAAACTTATTAAAAACATTTTAGACCTTATTGCAGAAAGTGATGTAAATGAGGTGTCTTTAGAAGAAGGCGATTTTAAAATTAAAGTAAAGAAAGCCGAAGCTGCTCAACAGGTTACATATACGCAGCCAATGGCTGCGCAGATGCCTCAGCAAGCTCCTCAGACACCACAACAGCCTGCTGGCCAAGCTACTGAAACTCAAAGCACTGACGCAGAACCAAAAGCTGAAGGTGATGTACTGAAATCCCCGATTGTGGGAACTTTCTATGAATCCCCATCTCCTGATACAGACCCTTTTGTAAAAGAAGGTGATAAGGTGTCAAAAGGTGATACCCTTTGTATTATTGAAGCCATGAAGATCATGAATGAAATTGAAGCGGAATTTGGCGGAACCGTTCAAAAAATACTGGTAAATGATGCCCAGCCAGTTGAGTATGAACAACCACTTTTCATAATTAAAAAAGACTAAGCGGCTTTCATGTTTAAAAAAATTCTGATTGCCAACCGAGGTGAAATTGCTTTAAGAATAATTCGTACCTGTCAGGAAATGGGTATCAAAACGGTGGCGGTATATTCTACCGCTGATGCAGAAAGCCTGCACGTAAAATTTGCTGATGAAGCCGTTTGTATTGGCCCCCCTGCAAGTAAAGATAGCTATCTAAAAATACCGAGCATTTTAGCCGCAGCTGAAATTACAAATGCCGAAGCTATTCATCCCGGTTATGGTTTCCTTGCCGAGAATGCCGAGTTTTCCCGAATCTGCAGTGAACATAATATTAAATTCATTGGCCCTTCTCCTGAATCGATTAATTCAATGGGAAACAAAGCGGTAGCTAAAGCCACGATGATCAAAAATAAGGTTCCGGTTGTTCCCGGAAGTGATGGCGTGGTTGAAAATTATAACGATGCAAAAAAAGTATGTGATGAAATTGGATTCCCGGTTATCATAAAAGCTTCAGCTGGTGGCGGTGGCCGCGGTATGAGGCTTGTTGAAAAGGCCTCGGAGCTTGAAAAGAACTATAACATGTGTCGTAATGAGGCAGATTCGGCTTTCAATAATCCTGCTGTTTATATAGAGCGCTTTGTTACAAAACCGCACCATGTGGAAATTCAAATAGTTGGCGACCAGCATGGAAATGCCGTTCATTACGGTGAACGAGATTGTTCTCTGCAAAGAAGGCACCAAAAAATGCTGGAAGAATCACCCTCTCCCCTAATGACTGAAGAACTCAGGGAGCAAATGGGTACTGCAGCCGTTAATGCAGCATTAGCTGTAGATTATGAAGGTGCCGGAACCGTTGAATTTCTTGTTGATGATGACCATAATTTCTACTTCATGGAAATGAATACCCGGATACAAGTTGAACATCCGGTTACTGAAGAAGTTACCGGCGTCGATTTGATTGAAATGCAACTTCGGGTAGCTAATGGTGAAAAACTTTCTGATGAGCCCGTTGAATTTAAAAATCATGCCATTGAATGCCGTATCAATGCAGAAGACCCGGAACATAATTTCCGCCCTTCTGCTGGCGAAATCACTGTATTTCATCCGCCTGGCGGACATGGCGTTCGGTTAGATACTCATGCCTATTCCGGCTATCGAATTCCCCCCAATTATGATTCCATGATAGCGAAATTAATTGTCAGCGCCCCAACCCGAAAAGAGGCCATTAGTAAAATGAAGCGGGCACTGAAGGAATTCATCATAGAAGGTATTAAAACCACAATACCTTACCATATACAGCTTATGGATGATAAAAACTTCATTGACGGAAAGTTTGATACCAAGTATTTAGAAAGAGAATTCAAATTCATACCAAAAAACAACTGAAATGAGTATACCAGCTGATCTTAAATACACCAAAGAACACGAATGGGTTAAAGATAATGGTGATGACACTATTACTGTTGGAATAACTGATTTTGCACAGGGTGAACTTGGCGATATCGTTTTTGTAGAGCTTGAACCGGAAGGTACCGAGTTTGCGAAGGATGAGACTTTTGGAACTGTTGAAGCCGTAAAAACTGTATCCGACCTGTTTGCCCCGGTTGATGGTGAAATAATTGAAGTGAATGAAAAGCTTGAAGATGATCCTGAATTGGTAAATGAAGATCCTTACGGGGATGGCTGGATGGTTAAAATAAAACTTTCAGATGCATCACAACTCAATGACCTTCTGAGTGCTGAAGAATACGAAGAAGTAATTGCTTAAACTTTTATAATTGCGTTTATAACTATGCATAGCCGACATCCGGAATGGATTCTGATATTAGATTATGGTTCTCAGGTAACTCAACTAATTGCTCGTCGGCTCAGAGAGCTACATGTTTATTGTGAAATTCACCCCTACAATGTAAATCTGGATGAAATATTCACCCCTCTCCCAAGTGGAATTATTCTTTCCGGGGGACCAAAAAGTGTGAATGACTCCGATGCCCCGGATCTTCAGCCTGAAATCCTGGATCATAACATTCCTATTCTTGGTATTTGTTATGGATTACAACTGCTTGCCCACCAGGAAATTCCCGGAAGTGTAGAAAAAGCTGATAAACGTGAATATGGCCGGGCAAATCTCTTAATTGATGATGATGCCGATTTACTCAAAGACATCCCAAATGAAAGTGTAGTTTGGATGAGCCACGGTGATCATATACACGAACTTCCCTCCTCTTATGAGATTATAGGTCACACTAATAATGCCAAAGTTGCTGCAGTCCGCCATAAAAAAAATCATGTTTATGGAGTTCAATTCCACCCTGAGGTTGCTCATACCGAATATGGAAAACAAATAATCGAAAACTTTGCATATACCATTTGTGGACTCAAAGGTGACTGGACTTCAGAATCATTTATTGATGAACAGGTAAAATCAATACGTGAAAAAGTTGGGGATGATAAAGTTTTATGTGCCCTTTCAGGAGGGGTTGACTCCACGGTAGTTGCAACATTATTACACAAAGCCATCGGCGATCAGTTACAGTGTGTATTTGTAGATAATGGTTTACTCAGGAAAAATGAATTTGAAACGGTTTTGGATCTTTACATTAAAGATCTTCATCTGCCCGTTCGGGGGGTAAACGCTTCAGAATTGTTTTTGGGAAGATTAAAAGGAATCTCTGATCCGGAAGAAAAACGTAAAATCATCGGCAATACATTTATTGATGTATTCGATGACGAAATTGGTGATGATAAAGATTTTAAATACCTGGCACAGGGAACTTTATATCCGGATGTAATTGAAAGCATTTCTTTCAAAGGCCCGTCAGCTACAATTAAATCTCACCACAATGTTGGGGGATTACCGGATAAAATGAAGCTGGATCTTATTGAGCCGGTTCGGGAATTATTTAAAGATGAAGTCCGCGAAGTTGGGAGATCCCTTGGTATCCCCGACCACTTTATTGGCAGGCATCCTTTTCCAGGCCCGGGACTTGGAATCAGGGTTTTGGGAGAACCTACCAAAGAACGTTTAGATTTTCTTCGGGAAGCGGATTTCATCTTTGTGGAGGAGCTCAAAAAGCAAGGATATTACCATGATGTATGGCAAGCTTTAGCGGTTCTGTTGCCCGTTCAAAGTGTAGGGGTTATGGGAGACGAACGAACTTATGAATTCACCATTGCACTTCGGGCTGTGACCAGCGTAGATGGAATGACCGCAGACTGGGCGCATCTTCCTTACGATTTTTTATCACAGGTTTCCAATCGCATTATCAATGAAATTAAGGGTATAAATCGCGTGGTATATGATATTAGTTCAAAACCACCGGCAACTATAGAGTGGGAATAATTTTTCTTGCTAACTATTCTGAATCCCTTATTTTCAGCCAATTGATTTATCAAACCTCAATTAAATTAAAACCAAGTGGCTGCTATAGAAAAGAAAAAGGGTTCAAAAAAAGAATCCAACGGTACTTCACTGTTTAATAAATTTCTAAACTTCATTGAGAAAACAGGGAATAAGCTTCCAGACCCTGCAATGCTTTTCTTCATATTAATGGTTTTTGTATGGATTTTATCTGCCATACTTTCTCCTATTGATTTTGGGGAAACACATCCTTTGACCGGCGAGGAGCTGGCAGTTAATAATTTACTGACCGGGGCTGGAATGGCTAATTTCTTAGCCAGCATGGTAAATACATTTGTGATGTTTGCCCCTCTTGGAATTGTACTCGTAGCCATGTTAGGTGTGGGTGTTGCTGAACATTCCGGCTGGATTGATGCAGGACTTAAAAAGCTGCTCAATTTCACCCCAAAAACATTATTGACCCCAATGTTAATTCTTATAGCCATTGTAAGTCATACAGCTGCTGATGCCGGTTATGTGCTGGTTATTCCGTTAGGCGGAGTTATATTTTATGCTGCAGGAAGGCATCCGCTTGCCGGTATTGCCGCGGCTTTTGCAGGAGTTAGTGGTGGTTTTTCAGCCAACTTCGTTCCTTCTGCCATCGATCCGCTGCTAATGAGTTTTACTCTGGAGGCAGCTAAAATTTTAGATCCGGATATAGCGCTAAACCCGCTTAATAATATTTATTTCACGGCCGCATCAAGTGTTTTAATTGTTTTGGTTGGTTGGTATATCACTGATAAAATTGTGGAACCACGGCTTGCAGATGTCAAGATAGATGGGGATGAAGACGAGATGCCGCAAATGGAAACTGTTACCGACAAAGAAAGCCGTGCCTTTTGGCTTGGTTTTGGTGCCATGATATTAGGATTGATCGGATTGGTTTTTTGGGCTTATCCAGAAGATTCAGCTTTGCGTGGCCCAGATATGGTTGATCCGGATGTACAATCACTTGTTTCATTTCAGGCACCTTTAATGCAGGCTATCGTTCCATTAATATTCGTGTTCCTGTTAATTCCCGGAGTGGTTTATGGGTTTGTATCCGGAAAGTACACGAAATCAAAAGACATGATAGATAATATGTCTAAATCCATGGAAAGCATGGGTTATTATATTGTGATGGCTTTTTTCTGCGCATTATTTATTGATGCATTCGCAAAATCTAACATTGGTTTACTTGTGGCCTTGAAAGGTGCTAATTTCCTTCAATCACTTGCTTTACCCGGACAATTTACCGTGGTTGGAATCATATTTTTGAGCGCGATAGTAAATTTATTGGTGGGGTCAGCGTCAGCCAAATGGGCATTAATAGCCCCAATATTTGTACCGATGCTCATGCAACTGGGGATCTCACCGGATCTCACCCAAGCCGCCTACCGTGTTGGAGATTCTGTTTCAAATATCATTACCCCGCTTCTCCCTTATTTCCCGCTGATTGTGGTTTTCTGTAAACGGTACGTTAAGGATACCGGAATTGGAACCTTGATTTCCATGATGTTACCATACTCTATTATATTTATGGTGCTATGGACTATATTTCTGCTGCTTTACTGGTGGATCGGTATTCCATTGAGTTTTGAATCCAACTATATCTACCCTGCTCCTTGATGAAGAATTTTTCGGGATCAGGCTTTATTATTATACCTGATCCTGAAAAATAATTGTCTCAATAATGAAGCATTCCATTGCAGAACTTTTTAGTTTCTTTACAGTTATAAATCAGTAAACAATTGCTTAGATATTGAATTAATGAAACGAATTTTATTTACCATTGCCCTGCTGATAACCCTTTCCATTTCAACCTTTGCACAATCTATCCAATCGGGGATTGATTTGTACGAAAAAGGCGACTATGAGAGGGCATTACGCATTTTTGAAGAGTCCGATCTGCAAACAGCTCACCTTTTTGCAGGTAAAAGTTATTTTGGTCTTAACAATTTTTTGAAAGCTAAATATTATTTAAATCTTGTAGATAGTACCTCCGGTGAGGTTTATCTTGAAGCAAAATATACCAGTGCGCTGGCTGATTTTCAGCTAAAGAATTTTGCTTCCGCATTAGATGCCCTTTATGAATTAAGGCAAAAGGTTGATCAACCTTCCATTTCCCGTGCAGCCTATTCTTTTTACAGAGACCTGATTAATTACCTTACTTTAGATCAGAGACATGATGCTTTCAGGGCTACTAAGTATGATAATGTTCGCCTCGACCTTGTTGAATCATCAATTGGAATTGTAGAGCTGGGTTCAGCCAGGGCATTGTTTTCAGCCTATAAAAATGCTGTAGCAAACCCTGACACAACTGATTTTGCTTCCATTGAGGATTTACTAAATGATTCTACTGCTTACATGCAGCGATATAATCCAAATCGTTTTATCAAGGCACCTAAAGGCCTGGCTTATAACATTGGCGTAGCTCTTCCTGAATTTGATATTGAATCCCCGGAGTTTGAAGTATCTCAACACTTATACTTTGGGATACAATTGGCCATTGAAACTTTTAATAGCGAGAACACCGATAGAAAAGCTTTTTTAATTTATAATAACACGGATGCAAATGCCGGAAATGCGGCAACTGTAGCAAATAATCTCACATGGAATCACGATGTTGATGTTATACTTGGGCCATTGTTTTCTGAAGTTGCTGTTGAACTTTCTAAATATGCGGAATTATACCAAACACCTCTTTTAACTCCCTTGGCAAATTCTGACGGTCTCAACTTAGATCTTGCCTATACCTTTCAATTAAACCCGACTTTTGCTGTTCAGGGTCGGCGAATGGCTCAATATGCCATCAAGACACTTGGCTATGATACTTTAGCTGTAATTGCTGAACGCGGATCTTTAGGAGAAGCCTCAGCGGTTGCATTTCTTGATGAGTCACGAAAACTTGGAGGTGAAGTAGTCCGATATTATGTAGAAGAATTAGAAAATCAGGGCTATGATATAAGTGAATATGTAAAATATTTTGATCCTGAGGTTGATACTGTATTTAACTATAATATTGATGCAGTATATGCCCCGTTTACAGGAACGATTGCGGAAACCCTTATAAATTCGTTGCTTACCAACCTTGAAGCTATGCAAAGTGAAATGACCATTCTCGGGTCTGAAGAATGGGAAACCATTGATATGAGCAGCCAAAGATTACCAGAGACTGAACTTTATTTCACAAAAACATTCGAGACCGATTCTTTAAATAATGCAATCGAAAATTTTGAAAGCACTTTCCGCCTTCGATATGATATGCGCCCTAACCGTTTTGCCTTCATTGGATATGACGCCGCAAATGTAATATTAGAGACATTGAATACGGTCAAAAATCCTGCCTATTTAAAAGATGGATTGAAAAAGTTAAACAACTACAAAGGGTTAATTATCAATGTGAGTTTCAGGAATACGCACATTAATCAGGAAGTGAAAATTAAGCGGGTATTATCAGATTAATAGTTTTGAATATATAGAAGTGTTACCGGCGAAATAGATTCTTATTATTCGATTTAACTACCGGGTTTCCTTTTCATTCGATTGTTGTTCGGCTGCTTCTCTCTGACGTTTTATCCGGTATTGTTCGCGCAACCAAATACGCCATTTCTCGCTTTCTGCCTGGTGTTCTATAAATGTTTTTGTAAAAACATGGCCCCCTTCAGGATTTGCAACCATATATAAATAATCATGTTCTTCTGGAAATAAAGTAGCTTCAATAGTTGATAAGCTTGAATTGGTAATAGGTCCCGGTGGAAGGCCCCTTATTACGTATGTGTTATAAGGGTGATCAATTTGGTAATCTTCAAAAAGGAGACGCCGGCGTTCACCTACTGCAAAATTAACTGTGGGATCGGCTTGCAATCTCATTCCCCTGTTTAAGCGATTCCAATATAAACCACTTATTTTGGCCTTTTCCTCCGGAAATTTCGTCTCCCATTCAACAATAGAAGCCAGAGTAACTACTTCGTTAATAGATAAATCCAATTCTTCTGCCTTGTCTTTAAACTCCTGTGTAAATGAATTTTCAAATTCATTATTAACTCTGCCTATAAGGTCTAAAGGTCTTATAGTCCAATAAATCAAATAGGTATCAGGCAGCATTCGGCCAAACAATTCCTCCGAACTCATACCCTTTTCTGCAAGGTAAGCACTGTCATTCAAAGCAGATATAAAATCATCCTGACTAAAATTCAGTTTTTCAGATAGTATAAATGCCATGCGTTCGGGAGTAATTCCAGGGGAAATTGGTACCGAGACAGGGTCTTGAATTCCCCGGGCCATTTTGGAAAGAAAGCCATTATAAGAGTGATTACCTTCGAATACATATCGACCACGCTGCATGTTTCGCCAACCCAATATTCGTGCAGCCCAATTCATTTCTTCAATATTGATGCCGACATTTTGTTCTTCAAGTTTTGTTTGAAGTTGTTTCAAATTAGCCGGCTCTTCAAATATCAGCTCAGTTTCCTGCTCAAATTCAATGGCGTAATTAGAAGTCAATCTGATTAATCGGGAACTAAGTACAGCCACTACAATCAAAGCAAAAATGAGCAAAGTTGATGCAAGTTCCGATTTTGTAAGGCCAATTTGTGTCTGCAGATTCATGAATTAAAGATACAAATACATTTCTTAAAGGAAACTATAGAAGTGCTTGATAAGCATTCTTTAAAACAATTTTTGACCTGAAACATTCATAATCTTCAATCGTACTTGTTTTGCAAAGAGCAAAAGAGCTTTTGGATGCTGCATAAGCACCAAATGCCCTAAAGAAAGAAACCCGGATCCTGATAGGTCCGGGTTTCTTATTTAAATTGATTTATCCTTAAAATGTTGGATTGAATCGAATCCAAAAAGCTGTTTGACCATTTTCGCCAGCAATAGGTTTTGCTATTTCAAATCGCAGCATTCCAAGCCCTAAACCTATTCCTGCATTATGCGAAAGTTCTGAAAAGGCTATATCAAACTCTGAAATTATATTCGATGTATTATAGTAATCAGGATTAAATTGTGAGATCCCGGAATCCAGGAAAATGGATATAAGTAATGAATTTAATTCCGGCCACCCATTATTTTTGTTTGAAATTTTTCCCAATTCTATTTCAAGGTTACTAAGTAACATTTGATTACCAATCAGACTTTTGTAGCCTAAAGCACGCATACTTCCAATACCACCAAGTGCAAAGTTTTTAAAATCCGGGGCTTCACCGGTGATACTTCCAGCCATCACTCTCCATTTTATTAGGCTGCTTTTATCTAATCTCAGAAATGATTTTGCTTCGACCTGATATCTGTTATACAAAAAGTTATTAGATGATTTATCTAAATCAGCGATTTCTGCTTTTGCTGAAAAGGTTGTCCATACCAATGAATTTTTTTTCAATCCATATGGATTTAACGTGAGTCCAAGGGTAACACTTTGTTGTGATATTTGATCAACTTCAGAATCTATAGCAGGATTAATTCTAAACGTTGAATAGCGTGAGACCAGAGAAAAATCGGTTGAGGCATGCATTGTACTGATATCATCAACATTATAGGAAGCTCCCAATTCCAGGAATCTAAATGGTTTTATCAGAGAATAAAATCCATAACCATCGGCTTTATAATAATCATAGAAATCGTAGCCGGTTACAAATGATGAAATACTGTTTTCATAAACTCCGGATCGCCAATAATCTTCTGTAGCGGTGGTATTATGAAAATCACCCCCAAATAGTAACCATTTTCGGTTATTACCAATACTTTTCTCGGCTCCAATTGAATATTGAATTTCTCTTTGTTCCATCGAGTATCCAATTAACCCATGTATATCAACATTTTCGATACCCAGATAATTGGAATTCCCCCAATCCATTTTTTCTTCCTGATACCCTAAAAATAATCCATCCACCCTGTTATGACGAATCATACCGGAAACCGGATAGGCAGCATAAACAGGATTCTTTACTCCGAAGCTACTTCCCGTATAAAAGTTTTTATCTAACCCGTTATACAAATCAACAGATTCATAAAAATTAATTTCGGGATTTTGTGCAGATGCGCTAAATGATAAGCTTAGACCAAAAATTAAAGTTGTTATTAAAATTCTCATAGCAATTAAATTCGTGAATATTTTCTCTTAAACCACTATGAATAATAACGTTAAAAAAATTTAAAAATGAAATAGCATTTTTATTCCTTAAAAACTTCTATCAAAAAAGAAATGTGTTGATTCAATTCTTTACCAATTAATTCGGCTCCTTTTTTAATATCCTCTCTAGGAACATTGGCGGCAAACCGGCCATCTTTCAGTTTTTTTGTAACCGATTTCACCTTCATGTCATCGAAATTATTAGGCCGCATAAGTGATACAGCATTCATAAACCCGGATAATTCATCACAAGCAAACAAGTATCGTTCAAGTTCTGTTTCCGGTTGTTTTCCGGTGCGTTCAGGTGCATGAGCTCGGATTGCTTCAACTATATTTTCTGGATATCCTTGTTCGGGTAATATTTCTTCCACCGCTTTATTTGGGTGTTCATCCGGATATTTCTCCCAATCCAGGTCATGCAATAAGCCTGCTGTCCACCATGTTTCAATCTCTTCACCCGTTTTTTCTAATTCGCGGGCATAACTTTCCATGGCCTTGGCCACCATTTCACTATGGTTTACTAAACTTTCGCTCTCTATATAAGTTTTAAGCAATTTAATTGAATCTTCTCTTTTCGGAATGTCCATTGTTGTAATAGTTAAATATTTTTACTTATAAAGCATTTGGTTCAAACATAGGAACGGACTTCTTTGGCTATCTCCCTGTTATATTGAAATGCCATGTCTTTATAATTTACCAGATCAACTATAGTGCCAATCAGGCAAAGACCCCCTGTAAACATATATAATAAACCCATCCCAATTTGATTTAATAACAAACGGTGTATTCCTGCAATTAGAAAAAATCCAAGAATACAAGTAATGAGAATTGTTTGGGGATCTTTTCTTCTTGTGCGGTAAACAGATGCAAATTTAGCAGCTTGATCATCTGATAAATCAGAAAAAAGCTTATTGATATATAATGATTCATCGCCTTCTACTTCGGGTAAATGATCTATTACATTAGCCATGATTGTCCTTCCTTTGCTGATGTTTTGATTGATTATATAATGTTTGCCAAATATGTAGAATTCTTAAGCTTAGAATGAGAATTGCCGCCGGGCCAGCCATATTGGCTTTCATGGCTGAAGAGAAATCACCCCGAAAGGTATAAGCAATTGAATGCCCCAGGCCTTCACCAGGACAAAAATCAATACCCGCAAATTCAAAAAGACATAATGATGTTCCGAAATTTTCCGGATTCATAATGCCAAGCAGTATTAGTCCAATACTAAAAACCACCCATTCCAAATGTTTATTAATAAACCTCATTCTTCATATATGAAAGATTGAAATAGTCTTACTAATCAGTAGAAGAAAAGTTACTATTAGTTTCGATTTTAGTACGAATAATATGCAGCACCTTATCTTTATTATTTATAAGTAAGTCTTTTTTGATAAAATCTTCCGCTCCTAAATCAAAAGCTTTTTGCTCTTTTTCGACCGTGGGAAGATTGGTCATAATTAAAAACGGGATTTGATTGTATCGCTCCTGTTTTCGTAAGGACTCAAGAAATTCAAGCCCTGTAATTTCAGGCATATGGATATCAGACAAGATGAGAGATATTTGGTGTTCCGTAAGTGCTTCTTTCGCTTCCCGAACATTATGTGCATTTAATACTGTGAAATCATCTTTTAGCAAATTCTTCAACAGAAAATGAATAGGCATATCGTCATCAACAACTAAAACCTTGGTATCCATAATATGATAGATTAACGCTTATGTAACTTCCGGTAATTTTATAAAAAAGGTAGTGCCTTTGTCTATTTCCGATTCCACCCAAATCTCACCGCCGTGCAGCTCCACATATAATTGAACAATATCGAGGCCTAAGCCGGTACCCACTTCACCGCTTGTACCAATTCTGGATAATTTCTTGGTATCCTTAAACAGATCCTTTTGCATTTTCTCCGGAATACCAATTCCTGTATCGGTAACTGAAATGATCAGATCATTGCCGTCTCTTTTAACGTCTGCATGAACCTTGCTTTTGCCATCCGACGGGGTAAATTTCAGGGCATTTGAAACGAGATTATTAATCACAATTTCAATTTTATTTGGGTCGATACGAACCTTTAATTTCCTTGGGGTAACAGAATAGGTTAAACTAATATTTTTAACCACAGCCTTGGCTTTATTCATGGAAATAACCCGCTCTATCAAATCTGAAAACTGAATATCCGCATATTCAATTTCTTCTGTTTCCATTTTATTGGATTCACGGTCTAACACTTCTCTGACGAGATTTAAAAGATTTGTGCCGCTTTCTTCGATTACAGAAAGCATTTGTGTTTGCTCTTCTGCAGAAATTTTATCGCTATCTCTCATCAACTTAACTAAGCCAATTATACCAGTTAGTGGATTTTTAATGTCATGACTTACCATTCGTACCAAATCATCTTTTTTCTGATTTAGTCGGCTCAACTGCACTTCCCGATCTCTTAACACCTTGATACGGTCATTCAATTGTTTTTGGAGAAAGCGGATCTTAAGATGGGTTCTTATTCTGGCAAGTGTTTCTTCTTTTTGGAATGGTTTGGTGATATAATCTACCCCTCCATATTTAAAACCCTGAACCTTATCATCCGTTTCGGTAAGAGAACTAAGAAATATAATTGGGACATCTGATAACAGATCAATCTTTTTAATACGCTTGATAACCTCAAATCCATCCAGACCTGGCATCATGATATCAAGCAGAATTAAATCAGGCTCATGTTTTTCAGCTAATTCAATGGCTTCCAAACCATTGGTAGCTTCCAAGTAATTATAACCTTCCTTTTTTAAAACATGCGAAAGTAGGCGCAAATTCGCCTGAGTATCATCTACAAGTAAAATTAAACTCTTTTCTGGTATCAACACACTATATTTTTGATTATACCCTTTTAAACTACTGCTTTAATTCTAAATAAAGAATAGCTTAGCATGTAGTTATTAATATTAATTAGAAACCCTTTGAATAAAAATAATATAAAAGGAGTGAATTGCTGTATTTATTTAATTACCGGGACTTTTTCAATAATTAAAATCATCCATTAGTTCAATTGGTTCTTTGGGCATTGCTAAAGAAAGTCCAAAATAAATCAGCAAGCTTGCTCCCCATCCCATAAAAAATGCAGCTACAAATATAAACCGAACAACCGTTGCACTGATTCCAAAATATTTCGCAAGCCCTCCGCATACACCCATCCATTTTTTGTCGGTACGGGATTTCATTAGCCTTCGCGTATGTCGATATCCATAGGAATCGAAATCTAATGAGGAACTACTTTTTGAGGTTTTTTTTGAGTCAGAATCCAATGCATTATTAAGACCTGAGTAAGAATTGTAGGATGTTTTTTCCGAACCCGGTATATCCGAATAATCAAAACTGGATTGGGCTATTTTTTGTGCTTTTTTACGTGCTTTTTTGATTTTTCGGGCACGTTTTCTATCTCCAACTAAATACCCAAATCCTATTAAAGTGATTAAGGCCCCTCCTACTATCGGTAATCCGCCTATAACATCTCTTACAAATCCGGCGAAGCCTTCACCTATTGGTAAACCAACCCATTGTATTACAAATGATATAGCCAGAAAAAGCATAACCATACCCGAAATAGTGCCAATGTTCCAAATACTCTTTCCGGTATCTTTTTCTTCTTCTTTAAGAAAATCCTGCATGGTTGAGTTCAATTCAAAATCATCAAACTCAAGTGTTGATGTACCGGTTTTGGATGTAGATTTTTGTTTAGTTTTTTGAGCCATAATAATGTAATCCTCCAATGGTGCCCTACGGGCTGAATATCGTATTGTTACGGATAAATGACACCTTTTTCTGTAATTAAAACATCTAATTTTATATCAAATTCTTCAACCGGAATTTTATCGTATAGAAACTCATCAAAAACCAGTCCTGCTTTTTTCCCATTGGTCTTTTTAAGAAACCGGTCGTAAAATCCCTTGCCATATCCAAGCCTGTTTCCATTTCTATCGGCAGCAACCATAGGTATAATGATCAAATTCAAGGTGGTTATATCAACTGCTTTTGTTGATTTTGGCTCCCTAACTCCCCATTTATTACTTTCAAGCTCTGATTCGGAGGTGATTTCTGCATGAGAAAGGGTGTTATCGGAGAAATTAGTAATAGGTACTACTGCTTTTTTATCATTTTTAAATATGACACTAAATATATCGTCCGTACAAACTTCCCTCCTGCTATTCATAGATATATAACTGTGAATGGTGTCTGCCTTTTTGAAAAAATCAGTACTGATCAGGTTTTGTATAATTTGGTTCGATTTTTCGATCCATTCTTTTTCAGAAAGTTGCCCTCTTTTGGAAAGTACCTCCTTTCTAAATTTCTGTTTCTCATCTTTTATTGAATTCATAATTCTATAAAATGATGCTTGCTTAGATCTAAACCTTCTTTCTCAATGTCTCGAAGCATATTCGTCCAAAGATCAATTCCATATTTATTCATAAAATAAACAGGCGAAACAGAGCGCTCTTGTAAGCCCCCATCGGGAAATAAATTCACTTTTATCTTTTCTATTCGTTTAATCTGAATTTCTTCCTGCTTTTTTACCGAGCGGTAAACCCTGCCTTTTAGTTTATCCAGTTCATTAGAAAAACCAGCTAAAGTTTTACCAACGGTTCCGTCCAGCGTGGGATCAATTTCATCGATAATTTTAATTGGTTCTTTGGCAGAATCTTCCAGTTTCATTTTCCAATCATTAAATACTTTTTCGATATCTGTTGATTCAGTACGCTCAATAAATTCCGATTCCAGATCTTCAATTCTCTTTTCATACTCACAAATTTTAAAAGGAAGCTTTTCGACTATTCGGCTAATGCCTGACTCAATAATTGTTCCACAAAATCTTGGGAAGATTGGAGGCATTTCCAGTCCAAATTCTTCATAAAGTTTACGCATCTGTCCGTAATAGGCAATTTCACCCGGTCCGGCTACATATCCTAAGGTGGGAAGTAATTTGTCCTGAATTATGGGTCTCAGAAATACATTAGGAGAATACCTTTCAGGATGTATTTTTATGTCCTCAATTAATTCTTCTTCACTCCAGCTATTTTTGCCGGCTGTCCATTTACCATTTTCATTATGAATTTTAACTCTGCCATTATCTGATAAATGAAAAAGATTCGAATCTCCGTTCATAACCTGCCGGTGAAACTCTTTTTCTAATGCTGCACTTTTGTTTTCTATAGAATCAAAAATTCTATCAGCCTGCGAAATAGACTGACTAAATTCAGGAGCTATTAATTTTTTTATGGGAGTAAAATTACTACCGGCAATTAAAAGTCCTTCTTCCGCAAACCATTCATTTATTAAACCAGCAAATGCTTGTGCGTGCGATTTACCTTTTATATAATGCCTATCTAATTGCTCCCAAAGGGCTTCAGAAAAATCAGTATCAAAAAGAACGTCTTTAATTTTGTCCTTAAAAGTTTCAATTTGTTTGGTAATCAACTCCTCTGATACCGGAATTTCATTACCCTTTTGCTCAAGATAAATTTTTTGGAAATCTTCTCTTCCAACAATTCCATTCCAGGCAATTTCATCAAAATCATGGTCTTCATCAGCTAACCAAAAAACCGGAACAACCGGACGCCCTAATATATTTTCATATTTTCGGGCAAGTAATATGGCCGTTAAAGTTTTAAACACAGTAAACAGCGGTCCGCCATACACACCAAGCTGTTGCCCCGTAACCACCGTTAAAGCTTCTTGTTTTTGGAGCTTTTTTATCTGCCCCTTTTGAGACTCAGCAATACCAAGTTCCTTATGATATTGTGTAAGAGCAGAGATATACTCTGCCTTATATGCTGAACCCGTAATTGTATCTGCACGGCTTAAAATCTGCTTTTCATCCATTGGATCAAAAGCATAAAAAGATTTCAGCTTATCAAAATTGGTCAGGTAGGTATTGAATAATGTTGAGTAAGATAGTTCGCTGAACGAACAACCAGAAATGTTCAAAATTTATCCTTTCATTTTTGAAATACGGTCTCTTAATTTAGCCGCTTTCTCATAGTTTTCGGTTTCAATAGCAGTTTTAAGCTCTTTTTCAAGTTTTTCGAGCTGCGTGAGTTCCTTTTGCCCAGGAGATGATTCCTCCCCTTTGAGCGCTTCTTCCAGTGTTTGATGTTCTGGTTCGGTACTTATACCGGCCTCTTTTAAAACTTCATCATTTACATAAATGGGAGCTTTAAAACGCACAGCTAAAGCAATAGCATCACTTGGCCGAGCATCAAGTTCAATCAGCTCATTCTCCCTTTCATAAATAATTTGAGCATAAAAAGTACCTTCCGACAGGTCGTTTATATAAACTTGTTTAACCTGAGTATCAAAACTGAGTATAAAATTTTTAAGCAGGTCATGAGTCATTGGCCGGGGTGGTTTTATGTTTTCAAGTTCTAAGGCTATAGCCTGAGCTTCGAAAGAACCAATTATAATAGGTAACCGTTGGTTACCTTCTGCTTCCGTTAAGATTAACGCATAAGCCCCGCCGCTGCTTGGGCTCGTTGATAATCCTAAAATTTCCATTAATACTTTATTCAAATCTTCACCTGTTGTAAGCTTTTATAGTTTAGTTTAAAAGGTAATGATTTTTGACTTAGTCTTAAACCAAGCTGTTTATTATTCCAACTTTAATCAACTCAGAAAAGTTTATTCAATTTCCAATTTATTTTCTACCATAAAAATTTAAATAAAGTCTATATTCTCGGCCAATTTCGTTGACATTGCCAAACATTGAAGCTAACTTTTCAGCCCTTTAATTGAGACCCCATTTAAACATGCTTGAAAATTATTTCCCGATATTAATACTTGCTATTGTTGCCGTAACCCTGGCATTTATATTTCTATCACTTTCAAAATTACTTGGGCCCTTCCGCCCCAACAAAACTAAATTAAATCCCTATGAAAGCGGTATGGATCCTGTCGGGGAAGCAAGAGATCGGTATTCAATCAGTTTTTACCTGGTAGCTATGGAATTTATTGTTTTCGACCTTGAGGTTGTCTTCATTTATCCATGGGCTGTACGTTATCTTGATCTCGGTTTCGGAACGTTTTTAGCAATGATGCTCTTTATTATTATACTGTTTGTCGGCCTGTTCTATACGCTCAAAAAAGGCACCTTAGATTGGGACTTAAATCATTTTAAAGCTTAATATTTATCATGGGAATTGAATCAGCACTTGGTGAAGGATTTTTTACTACTAAAATTGACTCCCTAACTAACTGGGCGCGAGCAAATGCAGCATGGCCAATGCCCATGGGGTTAGCTTGTTGCGCTATCGAAATGATGGCATTCGCAGGTCCGCGCTACGATGCCGCACGCTTTGGTTCAGAAGTTATGCGCTTCTCTCCACGCCAGAGCGATGTTATGATTGTAGCGGGTTGGTCTACCTACAAAATGGCTCATGCCATTCGCAGAATATGGGATCAGATGCCTGACCCTAAATGGTGTATTGCAATGGGAGCCTGCGCTTCCACCGGAGGAATGCATCGCTGTTATGGCGTTGTACAAGGTGTTGATAACTATCTCCCTGTTGATGCCTATATATCTGGCTGTCCTCCCCGCCCCGATGCCCTCCTTCATGCATTGATGAAAATCCAGGATAAAATTAAAACCGAGCATTCAGTATTATTAGATACCTAAGAATATGAGTTTAGAATTGAATGAAACTTTACAAGGTGTAGTGGATGGCTTGTCGGCTGATTTTTCCGATGATCTAATTGAAGTTTATAAATCTTGTGATCACACCTATATCAGAGTTGAAGCTGAAAACATTGTTGAGATCTGTAAGTATTTAAAGGAAAAACATCACTTTATATTTTTGACAGATATTTTTGGTACCGACCGTTACACTTCCGACGAGCGATTTGAAGTGATCTACAACCTGATGAATTTGCGCACCCAAGATCGCTTGTTACTGAAAGTCAGGCTCGAAGAAGAAAATCCAACCCTCCCATCAGTTACCTCGATATGGACGGCGGCCGGGTGGAACGAGCGGGAAGTTTATGACATGTTTGGGATTCGCTTTGAAGGACATCCTGATTTCAGAAGAATATTTATGCCGGAAGATTTTGAATATTTTCCGTTACGCAAAGAATTTCCGCTGTTAGGTATCCCCGGTTCCATTGAACTTCCTAACACAACCCCAGATACGGAGTAAGGCATGAAATTGAAGGATATCAACAGCAAAGTAGATCCGCAGTTTTTTAAAGAACATCAGCGGGGTATTTATAAAAGCCTTGAAGACAAACATACTACCATTGAGGAAATTGACAGTGAAGATCCGCTGAATTCCAAGATGATATTAAATATGGGTCCTCAGCACCCGGCTACTCACGGTGTGCTGCGCTTAGTACTCCAATTGCGCGGCGAGCTAATTGAAAAAACCAAGCTTGATATTGGTTATCTGCACCGGGGCGTCGAAAAGATTGCAGAAAATAAAACTTATCAGGAATTCATGCCCTATACCGATCGCATGGATTACCTTTCCCCATACAGTAACAACGTGGCTTTTTGTGCAGCTGTAGAAAAACTTGCTGATGTTGAAGTTCCGGAACGCGCGCAATACATCCGAATGATCTGCATGGAACTAGCCCGAATCTCCTCTCACCTTTTATGGCTGGGAACTATGGTTATGGATGCGGGAGCTATTTCCTTTTTTATATGGACGTTCAGGGAGCGCGAAAAAATTTATGATATTTTTGATGAAGTGGCCGGACACCGTTTTACCGTTTCTCACTCAAGAATAGGTGGTGTTGCTAATGATTTTACTGATGATGCCGTCGCCCGAATCAAAGAATTCGTAGAGAAATTTCCGGAAGAACTTAAAGGTTGGCATGGATTTTTAGACCG
>JBBDLQ010000005.1:2108-5171 GCA_040878765.1 Balneolaceae bacterium | reverse complement strand
AACCAATGTTTTGATAAAATTCCTAAAGGCCCCATTCGCACCAATAATGCAAAGCAAGCCTACCCCTCTAAAGATGAAGTATATTACTCGATGGAAGGAATGATTCATGATTTTATGATGACGGATACGGGTATTTGCCCCCCGGCCGGAAAAGAAGTTTATCATGCCGTGGAAGCCCCCAAAGGTGAATTAGGATATTATATACAAAGTGATGGCACCGGCCATCCATGGAGATTGAAAGTTAACGCTCCCTCCTTCAGAAATCTTCAGGTACTGGAGAATATTCTGGAAGGCGAGATGGTTGCAGATACCGTAGTTATAATCGGTGGAATTGACCCGGTAATGGGAGAAGCAGATAAATAAATGGAAGAAACGTACGAATTCAATAAAGACGATTTACAGGAAATTGAAACCATTAAGGCGAAATTTCCAACTGTAATGGCAGCTACCCTGCCTACATTATGGGTGGCACAAAAACGGTTTGGCCATGTAGAGCCCGCCGTACAGCGCTTGGTTGCCAAAACGCTGGATTTACCGGAATCGCATGTTTACGGTGTTGCGAGTTTTTATACCCAATACTATAAGGAGCGAAAAGGTAAATATGTACTGGATGTTTGCACTACCACCAGTTGTCAGCTTTGCGGCGGATATAAAATGCTGCATTATCTTGAAGATAAACTCAGTATTAAAGCCGGTGAAACTACCGATGATGGTATGTTCAGTATTCAATCGGTAGAATGCCTTGGCGCTTGCGGTTATGCCCCGATGATGCAAATAACCAATGATGTTTACGTCAATAATCTCACCGAAGAAAAGCTCGACAAAGTTATTGATGGCTTGAAAGAAGGCAAAGTACCAGAATTTGAATCAGTAGGAATGCCACTCCTCGAAAAAAGGAATAGTTAATTATGGCTGCAGATTGGAAATCATTTGAACCGATACTCATTCCGGATATTCCAAACCTGGAACAAATTGATGTTTACATCAAAAACGGCGGGTATAAGGCACTTGAAAAAGTTGTTAAAGACAGCAATTTGAAACCCGCAGATGTGGTAAATGAAGTGAAAGCTGCCAATATTCGCGGACGCGGCGGTGCCGGTTTCAACGCGGGGCTAAAATGGTCTTTTATGCCCCCTACCGACGGTGGACCAAGATATCTTGCCTGTAACGGGGATGAATCTGAGCCGGGTACTTTTAAAGACCGAAAGATATTTGAATACAATCCCCACTTATTCATTGAAGGTGCTTTGATTGCGGCTTATGCGATGGAAGTTTCCACTATTTATACCTATATCCGTGGTGAATATTATTCTTGGTTTAAAATAGTGGAAAAAGCTGTTCAGGATGCACGAGATAAAGGCTTCATTGGTAAGAATTTATTTGGAACTGATTACAGCGTTGAATTTGAAATTACATATGGTGCCGGAGCCTATATTTGCGGCGAAGAAACTTCCATGCTTGAATCGCTTGAAGGCAAGCGTGGGTATCCGCGCGTAAAGCCGCCCTTCCCTGCTCAAAAAGGATTGTGGGGACGGCCGACTACTATTAATAATATTGAGACTTTAGCCAATGTGCCCGGAGTAATTAATAATGGTGCCGATTGGTTTAAAAATATTGGAACTGAAACACATCCGGGGCCGGTTCTTTATGGAATTTCAGGTCATGTAAATCGGCCGGGAGTATATGAATTACCCTCAGGTGTTCCTGTAATGGATTTAATTAATGATGTTGCCCAGGGCATTCGCGGAGGAAAAAAAATAAAAGGTTTAATTCCCGGTGGTTCCTCCACTCCAATTTTACGGGCCGACCAATTAGAGGGCGTTTGCATGGATGCCGACTCACTTCGGGAAGCTGGATCTATGATGGGAACTGCCGGTATGATCGTCATGGATGAAGATACAGATATGGTGGATATGCTTTGGAGAATTGCCCACTTCTATCATCATGAATCATGTGGACAGTGCACCCCATGCCGCGAAGGTACCGGATGGCTGGAAAAAGTTTTATTGAAAATTAAAAACGGTGAAGGTGAGATCAGAGATTTGGATCTCCTGCTTGATGTAACCACTCAAATGGAAGGCCGAACCATCTGTGCCTTAGCTGATGCAGCCGCATGGCCCGTTCGCCATACAATCACCCGTTTTAGAGATGAATTTGAAGCACGCTGCAAGAAAAGTGTACATGCTGTTGCGTAGTTATTTATAATTGATGATTGTGATTGATGATTTGATTCCAAATCATCACTCCTAAATCAAAAATCAACAATTTTGAACAAGGATAATTTTAAGGTTAGAACTAAAGATTTTTGCACATAGATGTGTTAAGCTGGCTGTTAGTTTGCTAAAAACATATTTAGGAAATCATATTAAAGGACAACTGATACCTTGCGGAACATCAGTTGCTGCAAATTACAGGGCTGCTTGCATTGCTCATAGCAAAGCCGCTTTCACCGCAAAGTTGAGCATAGTTATTGAAGAAGCTGATGAAAGTGAATTCTGGATACAGTTTATTATTGATGAAGAACTCAAACCAAACCATCTGGTTGAACCTTTATTAAAAGAAGCGAATGAGTTAGCATTGATATTTATAATCTCCAGGAAAACAGCTCAAAGAAAATTATTGATTATGATTGAGTCATCAATCAAAAATCATAAATCAACAATCGAATATGTCAGAAATATTTATAGACGGACAACGATACGAATTTGAAGAAGGCGACGACCGTGGCCTGCTTCAGTTTATTTTAGATAATGGTAAAGAAGTTCCCTTCTTCTGTTATCATCCCGGAATGAGTGCACCGGCAAATTGCCGTCAGTGTTTTGTGAAGGTTGGTCAGCCAGTTAAAGATCGCGATTCCGGTGAATTTGAGCTTAATGAAGACGGAGAACGTGAAATCCGTTGGTTTCCAAAAATGATGACTTCCTGCACTACCCAAATGCAGGATGGGATGGTTGTTCATACGCAGGAAACAAGTGAAGAAGTAGCCCGTGCTCAAAAAGACACGATGGAACTTATCCTCATCAATCATCCGCTGGATTGCCCTATATGTGATCAGGCCGGTGA
>JBBDLQ010000005.1:0-2008 GCA_040878765.1 Balneolaceae bacterium | reverse complement strand
GTAGTTGGAAGTCCGCATGCCTCGGTCGAAGAAAATTATACATTAATGAAAGTGTTCAATCTTTGGGGAGTGAATAACTTCAAATTCGCTCCACATATTATAGATGGAGCCGGTGACGATTTCCTTTTGACGGACGATCAGGCCCCAAATACTGCCGGAGTAAAATATCTTGGTTATGAAGCAAGCAACGACTTGAGTTCTGAAGTAAAAAAAGCAAAAATAGTAATCATGCTTTCCGATGATCTTATTGGCCGAAATGTATTATCAACTTCAGACCTGAAAGGGAAATTCAGTATTCTGCTTTCAACCAATGATAGTGAAACAGCTAAAGCAGCGGATCTGGTTATCCCCGTAACTTGTATTGCTGAACATGCAGCGAGTTATGTAAATATTGATGGACGGATTCAACGATCATTCCCTGCAAAAGAAACGAAGTACACAAACCGAAGCTTAAACCTGGAAATGAACCAGGGGCGTTTAGATCGCTTTGGAACTAACTTCGACAATTGGGTAACTGAAGACAACAAAGTTGATTGTGCCCCTGCCTGGGAAATCATGAATAAGCTGGCTGAGCGAATGGGTTTGAATATCTCTTTTGGTCAATCCAGAGAAATTATGGATGAAATTGCTTCCACAAATCCAGCTTTTACAAACGTAAGTTATGAACGCATGGATAATGAAATGGGCATCAACCTTAATCCTTCAAACAAAGAAGAGGCTACTGCATAAATGAGTACAGGTGGAATCGATTTTTTAGGTTTATTATTTATCCCAACCTGGGTTGCCATGCTTGGTATTGGAGTATTTGTTTGGCTAAACGCAGCGGCTGTTTTGGTTTATGCAGAACGGCGCATTGCTGGATTAATGCAAAACAGGGTTGGCCCAAACAGAGTTGGTCCAGCCGGTTTGTTGCAGCCTATTGCTGATGTTTTAAAGCTCCTCTTAAAAGAAGATGTTACCCCAAGCCACGGATATAAAACTATACATACCCTTGCACCTATGATTCCGGTTATCACCGCTTTTATGACGGTAGCCGTAATTCCTTTTGGTGAAAATCTTTATGTAACTGATATTAACGCCGGTGTATTATACTTACTTGCCGTGGCCTCGCTTGGCGTGTATGGAGTAACTCTTGCCGGTTGGTCATCAAACAGTAAATACTCCCTGCTTGGCGGATTACGCGCAGCCGCACAAATGATCAGTTATGAATTGCCTATGGGTATGGCAGTTGCATCGGTTGTTTTAATAGCTGGTTCATTAAGTGTATTGGATATAGCAGCCTCTCAAGAACACTTGTGGAATGTATTTATAAATCCGCTTGGAGCTATCATATTTATTATTGCCGCATTTGCAGAAGCCAACAGAACTCCTTTCGATTTGGTTGAAGCCGAACAAGAACTGGTGGGTGGTTTCCATACCGAGTATAGTGGAATGAAGTTTGGAATGTTTTTCCTTGCGGAGTATATGCATGTATTTATTGGAAGTGTACTGATTACTACCTTCTTTTTTGGAAGTTATCATCTTCCATTTGCCGGGTATTGGCTTCCTGAGTTAACTCCAATGGTGAAAGGTATTCTGGATGTATCAGTTTTTATGGCAAAAGTTTTATTCTTCTGCTTTGTCTTTATTTGGGTGCGCTGGACTATTCCCCGATTTAAATTTAATCAGGTAATGAAGCTTGGCTGGGGTCGCATGCTGCCGCTTAGTATTCTTAATTTTATGTTGATTGCAGCTGGTATGTATGCTTACACTCATCTCTTTTGATATTTGATAAGAAGTTAGCTTTATAAATTTTCACAGATATTTTAACCGGCTTCGGCCGGTTTTTTTTGTGCCTTTGGTAGAATTCAGATTTTAAGCAATCTCGCAGTTTCTCCCGACTCAGCCTATTCACCTGTAACACTATCTTTTTAAAATGAACTCAAACTGAGTTCTGCCAAAGGCATACCCAATGTGGATTCTAAAATCTGTTAAATACACGGTTGTTCGAACTTTAAGCAACCTCGCT
>JBBDLQ010000004.1:6666-8972 GCA_040878765.1 Balneolaceae bacterium | reverse complement strand
TCTGGAATTGTAACTTTCAATTCGAAGCCATACCGATCATCGAAATACTCTTCTAGAAAAAGAGTCTCAACACCATTACTCACATCATATCGATATATGTTATTCTGAAAATATCCATTTTCAAATTCCTTGAGTACTTTAAAAAAAATTTGAACTCGGTCTAATGAATCTGTATACGCCCTAACGTCATGAATGCGCTGTGGGGTTTGGGCAAAGGCTAATGGACTTGCCAGCAACAATGACAAAAGGATTATTATATAATTTTTCATACCTCAATCAAGATAAACCAATACTAAAAGTCAAATTATTTATCTCTTAACATTTGTTTTCTAATGTTTTATTTAAATTCAGTATAAATTTGAAGCTTTTTTGTTACAAATTGAAATTGAGGTACTCTTATTAGGATAAGAAGTAGTAGTAATTAGCTCCTCTAAAGCCATTTCTTCAAAAGAATTCAGGACAAAGGATTCAGAAATAGTTTTAAGCAATTGTGTTCTAAATCTATTGTTCACCCAATGATAGTGGAGGAAATTTCTTTGGATGTTTTCGGATAATCTGTGGTATAATGCAATCCCCGGCTTTCTTTCCGGTCCATAGCCGACCGAACAATTAAATATCCCACGCAGACTAAATTCCTTAATTCACAAAGAGGTACATTTACTTTTGTGCGGTGATAAAAATCTTCAACTTCATCATTTAACAGTTCTATCCTTCGCATGGCGCGCTCCAGGCGTAAATCGCTGCGAACAATCCCCACATAATTCCACATCACCTGCTTCAACTCCTGACGATTGTGTGAAACCAGCACCCACTCCTCGGTATTCACAGTCCCGCTTTCATCCCATTCTGGAACATCTTCCCTATAAGCCATACTGTTAAAAACCTTGATCGCTTTTTGAGAAGCCCGGTCGGCAAAAACCAAAGACTCTAACAGGCTATTTGAAGCCAACCTGTTTGCTCCGTGCAAACCCGTACAAGCCGTTTCGCCACAAGCAAATAATCGGTGAATAGAAGTTTGTCCATTCAGGTCAGTAGTGATCCCGCCACAGGTATAATGGTTAGCTGGAACAACCGGTATTTGTTTTTTTGTGATATCGATTCCGTATTTCAAGCAGGTTTCATAAATGGTGGGAAATTCTTTTATGATTGCATCTGCATCCAAATGGGTGACATCTAAAAAAACATGATTTTCTCCCCTTTTCTTTAATTGATCATCGATAGCTCTTGCCACTATATCTCTGGGAGCCAATTCTTTACGTTTATCATATTTTTCCATAAAAGCCTCCCCATCTGCATTACGGAGAATTCCACCAAACCCGCGAACAGCTTCGGAAATCAAGAAAGAGCCAGCCTCAGGAATGGCTAAACTTGTGGGATGAAACTGTACAAATTCCATATTCTCAATCCGGGCTTTTGCCCGATAAGCCATTGCAATTCCATCACCGGTGGCAACCGAGGGGTTTGTTGTATGCTGATATACTTCTCCCGCGCCACCTGAAGCCAAGACTGTGACTTTTGCTAACATTTTGTGAACTACATCCGCTTCTTCCTCCAACACATAAGCACCAAAACAGGTTATGGAATCCAGGGAATTTACTTTTATACCAAGATGATGCTCCGTCAAAAGTTCCATGGCAAAATGATGTTCAAAAATCTGAATATTGGGATGGTCTTTTGCTTTATTTACCATAACCGTTTCAATTTCAAAACCTGTGGCATCGGCAGCATGCACTATCCTGTTTTCTGAATGTCCGCCTTCCCTACCCATATCCAATTCCCCGTTTTTTTGGGTGAACTGAACACCGTAATCAATAAGTTCTTTAATCAGGTTGGGCCCCTTTTTAACTACTAATTCTACTGCATCCCGTTTACATAAACCCGCCCCGGCTACAAGCGTATCTTTAATATGTTTTTCAAATGAATCGTGTTTGGAGAGTACCCCGGCAATTCCGCCTTGTGCATAGGCCGTATTAGCCTCCATCATTTCTTTTTTTGTGACAATTGCCACACTCCCATACTCAGCAGCCTTAAGGGCAAAAGTAAGGCCGGCAATGCCGCTTCCAATAACCAGAAAATCGAATTTAAACTTTGGCATCTTGCAGGAGATATGCTTTTATAAATTCATCCAAATCGCCGTCCATCACTCCATTTACATTGCTGGTTTCATAATTGGTGCGGTGATCTTTAACGCGTTGGTCATCAAATACATAGCTCCGAATTTGTGATCCCCACTCATTTTTACTTTTTGAACCTTCAAGCTTGGCTTTTTCCTCTTCCTGAATTTCTTTTTCAAGTTCATAAATCCT
>JBBDLQ010000004.1:0-6566 GCA_040878765.1 Balneolaceae bacterium | reverse complement strand
TGCCGGCGGGCATTACTATCGAAAGGTGATACACGAACCAAACGGTGTACTCCGCTTTCAGCCTTCAAAAATCCATAGGCGTTATCACCTTGTACCTCAATAGTGGCGCTTTTAAGACCGGCTACATCTCCATCCTGATAATCAATGACAGAGACCTTGAATCCGGCTTTATCAGCCCACCGGGTGTACATGCGATACAGCATTTCAGCCCAATCCTGACTTTCGGTTCCGCCTGCCCCGGGGTTGAAGTTTACGATAGCATCCCGGTGATCATCAGGACCACTGAGCATATTTCGCATCTCCATTTCCTCGAGGGCCTTTTCAAGCTTTTTAAATTCAGCCTCCAGATCAGATTCAACATCTTCTCCCATTTCCTGAAATTCAAGAAATACGTTTATACTTTCTCGCAGATCGTTGAGATGTTCCCATCCATGCACCAGACTTTTTTCATGATCAAGCTCTTTCATAATAGCCTGAGCTTTAGAGGGATCATTCCAAAAATTTGGATCTTGTGTTTGTTCGGTAAGTTCTATTATTCGGACTTTGCGTTTATCGTAGTCAAAGGTACCTCCTGAGCGCGTCTACCCGCTCAAAAAGTTCATTTAAGTGATCTGTATTTATTGCCATCTGTTAATTTAATTGTATTAATTACCGCCTCTGGTTAGTAATGCCCCAAGTACCAATCCTGCTACAAAAGCAATTCCTAAACCTTGTTCCGGATGTGCCCGAACATAGCGCCGTGCATTCCTATACTCGTGTTTAAGTTCCCTTTCTAAACCATCCCGTTCATATTTCAGGCGGTTTAGTAAAACGTCATAGGTTTCTTCGGCTTTGTCTTGAAGCTTTACCGTAGTATCATAAATGGTATCTTCGATATCATTTTTTGTTTTGTTTTGTTTTTTTGAAGCTGCCATAATTTCTCCTCTTTTAGTTATTCAGAAAATACAAATTCACGGGTTAAATAATGATCTAAATCATTCATTAAACTAAACACAAATAATGGGGCTAATTGTTCCATAAAAATAATACTACCCTAAATTAAATCTTTAAAAAAGTTCAGTAACCAAATACAATTTAGGTCGTCGCATCTGTAAATGAATGAATAATTTTAAGTATGTTATCCTAATAAATCATCTTTTATAAAAAGTTGAATGGATAATACAGAGATTTCAGATAAACAAGCGGTTGAGGAAGTTTTAGCAGGAAAGCGGAATGCTTACTCACTGCTTATAGATAAACATGCACCGATGGTTTTTCATATTGTCCGAAGGTTTTTAAAAAATGAAGATGAGATTGAAGAATTGGCTCAGCAAATTTTTGTAAAGACCTATGAACGACTTGAAACATTCGACGGAAGATCGAAATTCTCATCATGGCTGTATGTAATTAGTATGAACCATTGCCGTGATTATGTTAAAAACATCCGCAGAAAGAATAAAAATTTTGGTGAAATGGAAAGCTTTCAATTGGAGGATCTATTAGGACATAACCAAACACCAGATCATGAAATGGAAACCAAGGAAACCAACTATATTCTGCATGAAGCGCTGGTTACTATAACCCCTGATTTTGCGGAGGCTTTTTTGATGAAATATCGCGATGATTTGTCATATAAAGAGATGTCGGAACAGTTAAGTGTAACCGTAAATGCACTCAAACAAAGGGTGCATAGAGCACGAAGTGAGTTAAGGGCATTCATGAATACAAAAATGTGAGGTAATTATGGACAAGCAAGAACTACTTAGAAAATACCTGGATGAAGAGTTGACCCCGGCAGAAGAACGGGAAGCCCTGCATATCATCGCTGATGATGATGAATTAAGAGATGCACTGCGTTTTGATTTTTTTCTCCGGCAATCATTTGCAGGTCAGGAATTTTCAAAAGAAACATTTGAGGTGCCTGATAAATTTACCGATTCGGTGATGATGCAAATCGAAAAACAGGAAACCCAAAAAGAATTTGAAGCTATTACTTCACGTGTAACCGATAAAATTAAAGTTTGGGTTGAAGCCTTATTTACTCCCCGATCTTATCAGCTCAAACCTGCATACGCCCTCTTACTGTTTATAATAGTAATTCTCTCTCCTGCCGTACCTTTTTATTTATCACAAACAGGTGAAAATGAAATTGTACAAAACGAAGAAAACATCCAGACACAAATGGTAGCTGAAACGGAAGAGCTGGTTTGGGTACGCTTTATATATGTGGATGATAATGCTGATAGCATCGCCATTGCCGGTGATTTCAACAGCTGGGATCCCAAATCACTTTCTAAACAGCAAGTAAATGGCCAAGATGTGTGGACTGGCTTTTTCTCCATGCCACCCGGTGAACACAAATATATGTTTGTTGTGAATGGAGAAAAATGGGTCACGGACCCGCTTGCCAATATGTATCAGGATGATGGTTTTGGAAATAAAAATGCGATTTTATATCTATGAAATTTAAAGTTATAAGCATGATAATAATTAGCTCTTTACTCCCTTTTTCCTCCATGTCTCAGGGCGTGCAGGCTACACTTATGTCTGAATTCAGGGCCGGGTATTCTTCTAATACATACCTTAATCCATTTTTCTCAGAATGGGATCGCTCCTACCCTTCAGGCTTTGGACTTGCCTCTACATTTGGGCAACTCTTTTGGGATAAGGACAGGCATAAATTTGAACTGAATGGCGGGTATGTATATGAACCATTCTTCTCTAACCAAACTACTTGGAATGGCTACCTTGCCTATGCCCGATACAATGGGCAAATCAGCTCAAAACTAAATGCAGGGGTGAACATTGGTACCAGTAGTTTTCAATCCGACTTTAAAAGAAATCTTCATTGGGTACAGCCCTATATAACCTGGTTTCCTTCGGCTTTTACATCCGTAAATTTTAAGACGGGTTCCAATTTCCGGGAATATGTTGGTTTTCAGGATAGCATAGACACCAAAAACCGTATAGATTCTTATGCTTTGGAAATCGAATCCTGGGTGGGGGTCCGCTGGCAGGTTAAGGGTGGAGTTTATGGCAGCCTTGAGAACATACCGGCGATACATGAAGGAATCTCTACATCATTATCCGTTGGTCACTTATTTATCAATGGCAGCAGGATTACCACCGAGCTTCAATTATTGAATTACAGCTCCGAAGCAACGATTACAATTGACGAAGGTGGCGGGCCCGGTGGCCCTTTTGATCCCCCAACACAAACTACTGAAACTCAGTCCATAAACGACCAAATATGGAGAATCAAACTCGAAGGAAGCTATCCCTTCACAAAAAATATTTCTGCATTTGCAGCAGCTGAACACTCAAATTATCGATCTTCAGCTACAGAAACCAATATTGGTGATATTCAATTCTCGGGGGGAATTAGGTTGTTTTTAAATCCGGCTTTGGGCGCTCCCGAAAGACGAAAAGTAAGCCCAGACTGGCAACGGCAATCAAATAAATATCAAGTTACGGTAAGGTATAGGAATAATGGAAATTTATACCTGGTCGGAGATTTTAACGAATGGGAGAAGCCCGGAATTCCACTTACTGAAGAATCGAATAATAAGTTTAAAGCCATATTAGATCTTGAACCAGGAATGTATGAATACAGGATACTACTAATCAGCGGACCTGATGAAGAGTGGCTGGAATTTTCAAATAACGCATCTACCGTGAAAGATGGTTTTGGCGGCTCGAATGCTTTTATAATTGTAGAATAAGTAATTAAAAAGAAGATGAAAAAATCAACAAACATAATTAAAGCAATAATCTCAACAACCCTGCTGAGTTTAATATTATTGCTTCCTGCTTTTGTCTCTGCTCAAGAAACAGCGTTTTCTATATTAACCCAGAAAGCAGCAAATCTTGGAATTGATGAATCTCATATAACACGGCTGCAGGAACGAGCTCAAGCTAATGGCATCAATGAAGAACAACTTGCTGAAATATTGGCTCCTGCCGTAGCACTTGCTGAAGACAACCTTCCCTTTGATATGGTACTTGAGAAAACATCTGAAGGATTAGCCAAAAGAGTGCCGGATCACGTTTTGTTAAATGTATTGCGGGGATTACAAGAAGCCACACAACGTTCGGTAGATATTGTAGATCCATGGTTGCAGGCCCCCGGAGTACAGAATATGCTGGAAAGAACTAATTCAGGTGAATCCGCACAGCAATTTAGAAACAATATGCTGAAAAGTACAGGAAGGGCTTTGAACCAAGGGCTTTCTGAAGAGACTGTTACTAAATTTATGGATGAGTTAAATAACGATGAAATCATGTCGCGTGTTAGTGGTAGAGATATAATAACTTCTCTGACTATTCTCCCCGACCTGCCTACGAGTGCCGATAATCCTGAATTATCCAGCCAGCTTATTATCCGTTCATTGAAGGGAGGTTTTGGATCGTCAGATCTCCAAAAATTACCCTCAGCCATGCAAATGGCTCAAAGCAGGGGTCAGTTGCCCGCCGGTAATATTGTAAATGGAATATTTCAACATTTACAGGCAGGCTCACCTGCAGCGGAGATCCTGCAAGGTTTGTTTGATGGTAAAATTGGTGGCGGCCCTCCCGCCGGCGTGCCCGGTAAGCCGGAAAATCCGGGCAGAGGTAACAACGGTAACGGTTAATATTTAATCCCCCCCCCATTATTTTAAATACCACCTTTCGGTTTTCTTTAAACTGACTTAAAGATCATTCTTGTAGATGTCAGATGATTTGTTGACATAATTTTAAAAGCATTTCTTTTTAAGATCCCGTATAGGGGTCATAAGTGCATGGCCCAGGGTAAATACACTTTTGTGAATACAATCCTGCGAAACTAGTTCAATAAAAAAAACCAGAGTATAGATGTTCGTCCCCATTAGTGGACGGTACATTCAAGCTGTCACCGAATTATCAAACATCTACAATTCTAAAGCTCTTCTTCTCTGCAAATAATAAAGATTTAACTTTTCAGTAACCAAATCAGAAGTCAGTCGTCACATGAGCAAAACCCAAACAAAAGGATTAAAAACATGTTAAATTTAAATTTTTTAAGAACAATATCAGCAGCCGTTATCATGTCGTTCATGTTAATCGGGTGTAGTACGCAATCAGATAGTAATACAGGACAGTTCAGCGTTCTTCTACACGATGCACCAGCCAGCTACGATGAGGTTAACGTGTTCATCGAGCGTGTTGAAGTAAATAATGGTACAGATGAAGAGGGCTGGTTAACCGTAGGTGAACCTCAGCAAAATTTTGATCTGCTGGAATTAACAAATGGTGTATTAGCACCACTGGGAGATGTAGAACTTGAAGTTGGCACCTATCAACAAATACGACTTATATTAAGCCAAGACGGCCACAGTGTTGTAATTGATGGTGTTTCCCACGACATGTTCATACCAAGCGGCAGTCAAACAGGTATAAAACTAAACGTAAATGCTGAAATTGAAGCTGGTATAGACTACGTATTGCTTCTTGATTTTGATGCCAGTCGTTCGGTTGTTGTAACTGGTAGTGAAAATTCAGGCCACAACTATCTGCTGAAACCAGTTATAAAAGCCACCAATCAGGCTATTTCCGGCAGCATTGCTGGTACCATATCTCCTGCCGAAGCAAAACCTGTTGTATATGCCATTGCAAATGGTGATACCCTTTCTACAACTTACGCCGATACAACAAGCGGAAGCTTCCGTTTAATCGGACTAAATGAAGGTGCTTATACCGTATCGATAAATCCAACCAACACTAATTTTCAATCGAAAGATACTACCGGTGTGGAAGTAACCATAGGTGAAACCAATGACATCGGTACCATAGAGTTAGACGAAAACTAACGTCTGCTCTATTCAGACATGTACCCTTAAAAAGGCCTGTAAGGAATTACAGGTCTTTTTTTTGTTTAGGAATTAAAAGCTAAACTTATAGCAGTATAAAATTTGTTATCTCTCCATTAAATTTTTTATTGGAGCATCCGGTGCACCCAGTTCACGTATCCAAATATTGCGGTAGCTGACTTTTGAGTTGTGATCTTGTAACCGAATGGGTGCAGCTGCATGCGGGGTATATTCAGGCAAACCAATGTAAGGGGTATGCCCGAGAATTTCGGTATTATTTTGAACCACTACCCCATTCCAGATTACGGTAATTCGTGCCGGCTTTTTCACAATTTCATTATCATTAAATTCAGGTGCTGTGTAGGAAATATTGTATGATTGCCACTCTCCCGGCTTTTTAGCTGGATTTACTAAAGGAGCCGTTTGTTTATAAATACTGCCCGCCATCCCATTTATATAAGTCGGATTTTCGTAGGCATCCAATACCTGAAGTTCATATCTGTTTTGGAGGAAAATCCCGCTATTTCCCCTATCCTGACCATTATGCTCCATATTCATTGGAGATCTCCATTCAATATAGAGCTGAATGCTGACGAAAGATTCTTTGGTTTGAATGTCCCCGGCTCCAGGACGGACGGTCACATGCCCACCTTCAATATCCCATTCAACTTCCCCTCCATTTACCGATTTCCATTTGCTCATATTTGATCCGTCGAATAAAATATTGGCATCAGAAGGTGCTTTAAGAAAATGATCATCGTC
>JBBDLQ010000003.1:0-9001 GCA_040878765.1 Balneolaceae bacterium | reverse complement strand
AATTCTGACTGCTACTTTATAATTAAATTTTGAGCTCAATCATTTTAATTGTCAACTTGTCAAGTAAATTGTATCTTAAAATAAAAAGTTATGAGTGATACAAAGAAAATGACCGTAGGAGAATTTAAAAGTCACTTTTCAGATGTGATTGATTGGGTGAAATCCGGAAAAAAGGTGGCGGTAACTTTTGGCAAGAAAAAAGAGATTGTGGGATATTTTGTTCCTCAACAGCAGGAAAGAGGGAAAAAACGTAATCTTGGATTGCTGAAAAGAAAGGCCTCTGTTCATTTCAAAGAAGGTTTTAAAATTACCGAAGAAGAGTTTCTGGCTGAATGAATTATTTGTTAGATACACACGCTTTGATCTGGTCTCTTTTAGATCCGGAAAAATTATCCGAGAATGCACGTCAAATCATTGAAGATCCTAAAAATAGTATTTCGGTCAGTGCGGTAAATTTTTGGGAAATATCTTTAAAATACTCAATTGGAAAGCTGGGGCTGGAAGGAATTTTACCCCACGAATTTCCGGAATTTACTGCAAAAACAGGATTTGATCTGATAAGCTTATCCCCACAGGAAACTTCAACTTATCATAATTTACAAGGCGATTGGCACAAAGATCCGTTTGATAGAATGCTGATCTGGCAAGCTATTCATCAAGATTTGGTATTAATCACCAAAGATGAGAGCATTTGGAAGTACAATGAAATAGGCCTTAAAACAATTTGGTGGTGAGGGTTTAGGATACAGAATATTGATTTCTGAATCCTGAATTCTGACTACTTCTTTCCCCTAAAACACATATCTTACATATACTTTAGAATCACCTCGAAATTCACTCATGGATCTTTTCCAAGAAAAAAAATCCGGTAGCGGCCAATCGCAAAAAGACAATCCCCAATATAGTGAGCCTTTAGCTACACGGATGCGCCCTCAGTCTCTGGATGAATTTGTGGGGCAGGAGCATTTGGTTGGTGATGGAAAAATGCTGCGACGAATGATAGAGAGTGGGATTATTGGCTCACTCATTTTTTATGGCCCGCCAAGTTCTGGTAAAACTACATTGGCTCATGTTATTTCACGTGAAATAAAAGCACAGTTTGAAGTAATTAACGCCGTACTGGATGGAATAAAGGAACTCCGGAATGTGGTAGATAAAGCGGAGAAGTTTCGAAAACTAAACGGACGAAAAACAATCTTGTTTGTGGATGAAATTCACCGCTGGAACAAAGCTCAGCAAGATGCTCTTCTTCCTCATTTAGAATCAGGAATTATCACGTTGGTTGGAGCTACTACGGAAAATCCTTTTTATTCTTTAGTAAATCCCCTGCTTTCAAGATGTCAGTTGTTTGAACTTCATCCGCTTACTACAGAGAATGTGCATATAATGTTAAAGCGCTCCCTGGAAGATGAAGAACGTGGGTTGGGGAAAAAAGAAATTGACGTCACAGAGGATGCTTTTAACCATCTGGCGGAAATGGCAGGAGGGGATATCCGTAACGCAGTAAATGCTTTGGAAGTGGCCGTACTTTCCAGTACACCTGATGAAAACGGACGAATAAATATCACACTGGATATTGCCAAAGAAAGCATACAGCGTCGAAATATACGATACGACAGAACCGGGGATGAACACTATCACTATGCTTCAGCTTTCATAAAATCTATGCGGGGCTCTGATCCTGATGCAGCCTTATATTGGATGAATGCGATGCTGGAGGGCGGGGATGATCCTAATTTTATATTTCGGCGTATGTTTATTTTTGCCAGCGAAGATGTGGGGCTGGCCGAGCCAAATGCCATCACTATTGTGAATTCTTGTCAGGAAGCATTTATGAAATGCGGTATGCCGGAGGGCATGTATTTTCTGTCTCACGCTTGTTTGTATTTGAGTACTTGCCCCAAGAGCAACAGTACTGCTGCTATTTTTGATGTGAACCGTGAAATCAGTGACAAAGGAGTAAAAGATATTCCCCCTTATTTAAAAGACAAAACAGCGAATAAGCTTGGTTCGAAACATCTGGACATTGAAAACGCCTCCGATGACTATAAATATCCGCATGATTTTCCTGACAATTGGGTGGATCAGCAATATCTACCAGATGCGTTGAAAAATAAGAAATGGTATAAAGCGGGTAATCAGGGAAGGGAAGCACTGTTGTGGAAAAAGTGGCAAGAGATTAAAAAAGGAGAGCACTGATTTTTGGGATTTAGAGATTTCACAGACTTTATGCGAAAAAAATTAGCTTAATCCGAGATGAGCCGGCCTGCCATTGTATCACGGCTCGCCTGAGCTGTGAGTTAGTCTTTTTGGAGCGATGTCATTACCCCAGAACTTTTTGCATTACATCTTTGTGAAGTTTCAAATCACCTTCACTAAAAAGCACGAAACGAATTTCTTTCACTGAAGAAAGATGTGGCAGTTCTTCCTTAGCAGTCTTAAAAGCAATTTCAGCTGCCTCTTTCATAGGATAACCAAAAGCCCCGGTAGAGATAGCCGGGAAAGCAATAGAATCAATTTGATTTTCCTCTGCTAACTTCAATGCATTTCGATAACAATCAGCAAGTAGTTTATCCTCAGGTTTATCCCTGCCATAAACGGGCCCCAGGCAATGAATGACATATTTATTGGGAAGGTTATGACCGCTGGAAATTACTGCTTCACCGGGTTTTATAGGTGCCATAGGTCGACATTCTTCCGTTAATTCCGGTCCGGCTGCCCGGTGGATAGCACCGGCTACCCCTCCGCCAATTCTTAACTGGGCATTGGCTGCATTTACAATTGCTGTAACATCAGGCTGATTGGCAATATTGCCTTTCACGCATTCAATATGTGTAAATTTTTCCTTAACCATACCAGACAAGGTTTCTTTAAATAAGTTAATTGAAATGTGTAAAATGCATTTATAAAACCCAAAAATAAAACAGGCGAAGAGGATCAAATCTTCGCCTGTTGTTGGAGTCACTAATACAATCAGAGAGAAATCGCAGCCTAACCAACCGAACTCTCTGAAAAATATTAGGCGGAATAAAAGTATGTAACTAAAGTAATTCAGCGATTACTTTAATCACACCTGAAAATATATGTCATAATTAATTAAAATAAAAAATAAATAAGGTAAAATTTAAATTATAACTATTAATTTATAGTATAAATTAGAAAAGCGCTTACAAATTAAGTTATTGAGAGAAAAAAAGTGAAATGGAATGATTTTGTGATGTAATTGGTAGTTTCAGTGAACAAAACTTAAGTGTGACTAGTAATTATATATATGGATCTTAAAATTATCAGTAGTACCGATCGTCCCAATTCTAATGCCTTAAAAGTATCAGCATATGTGAAATCACTTTACCAATCTCAGGGAGTAAATGCTGAAATTGTAAGTCTGGAGGATTTCCCTCTTGAGGAAGTAGTAGGTGGCAGGTATGGTAAAAAATTACCAGCCATAGAAAAGTTCAGGGATCCGATTATTCAGGCCGACGGTTTGATATTTGTGATTCCGGAATACAACGGAAGCTTTCCCGGAATACTTAAAATGTTTGTTGATTACTTGCCTTTCCCGGAAGCTTTTGAAAAAATGCCCATGGCTTTTATTGGTGAGGCGAACGGAGTTTTTGGAGCTTTAAGAGCAGTAGAGCAATTTCAAATGATTGCCAATTACCGCAATGCCCTTCAATTTCCGGAACGGGTTTTTATTCCCCGCGTTAAAGATGAGTTTGTTGAGGGTGAAGGGCTCAAAGATGATTTTAAGCAAAAATTACTGGAATCACAGGTAGTAAACTTTGTGAAATTTGTAGAATCGGTTCAGCAAAAAGAAATGGATCAGCTGGTTTGATTAATTAGCCATATTTTAGTTGTTGCTAATTTTTAACTAAACTTTTGTTAATTGCTTCTTAGCATATATCCAACTCCGTGCAAAGTTATCAGATACCTTGGATCATCGGGATGAATTTCAATTTTGGCACGTAACTTTGAGATATGCACATCTACCGTTCGTGTGTTGGTGCTGAATTCATAGCGCCAAACTTTCTCCAGTAATTCATCACGGGAAATCGGGTCATTTGCACTTTTTAGTAAATAACGAATTAATTCCACTTCACGTGAGGTCAGCCCAATTTCTTTTCCATCGGGGCGAAATACCACTGATTCCATCAAATCGATTTTTACAGGACCAAGTTGAAGTATTTCAACTTCATTTGAACTGGAATAAGTTCCGGCACGGCGTAAGCGGGCTTCAATTCGAGCCAGTAATTCTTTTACGCTAAATGGTTTGGTCAGGTAATCATCCGCTCCTAAATTCAACCCTTTTACTTTATCGGGCTCCTGATCTTTTGCGGTTAACATAATTACCGGCAAAGTGTATTTATCCTTTCTGAGGGTTTCTAAAATATCATAACCGCTTAAGCCAGGAAGCATAATATCTAAAATCATAAGATCAGGTTTATGCTCGTTCACCATTTCAACAGCTTTTGTACCCTCTTCACTTACTACCACATCGTAGCCTTCACTTTCCAACGTATCTCTTAATGTAAAAATGAGACTTGGCTCATCTTCCACAACGAGCACTTTCAAATTTCTATCCGACATATTCTGTATGCTTATTTTTCTTTTGTTTATTTGGGAGATCCGTCTCAGTTTTTTGCGGTGGTTCTTGAGCAACCTCTTCCTTATTTAATTTAGGAAATCTTACAATAAATGTTGCTCCTTTACCTAAACTACTTTTTACGTCAATTTTGCCCCGGTTTAGTTCAACCATATTTTTAACAATACTAAGCCCAAGGCCATGTCCCTTAATTTTTGAACTTAACGAATCGGAATCTTCAATACGATAGAATTTTTTGAAAATATTTTTTTGGGCTTTTTTAGGAATTCCGATACCTCTGTCAGTGATACTAACAAAAACCGAATCTTTATTTTCTGAAACCTGGTATTGAATTAACTTTTCATCGGTACTATACTTGATGGCATTTTCGGTAAGGTTACTCATGATTGTTTCAAAACTTTCAGGATCAACCATTGCCAATGCAGTTTTACTGGTAGATTTGAAGCTGACATCAAATCCCTTATTCTCAATATAGTCCCGGTTTTCGGATAAGTACTTATCCACAAGATCATGAATTCGATAGGGGGCAGCTTTTATCATAGTTTGGCCAGAATCAACCCGGGCTACATCAAGTAGTTTCTCAATCATTCCCCGCAACCTTATTGATTCAGTATAAATGTGTTTCCCATATTGTTTAAGGCGTAGCGGTTCAGTAACCCTGCCGTCAGAAATGTTTTCACCGGCAGCCTGCATTACAGCTAAGGGGGTTTTTAGTTCATGGGTAACATTTGCCAAAAAGCTGGCCTGACGTTGAGCAAGATGCCGTTCACGCTGGGCTGTGATAAACATGAAAATGAGGGCACCCAACAAAAAGAGAACGGCAACACCCAGAACAATCAGGTTTTTTGTAAGGGTTGCGTTATAGGCATTAGTAACGGCCGATTGCAAAAAAGCAATATTAAGAGACCAGTTGTTAAAAAAGCCTGATCCGGAAAATCCCATACGGTGATCCCTTAAATCCCTATTATAGGCGATACTAGTGTCATTTGTTGCGAGTACTTCGTTGTTGGTCCAGTCTCTTATCCAAACTATGATACCCGATTCACTGCTTTTCCCAAAATAATTGGTTAACAGTGGAGGAAATACTTCGTTGATGATATAATCTTTATTTAATGTCAGGGTGATATAACCAATCATTCTGCTTTCTGAAAGATTTATAAGCCCGATGTTTAAACTACGATGTGAATCAAATTCCCAATTATTATTCCACCGGTAGTTGAAGTCATTAAGTTGAATTTTCGTTTTTGTTCGAACTAAACCCACCCCGTCACATATTAATTCGGGATAATCTTTTGTCGGAGAAATCCGGTTTAGGGATGAATTGTATATGTAGATCGAATTATTTGAGTCGCAGGGGTCCACACCTTCAGGAGTGTAATATATATCGGTGAAATAGGGACTTTTTGAAGAACGGGAAAGTACTTCCTCTAACTTTTCAGAAAATTGACCGGTTAATTGAAAAGTGGATTCTGCCGGTTCAAGTTCAATTTTGTAAAGCCCACGTAATGGTTCAAGTATTTGATTTCGGATTGTATCGTTGATCTCATCAAGTTGATCAATTCTGCGCTCCTCTTCACTTTCAACCATTCTGTCGCGAAGGTCATACAGCGAAAGAACATTCATGCCGGTTAACGCAATGATGGCGAAAAGGCCCATCATCAGTAAAACCCATCGAAAAGCTCTATTTCTAAGAATTTTCATATTAGTATTTAAAGTAGGCAATAAAGACATAATATAGCATTCTGCTCATTTCACATAACTCAAATTTGGTAAAAATTATGAGAAATAGAAAAAACCCTTCATATTATTCAAAGGGCTAAATTGATTTTAGTTTCCCAAAAATTAATTCTGCCAGCTATTATTACGCCGGTCAATATCAGGATAGTAGGTATCCGCATCTATCACAACACTTGATATGTCACTTGGGGCATCGATAGTTATTGACGTAGTGCGTTTACCTTTCAGCCAGTCATTAACGCCAATTCGGGTTTTAGTTTCCGATCCGTCTTCAAATGTGATGGTTAGGTCTACCGGCATGGGAACTTCGCCCCGGTCTTCAATCACTATAGTTGCTTTTCCTTCTTTTTGTGAGACACTTGCAACGGCTTGGTCCAACACCCAAGTTTCGAAATACCATGAGCGCCAAAACCAATCTAAATCCATACCCGATACATCTTCAAAAGTGTTAAACATATCATAAGGTGTGGGGTGTTTGTAGGCCCAGCGCTGAATAAAAGCCTGCCATGCTTCATTAAATACATCTTCACCCAGAACACCTTGTAAAGCTATTAATGCAGTACCGGGTTTGGGATAGGAGGCAATGCCATATGCCGGGCCGGGATAGTGATAATCTGACCAGCGCATAATTTCACCTTCATAATAAGTTCCGGCAAGTTGTAAATATGGGCTAAATTCATTTGTCCGGCTATATCTGTCCGGGAATTTGTCTTTTCGGGCCAATCCTTCGTGAAATGTAGTAGCTCCTTCATCCATCCAGGCATGGCGGCGTTCGTTGGTACTCACAACCATTGGAATCCACATGTGAGCAATTTCATGAGCGGTTACATCATAAAGTGATTCTGTGCTCGAATCATTATAAGAACCCATTACCGTCATCATAGGAAATTCCATTCCACCCCCAATTATTCCGGCTCCTTCAACAGAAGTCATATGAGGCCAGGGATATGAAAAACCCGTAAATTCAGACAGGTATGAAATAGAATGAGCCGTATACTTGGCCGCATCTTTCCAGAAAGGTGCTGAATCCCTCCAAAATGCGTTGATTCTGGAATAGTCAGTTTGGCCATCGCCGTTAATATCACCGACTGGAGTTCTAAGGGCATCCCAATGAGAATCAAGCGTAGCGCTGAAGGCAACATCCCTCACATTCTCAGCTCTAAATCGCCAGGTTAAGGCCCCATCTTCCCGACTATTTGTGATGTCTCCGTCATCATTCATGGAAGCAACAGTTATCACCTCATCTGATTCTCCCGCTTCCTGATATCGTTCATAAACTTCAGGGGCTAGGACATCTTCCGCATTTATAAACTCCCCGGTACTCATTACCAGCCATTGTTCCGGCACGGTAATATTAAGTTCGTAATCACCAAAATCATGATAGAATTCAGCATTTCCGGTGAAATTGTCTCCGAACCATCCCTGCAGATCATCATAAGTGGCGACATGAGGATACCAATATGCTATAAAAAAGAGGTTATCCTGACTGTACCCCATCCGGCCGCTGGCACCTGCCTGTGGAATTTTAAAATTCCAGTTAATTTCAATTTCAACGGAATCATTCGGTGAAATCTGATCAGTTGGATATACGAGAAGATTGGTTCCCTGAATATTATAAGTTGGCCGGCTTCGCTCCATCTCAGGGATTTCCTGATTACCTATAGTGATTCTGGTAATATTCATCCCTCCTGTAATTTCAGTAAAATCCTTTCTCGGCACACCCTTCTTATGCAGGTTTTGGGCTAATTCGAAAACCAGGTAATACAACGTATCCGGTGAGTTATTGAAGTATGTGATTTCAGCCTCACCATAAAGCATGGTATCGGAAGGGGAAAGGGCAGCATTTAATTTATAATGAGCATAATTAGTGAAATATTCTGGACCAGGCTTGCCGGTAAAAGTACGAAAACCCTCTTCGACGGAATATTTAAAATCCAAAGGTTCCTCCACCGGGTATGGAATGGGGCGTTCTATCTCGAAAGTATGCTTTTCATTGGGGGAAGTAGTTTTATTAGATGTAGAGCAAGCGGTAAATGTGAGTATTACAAAACAAAAAAATACACGGTTTAAGGTCTTCATTACATACAAAGTTTTATAGGTTAGAATAGCAGGAGCGAAAAACCGGGAATGAAGTTGGGTAAGGGCTACTTATGAATTTTATCGAAATTTCTGTCAATAGATTCTTTAAGGTCGTTAAATTCAATAGGCTTAACTAAATAATCCAGGTAACCTGTTTCTTTAGCTCTTTGAACATGATGTGGATCTGAATTACCAGTAATGTAAATTACAGGAACCCCCGAAAATTTTCGAATTTCTTTCATTGCGGTGATCCCATCAATTTCTCCTTCAAGAGAGATATCCATAAGAATAAGATCGGGTTTAATCTTCTGAGCAACTTCAATGGCTGTTTTACCATATACAAGTTCACCTTCAGCATCATACCCTAATTTTTCCAAATAACTCTCGTACAGAAGATTCAGGATAAGATCATCTTCCACGATCATCACTGTTTTTCTCTGTTTTTTATCCATCATGTTTAGTTAGTTGTCATTGCCAATAATGCAAACAGGCTCAATAATAACATGAAAAGATATTAAACGAAATTTTATAACAATAAAAGTTGATAAGAAAATTTAATGTGGGTTAGAGGAACTTCATATT
>JBBDLQ010000002.1:0-1620 GCA_040878765.1 Balneolaceae bacterium | reverse complement strand
TAACCACTCAACGCGTTATACCTATTATTGTTTGTGCATCTCCGTTTTTTATCAAAGAGCATTAATCAGAAATAGTAAGCAGGCGATTCAGTTTTATTTTCAACTCAATGTTTTTGGAGAAGGGGGTTAATTTGGAATTCCTGTCTCTATAGGATTTTCAGGATCGTTACACCACTCGTACCAGCCGCCATCATAAACGCATATATTAGGCCAGTTCATAAGATAAGCATTCATAAAGGCTTCGCTACCTCGCCAGCCGGTACCGCAATAAAATGCGATTTTTTTATCAGGACTTATACCACCTTCAATCCAGCTTTGATGAACTTCAGGGTATTCCCGCATGGTGTGGTCGAAGTTGCGGAAATTTTCCATGTGATAAGCATCACTTCCGCAGTTTCCAAAAATGGCTCCGGGTATGCGGCCTTTTTTATCAATGTAATGGTAGCCACTATAGTTGCCTATAAATTCTCTCCAACTTCTTATGCTGACTAATTCCCCATCTTGGGCAGCTAATAATTTCTTCGCTTCCGGGGTATCAATCATAAATTCGGGGTGAACAGGGATTTTAGCGCCAAAATTATCCACGGGTTCGGGTTTACCAGGATCTGTGGAGAGAGAGTATCCCTCAATTTCCCAAGTGGTAAGTCCGCCATTTAAAATGCGGATATCTTCCACACCTGCATATAGCATAATCGCTGCACAACGTATGGCCCCCAGGTGTCCTGCACTTTTACCGGGGAATTTTTCCTCATTAAAAACCGGTGATGAGAACCTTCCATAGATTACCACGGTGGTATCATGACGAATACCCAAGCTTTCAAGTGTTTTTTTGAGTTCCTCAGGTGAACGTCGATTCCATGTTTTGGAAGATTCCAGGCTATTGGTATTCAATGGGATAGCCCCTGGAATATGGCCATTGTGATAATCTTCTATGTAGTCATAATGGGAGTGACAGATTACAACATGATTATTGTGGTAATTAGGAGGAGTCTCACCATCAATAAGCTGTTTTACCCACTGAGGGTACACCAGATTTTTAAAACGTGGAAGATGTTCTAAAGGAAGCTTTTTGTCAGCCGACCATTCATTAATAAAATTGTTGTAAACCAAGAGTTTTGAAAAGCCAAGTTTGGAAAGATTTTCAGCCATTATTTGGGTATCGTCAGAGGAATAACCATAGATAATTATTGTATGGTCCTTAGTAATATATTTTTCTTCCAACACTTCTACCCAGTCCATGTAATTGGTCCATTGCAGTGGAATACTTTTAGCCCCTGGAATATGCCCGCCCCTTGATTCTTCTTGTAATGTCCAACCATTGTAGGCGGCAATAGGTCTGATATCAATCAATATGGTATTACTTTTCCCTTGTAGATTTACTAATTCCTGTGCAGATATTTCTTTCACTGACTTTTTATTTTATTAATATTTAATGTGGTTCCGGGTTATTTTTTCTGTTTAATAATGTGATTTTTTTATCAAACCTGCGAATTTTATTGGAATCAAATAAAATTAATTCATCATGCGGAAAGTGGGCATGATTTTACTTAAGAAGGTGTTTTTTTCAGTGTAAATTAACATAAGAGATGCACCTGAATGTTTAAGATATGCTGGCTTCTT
>JBBDLQ010000001.1:0-1658 GCA_040878765.1 Balneolaceae bacterium | reverse complement strand
CCTCCGGCTTGCAAACGATAGAAATACATGCCACTGCTTAAATTCGATGCATCAAAATTTACCTGGTAGCTGCCGGCCGATTTTCGCTCGTTAACCAATGTTGAAACCTTCCTTCCCAGCATATCAAAAACTTCAAGTGTTACCTCACTGTTTCCCGCTAACTGATAACTAATCACAGTACTCGGGTTGAACGGATTCGGATAGTTTTGATTTAGCCTGAAAGTATTTGGCAAGGCTGTTTCATCAGGTTCAATTTCACCAGAGGTGGCAAGGCCTTCTTCCGGAGTTTCAAACTCTTTGGTTGTAAATATTTTAAAATCACCTAAGCCAAGTTCAACAGGATGTTCAAGTTCTGTAACGTCAATGGTTGTCCCTTCAAAGAAATCATACCAGGTTCCGGTAGCCGTAAAATCAACGGTCATTGTTGTAGGATTCATCCCAAAATTACCCGCAATTACCACGTCTGTATCAGCATGTTCAAGGGTGATACTTTTTAGCGTACCCTCCAGGTCATAACTAAAAGCATTGGGTGCGGTAAAAGCGGGACTGCTTCTTCTCAGGTTGATCAGTGCGCTCCAGGTTTTGTATAATTTCACCCGTTCCGGATTATCCGGATTGTTATAATAGTCCCAGCGGATGGGTTTTTCTGCAGTTCTGCCCGGTGCCGATGACGGACAATAATCCGCATCATTTAAACACTGTTCACCATTATCACCGTAGCCATAGCCAAGTTCTCCAAATTGCCACATCATTTTTGGGCCGGGCAGCGTGAAGAAAAAAGCACCTGCCAGTTTTTGCCGGCCAAGAGCCGTGCCCCATTCTGTGATGTCATAATTACCAGAGGAATTGCCAAAAGCGATATTCTTAAACATCAGCCACTGTTCATCATGGCTTTCCATATATCCCACCAGATGCCGGTCAGCGAATCCCCTGCTTTCAGATAAAACACCACTTAGGTTCGAGCTGTAACCCATTGAGGCTTCATTATATGCATGGTTCATATTTCCCCACAACATCATCCCGTAATCGGCCAGTACTTTTTCTTCTGAATTGTCGGCAAAGTGTTCCAAAATCACATAAGCACTTGAATCAACAGCCCAAACGGCATCGGCATAATCCTTCCATATATCAACCCGGCTTTGATCGTATTGTCCCCAAGCTCCGGTATTCCCAAGTGTATTTTTTTGGGTGAATCCCTTACTCAGATCAAACCGGTAGCCATCTACTTTGTATTCCTCCAACCAATATTCCATCACCCTTTTAGAATAATACCGGGTACCTGAATACTCGTGATTCATGTCATTGAATACGTTAAAATCGTGCTTAGCTGTTGGGTTGAAGTAAGGATTACCACTTCCGCCATACAGCTGATAAAGTGGATTTAAGCCTGTTGCGTGATTGAGTACCACATCCAAAATTACCGCCATTCCGCGTTTATGAGCTTCCTGAACAAAGGTTTTGAAGGCTTCCGGTGAGCCATAATATTTATCGAGCGCAAGATGGAAGCTGGGATTATACCCCCAGCTTAAATTACCGTCAAACTCGTTCACCGGCATCAGTTCGATAGCATTTACCCCGAGTCGTTCGAGATAGTCGAGTGTATCCGTGAGGGTCTGGTAATTTTTTATGTGAAGAAAATCCCGGATCAGCAGCTCATA